>PXQN01000080.1 GCA_003021305.1 Halobacteriales archaeon QH_10_67_22 | reverse complement strand
GGCGAGACGGTCTTGTAGGGGTCCGACCAGTCCATCCAGACGCCGAAGGATTTGAAATCGGCCTGCAGTCCGTCCAGCTGGTCGTCGGCGTACTGTTTGCACTCCTCGATGAACGCGTCCTCGCCGAACGCCTGGATGTCTTTCTTGTTCTCGAAACCCAGTTCCTCCTCGACTCGCGTCTCGATGGGCAGGCCGTGCATGTCGTAGCCCGGGCGGTCGGTCACGTCGTAGCCCTGCATCCGCAGGTAGCGGATGTAACAGTCCTTGAGGACCTTGTTCCAGGTCGTGCCCATGTGGGCGGCGCCCGAGGTGTAGGGCGGCCCATCGACGAAGAAGTAGTCCTCGCCGTCGGCACGGTGTTCGACCGTCCGCTCGTAGGCGTCGGTCTCGTCCCAGTAGTCGAACACCCGCTTTTCGACCGCGTCGGGGTCGTACTGGTCGGGTACCTCGCCGAACCGCTCCCGGCCGGCCCCGCCCGACTCGTCGGCGTCGTCCGTGCTCATACCAGTACGAACCCGGCCGACACTCTTGGAAACTTCGGTCCCGTGGGACCGCCTCACGAGCCCCAAGTCGTGACCCGCCGCGGGCGTCAGGGTCGCGTCGACCTAGTGGCGACACCGTTTACCGGGACGGCGTGTCTCGCCTACGAGTACGAGGCACAGGAGCGTCCGGGTGACCGGGACAAGAATTGGCGGACGCTCGACGGGGGCGTGCTCGTCGTCGGCGGGACCGGCGTCGTCGTCTCGTGGCTGCTGGAGTCGGCCTGACCGGGGTGGCGTGCGGGCGGCGACCCGAGCGACGACCGTCAGACGGCGTCGAGCGACGTCGATCGAGCGGGGTTATATGAGCCGTGGGTCCGTAGCGGCGGGTCGATGACGGACGCGACGGTCGAGGCCGACGAGACGGCTACGACACACGGGGACGCTCACGACGACCACCACGAACACCGGAGCGTCTGGCCGGTCGTCGGCGCCGCCGGCGCGACCGGCCTCTACGTCGGCATCGCCCTGGTGGTGCTGGCGGTGTCGACCGGGATGCTCCCGGTTGCACTGGGTGGGCTCGTCGCCCTCAGTGGGTTGGGCGGCCTCGTCGCCGGACTCGTCGGCTGGACGCGGGAGGCCTTCCTCGCGGACTACGCCTCGCGGGCGGTCGACGCCGTGGGCCAGCGCAGCTACCGCACGACGATGATCCTCTTTCTGGTCACCGACCTGGGCACGTTCGGGGCCGGCTTCATCTACTACTTCTACGTCCGTGCGGCCGCCTGGCCGCCCGAACACCTCCCCCACCTGGTCGGGTCGCTTGTGGCCATAAACACCGTGATACTGCTGGCCAGCAGCGCCACGATCCACTACGCACACCACGCGCTCCACGAGGGCGACCAGCGGCGGTTCCAGGGCCTGCTCGGCGCGACGCTCGCGCTGGGCGTGGTCTTCCTCGCGGGACAGGTGTTCGAGTACTACGAGTTCATCGTCGTCGAGGGCTTTACCATCACCGACGGCGTGTTCGGGAGCGCCTTCTACGGGCTGACGGGACTGCACGGCCTGCACGTTACGCTGGGGGCCGTGTTGCTCGGAATCCTGTTCCTCCGGGCCCGCCAGGGCCACTACACGCCCGAACGGGACACCTCGGTCACGACCGTCTCGCTGTACTGGCACTTCGTCGACGTCGTCTGGGTATTTCTCGTCGCAGTGTTGTACGTCGGCGCGGCGTTCTAGGTACTCCGGCGCTCGATTATCGCGAACTTCCGGTACATCGGCGGCGCGAGTATCCAGACGATACCCAGCAGGATCGCCGCGACCCCGAGCGGGAACAGGATCGGGTCGACGGCCACACAGTTGTTGTTCGAGGTGAGCGTGGCGTAGCGCTCGTTGCCGTCGTCGTCGCGGATCAGGACCCCGCGCTCGAAGGCCGCCCGGTTTTCGAACTCGCCGTCGACGCCCCCTTCGCGCGAGGGTTCCTCCAGTGCCTCCTCGACCGCGCGGCGTTCGGCCTCTGTGAGGTCGGCCATCGTCAGGCGGTCCAGCGACGGCCCCTCGGCGGTCAGTTCGGCCGTCCGTTCGGGCGTGTAGACGGCGATAGTCGGCTCGTCACAGAGCCCGAACTCCTGCTGGAGCGGGGCGTAGGCGCCGACCACGCCGGCCCCGATGCCGGCGGCGATCAGGAGCGCGCCGGCAAAGGGGATGGCGTAGGTCAGGAACCGCGAGTCCGCGAACGCGATTTCGGGCTCGTCGTCGCTCATCGTGTGATGTTCCACCTCGACGAGAGGTAGCCGAAGGTAAAGCCCAGCCCGAAGCCGTAGGCCCAGTGGGCGACCATGACAAAGACCAGATACCCGACGAGGACCAGGCCGGTCTGGCCGGTGTAGAACGCGACCATGAACCCGGGCGCGGTGACCGACGTGAACCAGATCCCGGAGACGAACCGGTACTGCCCGGGCAGGAACGTCGACAGCGCGGCGTACAGCAGCGGCCAGGTCAGCACGCCCCCGAGGATGAACGCGCCGACGCCGACGAGCGGCGAGGCCGAGATCCCGACCAGTTCGGCGAGTTCGCTGAACGCGGCGAGGTCGAGAAAGCCGATGACGACGGCGGCGGCCAGGACCGGCCCCATCAGGGCGAGCCCGACCAGCCCGCTGACCACCCCGAGCGCGGCGTCCTCCAGGAACAGCCCCACGGTGTCGGAAAACTGGGTCACGACGGCCGGACTCCCGCGGTCGACCTCCGTCGTCGAGGAGGGGCGGGTCTCGTCGGGTTCGGGCGTCTCGATGTCGTAGCGGTCCTCCAGGCGGCGCTCGAACCACTGCCACTCCTTGGTGAACTGGTCGGTCTCTTTGAGGTCCCAGGGGTCGCCGTTCTGGACTGGCTCGCCGGTCCGGGCCGACCACAGCAGGTTGTACAGCCACAGGAGCACGCTCAGTCCGATGAGGTAGGCCCCGATGGTCGCCGCCTGCTGGAGGGGGGCGTACATCGCCGGGTAATTGGCGTAGCGCCGCGGTAGTTCGGCCAGGCCCAGCACCAGCAACATCCCGAAGGTGAGCGCGACACCGAACACGAGCAGCCCCGACTGGAACATCGCCAGCTTGCGGTCGTACATCCGCCCGGTCAGTATCGGGTACCAGTAGTAGGAGGCCGCGAACATCATCATCGGGATGATCCCCATCAGGATGAGGTGGAAGTGCCCGACCACGTAGTAAGTGCCGTGGTAGACGACGTCGACCGGGACGGCCGCCAGGAACACGCCCGTGACGCCCCCGACGACGAACAGCCCGATTGACGACACACAGAGGATCAGCGGCGCCGCGACACGGATGTTACCGTTCCACATGGTCGTCAGCCAGTTGAACACCTTGATCGCCGAGGGGACCGCGATGGCGATAGAGACGGCCATGAAACTCGCCTGGAGTCGGGGGTCCATGCTGGTCACGAACATGTGGTGGGCCCAGACGCCGAAGGACATCACCCCGATACCCAGCGTCGAGTAGACGATAAACCGGAAGCCGAACAGCTTCCGGCCGACGAACTTCGGGAGGATCGTGCTCATCAGCCCGGTCGCCGGGAGGAAGATGATGTACACCTCGGGGTGGCCGAAAAACCAGAACAGGTGTTGCCAGAGGATCGGCGACCCGCCCTCGACGGTAAAAAACGTCGTCCCGAGGTTGCGGTCTAACAGGAGCATGACGAGAACACTACCCAGAAGCGGGAACGCGAACACGATGAGCCCGCTGGTGGTGAGCATGTTCCACGAGAAGATGTCCAGCGTCGCCCAGTTGACGTCGTCGGCGCTCTCGTAGACGATGGTGACGATGAAGTTGATCGCGCCGATGGTGGTCGCGATGCCACTCAGGTGCAGGCCGAGCAGGAGCAGGTCAAGTTGCGGGTTGGCCGAGGCCGTCGAGAGCGGCGTGTACAGCGTCCAGCCGACGGCGACCTCCTCCATCGACTGGAAAAAGCGGACGAACTCGGCGTCGGTGACGAGACTGAGCGCCTGGCCGGTGACCTGTGCGAACAGGCCAGCCCGGGCCAGCAGCAGTGAGGGGGGGAGCAGCCAGAAACCGATGGCGTTCAGCCGCGGGAACGCCATGTCGTCGGCACCCAGAAGGAGCGGGAGGAAGTAGTTCCCGAGGCCGAAAAACACCGGCGTGACGAAGAAAAACAGCATCGTCAGCCCGTGGGTCGTAAACAGGGCGTTGTAGGTCCGTTCCGACCAGACGTCGGCGGCCGGCGTGAGCAGTTCCGTCCGGAGCATCATGCCGTCCATCCCGCCCCACAGGGCCGCGACCGTCCCGAGGACGATGTAGAGGATGCCGATGTCGCGGTGGTTGGTCGTCGTCAGCCACCGGAGCGCCTGTGACTTGAACGTCTCGACGTCGACCGTGATGCGCTGTCCGGCGGGGTAGCCGCCGTCGGCCTTCTGGTGGCTCCGCGGGCCGCGATACACCAGCCACGCCCCCACGAGAATCGTCGTGACGAGCGTGACCTGGATGAGTGCGCGATTCATCCGTCTCGGTGGGTCGACCGCCGGCACGATAATAAAACCGTGCCGTGTCCGGCCGCCGGTTCTCCCCGTGCCAACCGTTCGATTCGCCGGGCGCGCCGGTCGAACATCCCACACACATTTGACCCTGGTCTTCGTTTGGGCCGGACATGAACCGACGCCGCGCGCTGGTCGGCGGGGCGCTGGCGTGTCTGGCGCTGGTGATACTGGTGCGACCAGTGGCGGCACAGTCGGTCAACCGCCAGCTCATCGACGACCTGAACGTCCAGCTGATATACGTCGCACTGCCGCTCGCGCTGCTTGTCGAGGTGATCCTCGTCTACGCCGTCGTCCGCTTCCGGAACAACGACGACCCGAAACCGACGGCCGACGACCCGACCCTGGAGATCACCTGGACCGCGGCGACGGCCGTCATCCTCGTGTTCGTCGGCTTCTCGACGTTCGTCGTCCTCGGGAACCCCTACGTCTCGGCCAGCCCCGACGTCGGTGACGCGGACGGTTCCAACGCCTCGGTCCCCGACGACGCCGCCCTCGTCGACGTGCTCGCCTACCAGTGGGGCTGGCAGATGACCTACCCCGACGCGAACGTCACGACCCGGTCGCTGCTGGTCGTCCCCAACGGGACGGACGTGTACATGCGTCTGGAGTCGAGCGACGTGATACACTCGCTTTTCATCCCCCGCTTTGGCGTTAAACAGGACGCCCTCCCCGGCCAACACACCACCGCTCTGACCCGACCGACGAAAAACGGCACCTACAACCTGTACTGTACACAGTTCCGTGAAATCGTTCTCCTGTTCGCGCTCAACAACCTCAAGAAACTCGCCAAGACGCTATGATCCTACTCACGTACCGCATTTTCAATAGAGCAATTATTGTCGGTCTGTTCCGGATCGACCGCACGACTGCGGTGCGGTCGTACCGGTAAATCGCTACAATAATCACTATCAGTTCCGCCACGGCGTACAAACGATTAAGTGTCGCGGCAAGCGTGGTGAAAGTAATGGACGATCCCGAGGAGGGGATGCTGTCGTGGGACGAGTCGGTGTTTCGCGACGAGCACGTCTTCGAGATCGACTACGTTCCCGAGACGTTTCTCCACCGGGGGACCCAGATGGAGAACCTGAAGTACGCCCTCCGGCCGGCGGTGCGGGGGTCGCGACCGCTGAACGTCGTCGCGCGCGGGCCGCCCGGGACCGGGAAGACGACCGCGGTCCAGAAGCTGTTCGGCGAGTTGCGCGCCCAGACGGAGGTCCAGGCCGTGCGGGTCAACTGCCAGGTCAACGCCACGCGGTACGCGGTGTTCTCGCGGCTGTTCGAGGGCGTGTTCGACTACGAACCCCCCTCCTCGGGCATCTCGTTCAAGAAACTGTTCTCCCAGATCACCGACCGCCTCGTCGAGCGCGACGCCGTCCTCGCGGTGGCACTGGACGACGTGAACTACCTCTTCTACGAGGACGAGGCCTCGGACACGCTGTACTCGCTGTTGCGCGCCCACGAGGAACAGGGCGGGGCTCGCATCGGCGTCATCTGCATCTCCTCGGACTTAGATCTCGACGTGATCGACGCCCTGGACACCCGTGTCCAGAGCGTCTTCCGTCCCGAGGACGTCTACTTCCCCAAGTACGACGAGCCCGAGATCGTCGACATCCTCAGCGAACGGGTCGACCGGGGCTTTCACGACGGCGCCGTGACGGCGCCCGTCCTCGACAGGGTCGCCGAGTGCACTGCCGAACAGGGCGGCGACCTCCGGGTCGGGATCGACCTGCTCCACCGCGCGGGGCTGAACGCCGAGATGCGCGCCAGCCGCGAGGTCGGACGCGAGGACGTCGAGAAGGCCTACGACGAGTCCAAGCACGTCCACCTCTCGCGGCGCCTCCAGGAGCTGTCCGACTCCGAGAGCGCCCTCGTCGCGGTGATCGCCGAACACGACGGCGAACGCGCCGGCGAGATATACGACGCCTTCAACGACGAGACCGGCCTTGGCTACACCCGCTACTCCGAGGTCATCAACAAACTCGACCAGCTCGGGATCATTGACGCCAGCTACGCCGACGTCGACGGCCGCGGGCGCACCCGCGAACTGACGCTCAACTACGACGCCGAGGCCGTGCTGGACCGACTCTGACGCTCACCGACGACATCCGGTGATTCCGGACCGTCGTTACGCCTCGTTTTCGACGTATTCGACGGCCGCTACGGGGGTTTCGACATGTTCGATCCCCGCCACACCGCCGACTCGGTGAGTCCCGAGTCCGGCGACCGGCCGCCCGAAGTCGAGCGCGTGGCCCAGCTCGGAGAGCGTGCCGGTGGCGCCGTCGACGGCGATGGCGGCGTCGCCGTTCATCACGACAAGCGGGTTGCGGGCGTTGCCCAGCCCGGTGGCGATGGCCGTCTCGACGTACTGGTTGGCCTCACCGCGGTGGCTCCCGGGGAGGATACCGATGGTGTGCCCGTCGGCCTCGCTCGCGCCCCGACAGGCCGCCTCCATGACGCCCCCGCGGCCGCCACAGACGACCTCGTGGTCGCGCTCGCCGAGTAACTGCCCCACTTCGCGAGCCTGTCGGTACTGCTCGTCGGTGACCGTGCTCCCGCCGATAACTGACACGCGCATACACCGGCTTGTCGGTGGCTCCGTCGAGAAGGTGACGGTCCCGTCGCCGCGGACGCGGTACTGTCCCGACACGAACTGTCCCAACTGTTCGCGGCCGTCGGGGAACAACGAAGCCCGTTACTCGATCTGGTCGAACCAGTCCCGGACGCGGGAAACCGGTGCGTCGGCGGCCTCGGCGGCAGTCTCGACGTCGACCGCGCGCAGGTCCGCGACCGTCTCGATGCCGGCGTCGGTCAGGCGCTCGGCGTAGGTCGGCCCGATACCGTCGACCGTCTCGACGCCGGGGCTCTCGTCGTCGGCGACCTCGGCGCTCGCGTCGGCCGACTGGGCGTCCTCGGAGGCGTCTTCGACGGCGTCCTCGGCGGCCGCCTGGATGGTCTCCTGGGTCGGCTCCTCGGGTTCGTACTGGCGGTCGGCGTACCACTGGCTGACCTCGGGCCAGACCTCCTCGTGGGAACTGGACGACACCGACAGCCCGATGTGACCGGTCGCGTACTCGATGGTCGTCACGTCCTCGGAGCCGACGACATCGTTGAACCCCTTGGAGGCGTCGGCCGGGATGAGATGGTCGTACTCCCCGATGATCTGGATCAGCGGCATGTCGATCTCGTCGATGTCGACCGTTTTGCCGTCGAGGGTAAGCTCGTTCCGGTAGAGCTTGTTCTCCTGGTAGATGTCCTCGAGGAACTGCTGGTAGGCTTCGCCGGCGACGTCGATGCCGTCGCCGATCCACTTCTCCATGCGGGCGAAGTTCTCGACGAACTCCTCGTTGTCGAGGTTCTCGGCGAAGCGGATGTACTTCGAGACGTAGTTGTCGACGGGGTCCATCAGCGCGAAGCCGACATCCAGGAACTCGGCGGGGACGTTCCCGAACGTGTCCGTGACGTCCTCGGGGTTGTAGTACTCGTCGGAGCCCCACTGTTCGAGGACGCCGCCGGTCCCTTCGAAACACAGGCCCGCGGCCATCAGACCCAGCGCGTTGACCTTCTCGGGGTGGAGCGCGGCGTACATGGCCGACATCGTCCCGCCCATGCAGTACCCGAGCACGTTGATGGCGTCTGTGCCCGAGCGCTCGCGGACGACGTCGACGCAGTTGTCGATGTAGCGGTTGACGTAGTCGTCGAGCGTGAGGTGCTGGTCGAGCCGCGAGGGTTCGTTCCAGTCGATGAGATAGACGTCGTGGCCCCCTTCGAGCAGCCGCCGGACGACAGAGCGGTCGGGCTGTAAGTCGAGGATGTAGGGGCGGTTTATCAGCGCGTAGACGATGAGGATCGGCGTCTCGTGGGTCTCCTCGGGTTCGATCCCGGCCTGTTCGGGGCTGTAGTGGAGCAGTTCGAGCTTGTTTTCCTTATAGACGACCTCGCTGGGCGTCTGTCCGACGTCGACGCGCTCGATAGTGTCGAGAGCGTCGGGCAGGTCGTCGGTCGTCTCGACGGCGCCGGTCCAGGACTCGAAGACGGTGCGCTGGGCGTCCAGTGCGAGCGCGAGCGGGTTGACTGGGTTGGGGTCGGTCGCCATGGTCACTCCTCTAGGTGTTCGAGAACCCGGTCGAGCTTTTCCTCGACCGCGTGCTGGCGGCGTTCGAGCTCGACCATGCGTTCGCCCACTTCGTCGACGTCGTCGCGGGTCGGGAGCCCGAGCTGGGCAATGGTCTCCTGGCTGACGTCGTCGGCCTCGCGGCGCATCTCCATCATCCGCTCGACGAGCTGGCCGTTCGCGGCGGCGAACGCGCTCGTCGACATCACTTCCTTGAACGCCTCGTTGGCCGACTGCAGCCAGATGTCACGGAACTCGGCGGGGTCGACGTCCTCGCCCTGTGCGGCGTCGGTCGTCCGTTCGAGCAGCTGCTCGGCGGCGTCCATCCACACCTCGTAGGCGCGGTTGTACCCCTGGAGTCCGTCTGACATCGTCTCCTCGTCGGGGATCGAGTCCTCGACTGCGTCGGCCCACGATTCAGCGAACGCGGCCTGGGCCTTCATGTTCTGCTCCATCGAATCGGCGACCGCGTCGTTCATCTGTTCGACCATCTCGCTCCACTCGTCTTGCACTTGGTTTGTATCACTCATAGTTGGATCCCGTGGGGGCGCAAAAAAAAGAGGCGGGGTTACTCCTCGACGTCGATCTCGACGGCGTCGGCGGCCTGCTCCTGGACCTCGCGGACCTGCTCCTGGACTTCCTCGACCTGGTCTTGGAGCTCTTCGATCTGGTCGCCCCACTGCTGGGCGACCTCGACCGACTGGGACTCCAGTTCCTCGTGAGCCTCGACGAGCATCTCGACCTGCTCGTCGAGCGCGCCGACGTAGTCGTCGGTCATCTCGTCGTAGGCACTGAGACCCTCCTCGTACTCGGCGGCGATCGTCTCGAAGGTCTCGGCGTGGTTCTCGAGCAGGAACTCGTACTGCTCGTCGACTGCGGCGCGGACCTCCTCGATGGTCGCGCCCATGCCGGGCACCGTCGACTCGACGGCGTCGAGGTAGCTGTGGATGGCGGTCTGGGACAGTTCGACGCCGCGGCGCTGGGCCGACTCCTGGGTGTCGAGACTGTCGAGCATCGCCTCGTTCATGTTCTTCTGGAATTCGAGGGTCTGTTCGAACGCTCGCTGGCTCTGCTCGATAGTTGCGCGCTGTGCTTCGAAGGCCGTGGTGACGGGAGTTGCGTATTCCATGTGTATCACTCTCTGTTCCGCTTGACCGGGATGACGACGGTCTGAACGATGTCGCCCTCTTCGATGTCGAGCGCCTCGCGCTCGGCGTCCGGGATAGAGATTCGACCGCCGGACTGGACGCGCGTCTTGAACGTCGCCGTCTGACTCATCGCGCCGAGCTGGTTCATGTCCAGCCCGCCCGCGCCGGCTTCGAACATCTGCTTGAGGAACTGCTGTTGTCGCTCGATGGCCTGCTCGCTGGCCTGCTGCCAGCCGCTCATCATCGGCGGCCACGTCGCGCCGTCGTCATCGTCGTCGGTCATCGGTCAACGTACTCTACACCCCTCGGATACATAAGAGTTGCGTTCAATACCATTCTATACCACTCAATACCAATCAGTGGATCGAGTGTCGTACTGCCGGGTAGCGCGACACTGGCGCCAGGTCCCGCGTCAGGCTGGACGCGGCTTTTCGTAGGGGTAAGAAGCCGTCTCTCGACGGTTCGGCTATCCGGCGACCACTACTTTTTAATAACGCCACACACAAGGGTTTCTATCGATGAGTTCTGACTCCCACCGGAACGCGCTGTTCGACACGTGGGCACAGACATCCTCACACGTGTTCAACAGCGTCGTTGCGGCCAACCGGGCGGCGTTTGCTGCGTTCGGGGTGCCCCACTCCGGGGACGAGGGTGGACTGGAAACGGTCGAACGGATAGAGGCCGACGAGGACCTGCCGGAGTGGCACGTCGAGCTGACGGCGACCGACCGTGGCACTCTGGGCGTCGGCGACCGCGTCGAGTTCACGAAGACGATCAGTGGCGACGACGTGGCGGCGTTCGCGGCCGCCAGCGGCGACACGAACCCGCTCCACCTCGACGACGAGTTCGCCTCGCAGACGCGATTCAGAGGGCGGATCGCACACGGGACCCTGGTCGGCGGACTGATCAGCGCCGCGCTGGCGCGCCTGCCGGGGCTGACGATCTACCTCTCCCAGGACCTGGAGTTTCACAACCCGGTCCGGATCGGCGACCGGCTCACCGCCGTCTGTGAGATCGTCGAGGACCTGGGGGACAACCAGTACCGGCTGACGACCCGCGTCGTCGACGGCGACGACGTCATCATCGACGGCGAAGCGGTCGTCCTCGTCGACGAACTCCCGGAAGCCTAATCCTCTCCCGTTCCCGGTCGTTCGACGGTCTGTGACTCGACGACCGATGGTCGTTCCGGAAACCCAGCAGGAACGGTCCGGTGGCTCGTGTTTCGGTTCGCAGCACCTCATACGGTCGTGCGTACCCAATTTGGGCAGTGACGGTTCGGATCGGTGTTTCGGACCACGGAGAGGACCTTCTGTTTCGTGGGAATACAAAGAATTACGCACGACCGTATCAGCAGTGTCTCGCCACAGACAGCCTGAGGGCCGCGGTAATATCTCAACACTGGCGACTCGGCGTCGGGAAAAACAGAAGAATGCTCCGATCCTGACGCGACCAGGACCGCTTACAGCTGGACCGCGCTCTCGCCCGAGATGGTTTCAGGGATGGTCAGCTGTTCGGTGCTCGTTGCACCGGACTTGGTGGTGATCTGGACGTTGACCGAGGCGCCCTCGGGGAGGTCCTCGCCGAAGTACGTGACGCCCTCCGTCCCGGTCGAATCCTCGTCGTCGTTGAACGGATAGGAGTCGTCGGGGTTCGTGTCGTCTTGGCCGACGTCGAAGACCATCACCATGCGGTCGTCGGGGTCGTTCAACACCGGGCGGGAGCCGTCGGCGTCTTTGAACGCGATGACGCCGAAGTGGCCGTCAGCGCCGGCCGCGTCGACCGAGGCGTTGACCAGGTTGTATGTGCCCGAGGGACCGACCCACTGGACGGTCGCGTTCTCCAGGTCGACGTTGTCAGCGCCCGGTGACTTCTTCACCGTCAGGTTGACCGAGCCGACGCCCTCATCGTTGAGGCTACTTCCGGTCGCCGACGAAACCTGCAGCCTGTTGGTCACCTGTTGGCCGGACTGCTGGCCGGTCTCCTCTGACTTCGTCTGGAGGAAGCCGGCCGTGTTGATCAGTACTCCTGCCGCGATCGCGGCGACCAGTACCATCGCGATGAACACGATCAGTGTCCCGATACCGACCTGCCCACGATCGTCGCTGCCTGTCGCCCGTTCAGAGAGACGGTACATACTGGTAACGGATGGAATTCACCTATTAAAGCCACACGCCCGAATTATTCCGACTGATAATCCGATATAGCAGACGTAGCCGTCGATATCAGTCGTATCGACCGTCACGGTCGAGGGCGGATCGCTCGCGGACGACACTCGGGGTCCGACACGTCCCGGGCGCGCCCGTGACCTGGGGGACGGTGCAGTTGTTGCAACTCTCACAGAGGGCGCGGGCGTCGCCCCCGCTCGAGAGGAGGCGAGCACCCAGACGGGGTTCGGCGTAGAAGGGCCGTCCCATCCCGACGAGGTCACAGGCCGAGTCGTCCCCACCCAGGAGTTCGTCACAGGTGTCCCGATGCCGGACGCCCCCCTCACAGAAGACCGGAACGTCGACCCGGTCGCGGACCGCTCGGCACAGCGGTCCGTTCCAGGCCGATTCGGCGGGAAACCGGCGACTCTGGAGGCGGTTGAGCGCGGCGACGACGCGGGCGCGGACCGGCCCGCCAAACGCCGCCGCGTAGCCCGCCTGCATGTCCTCGGCCGCCCAGGCACGTTCGGGGTAGGCCCCCCGGACGACGCTCGTGTCCCAGAACGTCGAGACCTCGACGGGAACCAGCCCGTCGTAGCCGACTTCGGCCAGTCGCGTCGCGATCCGGACGGCGTCCTCGCGGGTGAGGTGCCGGCGGACGACCCGTGGCGCGGCCGTCTCCGCCGGGACTTTCGTCACGAGCGGGATGGACCCGGCGTGGTCGCGCACGGCGTCGTGGACCGCTTCGAGAAACGCGACCCCGCCGGTGCCGGGCGGGTCGTCGGGACCGTCGCCGAACGCGTCGTCGCGGCGGTTGTACAGCGGCGAGAGGAACTGCTGGACGATCCCCATGTTCGCCCCCGAGAGGTGGATGCCGTCGTAGCCCGCGTCGGCCGCGTACCCCGCGACGCGACCGAACTGCGCAGCCAGGTCGGTCACCTCGTCGGTCGTCATGACGTCGGGCGCCAGGTCGAGCAGGCCGAACCGGCCGAGCGCACGCAGTTGCCAGGGCGGCCGTGAGACGGCGAGTTCGCTGTGGTCGGGGGTGCGCTCGCGAAAGCCCGCGTGCCAGACGGCCTGGCTTCGGAGCCCGCCGTGAGCCAACTGCAGGAAGATCTTGCCGCCGTGGTCGTGGACTGCGTCGGTGACCCCCGAGAGGTCCGCGACGAACTCGGGGTCGTGGACACGAGTCATGTTCGGGGCGGCACAGCCGCCGTCGGCGGTGACGATGCTGGCTCCCTGGAAGACCAGCCCGACGCCGGACGCGGCGGTCGGCTCCAGTTCCGCGACGAGCGTCTCGACGGCGTCGGGGCCGTTCCCGGCACACTCCAGCAGCGGGGCGCGGTACAATCGGTTGGGGACGCTTACCCCGCCGACCGTCACCGGGTCGTCTAGCGTCGGTCCCTCGAACGATCCCATGTACTCACTCGGGGGCGGGGCGACGAAAACGTGTCCCCGCCGACACTCTCGGATCACCGATACAGTCCCGAACGTGACAGTTGAGCGAATGTTTTTACGCGCTCGACTCGTGGAATTACATAGCATGACGGAAACGATACTGTTCTCACTGGAGGAAAGCGGGACCCGGGGCGTCGAGTACGTGCTCGACCGCGCACAGCAGCGCGACGGGTCGGTCCACGCGCTGGCGGTCGTCGACACCGCACGGTACGGCGAACCGGCACTGAGTTCGGGGGAGGTGGTCGTCGACGAGGCCGAAGACCGCGCCACCGAGCGCCTCCGGGCGTTCGTCGCACGCGCTCGCGACCGCGGCATCCCGGTCGAGACGGCCCGTCAGCACGGTCGCCTGGCCGAACAACTGCCCGCATACGCCGACGAGGTCGACGCCGACGTGGTCGTGTGTCCGCGGCGGATACCACACGGTGCGCGCAGGCGGCTCGAACGAACTGCCGAGACGGTCGTCGCGCCGCTCGAGGAGCCGGCAGTCGCCTGATACGGTCGTGCGTAATTCTTTTTGTGCCCACGAAACAGACGACCGCTCCCGTGGTCCGAAACGTCTACTCGCCGTCGACCAGGACTACGAGCTACTCGTCTTCGGGCGCACGCACAGTCAGGACCGGGACGTCGGCCGTCCGGACGACCTTCTCGGTGACGCTCCCGAGCAGGTACCGCTGGATCCCGGTCCGGCCGTGTGTCCCCATCACCACGAGGTCGATATCGTTCTCGTCGGCGTAGTCCAGTATCGACCGATGGGGCGTCCCCGTTCGGACGGCCCTGACGGCTTCGACGCCGGCCTCTTCCGTGCGCGCGACCGCGTCGTCGGTCGTCCGCTCGGCGATCCCCTCGAAGGAGTCGAACGCGCCGGCGTAGTCGGTATCCGGCGGGACCGCCGTCGTGTCGACGATGGACAGCGAGTGAACGACCGCGTCGAACCGCCGGGCCAGTTCGAGCGCCTCCTCGAGGGCGTGCTGTGCGCCCTCGCTCCCGTCCGTCGGAACGAGTATCTTCTCGTACATACACGTCCGTTCGGTCGCCTGGAATAAACGAGTAGCGGGGATTCCCGCGTTCGGGGTTTCGACGGGGGGTCACTTTTCGACGGGCAACAGGGCCACCCGCTCGTGGACCAGGCTCGGGAGGTCGCCGCCGACCGTCGCGAGCTCCGCCGACCCGACCTCGAAAAAATCCCTGACGCGGTCGGGGTCGTACTCGCCGAGAACCGGTGCCGGCTCGAACGCCGGCATCGATTCGACCGTCGCGGCCGCCTCACGTTCGGCCGCAGTGTGGTCGACATCCGTTCCGTCGCGGCCGCTCGTCGCGTCTCCGGCGTCCGCGTCCGGCGGTGCGTCGACGAGGACGACGACCGGCAACTCCCCCGCGGAGACGCCCATTTCGAACGCGCGGTTGATCTGGCGGCGACCGGCCGCGAAACAGAGGATCTCGACGGCTCGGTCGCGGGCAACGTTCTCGCCGCGGGCGATGGCGCGGTCGGCGAGTTCGACCGCGCGTTCGAGGTGGTGTCTGTCGACGACGTAGCGGGCGTCGAACGCCTGGACCGTCACGCCGTGGTCGTCGCCGACCGCGTCGAGGCGCTCCACGAAGTCGTCGACGTCGTCGACGGTCACGACGCCCGCGAGCAGTTCCATCAGAAGTCACCCAGGTTGGACTGGTCCTCGCCGTCGGCGTGACCGCCGTCGGCCACGCCCTCGCCGTCGGGCCGTGCCTCCTCGGCGGGGTCGACACCCTCCATCGACGGGTCGCGGTGACCGACGTTCTCGAGAACCGTCTCGGCGGTCCGCCGACGGCCCCGCAGCGCACCCAGGACGACCGGCTTGTCGGCCTCCCGGAGGCCGGCGCGGTCCTCGATGCCGGCCTCGTACAGTCGTCGCGCGCGCTTGCGCCCGACGCCTCGGACCCCCGCCAGGTCGGTCAGTTCCTCGCGGACGCCGTGTTCGACGCGCACGCGGGCCGCCCGGACCGCCGGGGCGACGCCCAGGCCGAGTTCGCCCGCGAGCGACTCGGCCGCGCCCAGGAGCCACTGGGCAGTCTCGACCTTGCCGCGCACGTCGCCCGGGCCGACGCCGTAGCGGTCGGTGATCGTGTCCTCGTCGACCTCGCTGGCCCAGTCTTCGAGCATGCGCGCGGTCTTCAGCGCCGACAGCCAGTCCTCGAACGAGGGGTCGAACTCGCTGGGTGTCGGCCCGAGGAACGCCTCCTCGCGCTCGTAGGTCAACATTGTGTACTCCTCCTCGTCGCCCGAGCGGAGGTACAGTTCGTACATGTCCGGCGTCCGCGCGACGAGGTGGTAGAGCCCGAGCACCGACGGCCGGTCGTCGGCGTCACGCAATCCGTCGATGATCTCCGCTGCGCTCATCGGGTCGAGGTAGAGCCGCGACACGGTGTGGCCCAGCGAGGTGGCCGTCAACTGCTCGCCCTCACCTGTCGAGCGCGCGTCGTCGCGGCCGTCGGTCGCGTCTGCGTGCCCGTCGGCCTCCCCTGTCGCGTCCGCCTCACCGGCCTGTTCGCGTTGGAGAAAGTCGTTCGTGACCAGGTACTCGATCATGTCGTCGGTGACCCGCGCCAGTTCGCGCCGGTCGGCGTTCTGAGTGGCGTGCAACGTTCGTTCGAGGAAGGCCAGCAACCCCTCGCGGGAGTTGGCAAAGCCCGACGCGATAGTCGCGAGTACGTGGGTCCGCAGGGCGGGTTCGGCCGCCAGTTTCGACTGCACGGGCTCGGGGTCGGCCCAGACGTACCGCTCGAACAGTTCGTCGAGTTCGTCGTGGCTGCTGGCGACCAGCACCGCCTCCCCGTAGGGGTCACGGCCCGGGCGGCCGGCCCGACCCATCATCTGATGCACTTCCAGCACCGACAGGGGTTGCATGCCGCCCGCGGTGCCGTCGTAGCGGCGCCAGTCCCTGACGACGACGCGCCGCGAGGGGGTGTTGACGCCGGCGGCGAGCGTCGGCGTCGCCGAGACGACCTTGATCAGACGGTCCCGGAACGCGTCCTCGACGAGCGAGCGGTGTTCACTCGCACACCCCGCGTGGTGAAACGCCGCCCCGCTCTCGACCGCGTCGGCCAGGTCGTCGCTGGTCTCCGTGTCGCTGACGTCGCGTATCTCGTCGGCGACGGCCGCGAGTTCGTCCCGTTCCGCGGGCGTGAGCTGTGGGTCGACCGTCGAAACCAGCCGGCGGGCCGCGGCCTCGGCGTTGCGCCGGGAGTTGACGAACACCAGCGTCGACCCGTCGTCCTCGAGCGTGTCCCGGACGATGGCCGCGGTCTCGTCCTCGGAACCCCCCACCGGGAGTTCGGTCTGGCTGCCGTCTTCCAGGTGCAGGGCCTGGCCGTAGTGGACGCCCTTGTGCAGTTCGATGGGGCGCCAGTCCGAGTCGACGAGTTCGGCGTCCAGCCAGGCGGCCAGTTCGTCGGCGTTGCCGATGGTCGCCGACAGCGCCACTGTCTGCAGGTCGGGGTTGAGCTGGCGCAGTTTCGCCAGGGTGACCTCCAGCGTGGGGCCGCGCCCGGCGTCGTCGACGAGGTGGACCTCGTCGGCGACCACACAGGAGAGGTCGTCCAGCCACGGCGCGTCGTTTCGCACGAGGGAATCGACCTTCTCGCTGGTCGCGACGACGACGTCCTTCGAGGCGAGCCAGCCGCCGTCTGACTCGTAGTTGCCCGTCGAGACGCCGACGTCCAGCCCGTAGGCCTCGAACTGCTCGAACTCCTCGCGCTTCTCGCTGGCGAGGGCGCGCAGCGGGACGATGTACAGCGCAGTCCCCGTCGATTCGGGGCCGGCGTTCCGCTCGTCGCCACCGTTTCCCTCGTGAGTATCGAGTTCGAGTGCCGACAGCATCGCGAGCGTGGCGACGAGGGTCTTGCCGCTGGCGGTGGGGACGCTGGCGACGAGGTTCTCGCCAGCGGTGACGCCGGCCTCGACGGCCCCGGCCTGTGGCGGGTACAGCGACTCGATGCCCCCCTCTCGCAGGTGGTCGGGCAGCCAGTCGGGCACGCCCGGGATCTCCGCGACGTCCATTACTCCGTCGTTCGGGCGTCCCGCGCTTTAAACGTTCGTTCGCGAGGTCACTCGAACGCGGGACCGTCGAACTCGAAGCGCGCGCCGCCGTCGGCCCCTTCCGTGACCCGGGCCTCCCAGCCGTGTGCGTCGGCGATTTCGGCGACGATTGCGAGCCCGAGGCCGGTGTTTCCGGCCCCGGTCGTGTAGCCGCTCTCGAAGACGCTCTCGCGCTCGCCGGCCGGGATGCCGGGGCCGTCGTCTTCGACGTAGAGGACGTCGGTGGCGCCCACGGTGACGGCCACGTCGGAACCGGCGTGGTCGAGACTGTTGCGAAACAGGTTCTCGAACAGCTGGACGAGGCGACCGCGGTCGGCCTGGACGGTGGCGTCGGTCACCACCGAGAGCGTCGCGTCTCCGGTCGGGACGTGGCTCCAGGCCTCGCGGGCGACCCGTTCGAGCGACACGGGTTCGGTCTCTCCGATCGCCTCCCCCTGGCGTGCGAGCGTGAGGACGTTCTCGATTATCTCGTCGATCCGCTCGAGCGCGGCCTCGACCTCGTCGAAACTCTCCGTCCGGCCCTCGCGGGCGAGTTCGAGGTGGCCGCTCGCGACGTGGAGCGGGTTCCGGAGGTCGTGTGAGACCACGTCGGCGAACTGTTCGAGGCGTTCGTTCGCCCGTTCGAGCTGTTGTTGCCTGCGGTACTGCTCTGTCACGTCGTACAGCAGGAGTGCGCGCCCGGCCGCCCGGCTCGCGGGGTCGTGGATCTCCGAGACGCTGGCCGAGTATCGGCGCCGCCGTCCGTCTTCTTCGGCCGTGAACTCGTGGCCGTCGAGTCGCGCTTCGAGCGTTTCGAGGTCACCGTCGGTGTCCAGTGTCACCGAGTCGGCGCCGGCGAGGAGGGCAGGCAGGAACTCGCCGGCCGGGTCGGGAGCATCCAGCGCCCTGACGGCGTTCCGGTTGGCGTCGAGGACCCGGCCCTGTGCGTCGTAGGCCAGGACGCCCGCGTCGATCTCCTCGACGATGCTGTCGGTGGCCAGGGGCACGACCTCGAAGCGACCGTAGCCGCCGATCGCGATGGCGAACACCCCCGCCAGTCCCACGTAGGTCAGCGGCACGACTTCGATTGGGACGCCCAGCAGTTGCGCGACCATCGTCAGGACCACCACCGCGAGGAGGCCGCCGACGAGGAGTCCGTTCTGCCTGCGGTAGAGTCGCTGCTCGGGCCGGACCGTGAACTCGGCGAGCACCCCCAGCATCGCCAGCGCGTTGACCGTCGCCACGAATCGCCAGACGAGGACCACCGGCCCCGGCGTCCGGTCGAAGACGGTCCGCCCGGCGACGGTGAGGACCCCCGGCGTCGCCCAGAACGCCGCCCGGTAGTCGATGCCGGCGAGCGCGACGTCAACTAGGCCGAACGCCGGGACCCCGACCGTGGCCAGTGCCAGCGGAACGACGACGCTCCACCGGAGATACTCCCGGCGGTCGGTCCAGATCAGCGTGAACGCAAAAAACGCCACGTTGGCCCCCGAGATCGTGACCAGGTAGACGTAGTACCAGGCCAGCGTGGTCTCGACCCCCGCGGCCCGGAGCGATGCCGCGTAGGCCAGGCCGGTGAACACCGTCCCCAGCGCCCCCAGCGCCATGAAGTTCGACCCCCGTGTCTGCTGGCGGGCGAACAACCACGCGAACGGGAGCATGAGCACGCCACCCAGCGCGTAGGCGACGACGAGGAGCGTGCCCGCCGAAACCATGGAACCGATAAGTGAAACAGCACAGAAAGCATTTTTGACTGCGCTGTGACAGGTCCCGGCGTCCGCGGCAGGTGCCCGCGGCGGCCGTCTCTACGCCGTCGACGCCGGCGTCGAGGGGTCGAGCCGCGACACCCGCGTGTGCCAGCGGACGCTGGGGCACCACGACCGCTCGCCCGACGGCCGGTGAGCGAGTCCCGAACCGGCCCGTCCCGCCAGCACTAAGCCGGGGACCACCCAAACGCCGGTATGCGGATCGAGTACGACCGCGACACGTGTATCGGGATGTTCCAGTGCGTCGCGGAGTGGGACGCTTTCGAGCGCGACGAGGACGCCGGCAAGGCCGTGCTGACCGACAGCGAGGAACGCGAGGCGGATCTGTTCGTCCGGGAAGTACCCGAGGACGCCGAGTTCGACGCGAAGTTCGCCGCCCGCACCTGCCCCGTCGACGCCATCGCCCTCTACGACGACGACGGCGAACAGCTGATACCCTGACTGCCGTATGTGGCGTGATAACATGAAACGAACGAACCGGAGAACTGTCGCCGCTTCACGGTCCGAACGGCCATCGTCTACCCTCCCGGCTACCAGTCCAGGTCTTTGAAGACAAAACTTTTTCAATACGGCAGTCCGTAGGTAGACCGACCGAGTGATATCGCATGCCGGAAATGGAAACAGCGCAGTTCGAGACGGACCTGAGTCTGTTCAAGTACGACAACTTAGAGCAGTTGCCGCCGGCCTACCGGGAGTTAGACGAGGCCGAGCGGACCGAACGGATCGAGGCCGCACTGGCCGAGTTGGGGGAGGACGTCGTCATCCTGGGACACAACTACCAGCGCCGGGAGATCGTCGAACACGCCGACTTTGTGGGTGACTCCTACCAACTGTCCAAGGAGGCCGCGAACGCCGACGCCGACTACGTTATTTTCGGCGGGGTGACGTTCATGGCTGAGTCCGCGGACATCATCACTGACGACGACCAGACGGTCATCCTGCCGAGCATGGAGGCGTCCTGTCCGATGGCCGGGATGGCCGAGGCACTCCAGGTCGACGCGGCCTGGGCGGAGATCACCGCTGCCGCGCCCGAGCAGAACATCGTCCCGGTCACCTACATGAACTCGTACGCCGACCTGAAGGCGTTCTGTGCCGAGCAGGGGGGGCTCGTCTGTACGTCCTCCAACGCGCACAGGGCCTTCGAGTACGCCCTCGACCGGGGGGACAAGGTGCTCTTTCTGCCGGACAAACACCTCGGCGAGAACACCGCCCACCGCCTGGACATGGCCGACGAGGTCGTCGAGTGGGACCCCTGGGACCCCGAGGGCAAGGACGCCAGCGACGTCGTCGAGAACGACCTCGTCCTCTGGGACGGCTACTGTCAGGTCCACGAACGGTTCCGCGAGTCCCACGTCGAGGACCTGCGCGAGCGCCGGCCCGACGCGAACGTCGTCGTCCACCCCGAGTGTCGCCGCGAGGTCGTCGAGGCCGCCGACGTGGTCGGTTCCACGGCGACGATCTGTGAGGTCGTCGCGGAGGCCGACCCCGGCGAGACGTGGGCCATCGGCACGGAGATCCACCTCGCCAACCACCTCGACCGGTGGCACCCCGAGGTGGAGGTGCTGGCGCTGTGTGGCGACGCCTGCATGGACTGCAACGCCATGCGCCAGATCGACCCCAACTACCTGACCTGGGTGCTCGAAGAGCTCGTCGCCGGCCGGGAGCGCAACGTCATCGAGGTTGCCCCCGAGGAGAAGGAGCTCGCCCAGGTCGCCTTAGACCGGATGCTGGAGATATGAGTAAGGCCGACGCCGACGCGACGGACGGGTACGACGACGCCCGGGAGACCGACGTCCTGGTGGTCGGGTCCGGCATCGCCGGACTCGCCGCGGCGCTGGGGGCGGCCCGCGAGGGCGCCGACGTGACCGTCGCGACCAAGGCCACGCGCCCGGAGGGCGCCTCGTCCTGGTGGGCCCAGGGTGGCATCGCCGTCTCGCGGGACGACCCCGGACAGTTCAAACGGGACATCCTCGCGGCGAGTGCCGACACGGCCGACCCCGCGGCCGTCGACGTGCTCGTCGACAACGCCAACGACGCCGTCAGGGACGTTCTCGTGGACACGCTGGACGTCGACTTCGACACGAACGGCGACGACTACGACTTCACCCGGGAGGCCGCCCACGACCAGGACCGCATCTTGCACGTCGACGCCGCCACCGGCAAGGCGATCCACGTCCCCTTCCTGCACTATCTCGACGACCACGACGGCGTGACGGTACGGGACGACACCGCCGCGCTCCAGCTGATCACCCACGAAGGGAGAGTGCACGGGGCGCTGCTGGAGTCCGACGGCGAGGTCACGCCGACCTACGCGGGGGCGGTGGTGCTGGCGACCGGCGGGATCGGGGACCTGTACCCGCGGTCGACTAACCCCGACGGGTCGACGGGCGACGGGGTGGCGATGGCGGCGCTGGCCGGCGCGGACACCGAGGACATGGAGTACGTCCAGTTCCACCCGACGGTGTACACCGGCGAGGACCCGTTCCTGGTGAGCGAGGCCGTCCGCGGGGAGGGCGGGCTGTTGCGCAACGACGAAGGCGAGCGGTTCATGCCCGACTACCACGAGGACGCCGAACTCGCGCCCCGGGACGTGGTCGCCCGGGCGGTCGAGAAAGAGCGCGAAGCGACCGGCGAGGTCTGGCTCGACGTGTCGGGGCTGGACTTCGCCGGCGAGTTTCCCGGCCTCGCCGGGAAGTGCGAGAGCCGGGGCGTCGAATGGCAGCGCGGGATCCCGGTCGGTCCGGCCGAGCACTTCCTGTGTGGCGGCGTCGCGGTCGACGACCGCGGGCGAGCGAGCCTGGACCGGTTGTACGCCGTCGGCGAGTGTTCCTGTACGGGCGTCCACGGCGCCAACCGCCTGGCCTCGACTTCGCTTCTGGAGGGGCTGGTCTGGGGCCTGCGCGCCGGCGAGGACGCCGCCGGCCACGACGCCAGCGTCGTCGAGGCGCCGGACCTGCTCGACCGTGACCCCGCCCTGCCAGAGAACTTCGCCAGCGAGAAGTTCGTCCGACTGCGCCGCGTGATGGACGAGTACGTCGGCCTGCGGCGCCACCCCGACGACCTGGGGCGCGCACAGGCCGTCCTCCGGCGACTCAAGGGCGAGGTCGACGCCTACGTCCGGACCCGGACCTCGCGGTCGCTGTACGAACTGCGCTACGCGTCGGTGACCGCGCTGCTCGTGACGCGAGCGGCCGCGGAGAACGACCGCTCGGTCGGCACCCACAATATCGTCGAGGCCGACGAGGCACGGGCTCGATGATCACCGACGCACAGGTCGAGGCCTGGCTCCGCGAGGACGTCGGCCACCACGACGTGACCAACGACGTCCCCGGCGAGACGACCGGCCGCCTCGTCGCCAAAGAGTCCGGCGTCGTCGCCGGCCTCGACGCCGCCCGCGCCGTCTTCGAGTATCTGGGCGTCACCGTCACCGACGCCGCCGGGGAGGGCGACCGCGTCGAGGTCGGAGACACGGTTCTTGCCGTCGAAGGCACGGCACGCCACGTGCTCCGTGGCGAGCGTGTCGCGGTCAACGTCGCGGGGCACGCCTCGGGCGTCGCGACGAAGACGCGGGCGGCGGTGACGGCCGCCCGGGGCGTCGACCCGGACGTGGCCGTCGCGGCCACGCGCAAGACCACGCCCGGCCTGCGGGGGATCGAGAAGCGGGCGGTCGCGGCGGGCGGCGGCGACACCCACCGGCTCGACCTGTCTCACATGGTGATGGTCAAGGACAACCACGTCGCCGAGATGGGCCTGGAGACGGCCGTCGAACAGTTCCGCGAGAAGCTCTCCTTTGCCACGAAAGTCGAGGTCGAAGTCGAGGCCCCCGAGTCGGCCCCGCGGGCGGCCGACGCGGGCGCCGACGTCGTCTTGCTCGACAACATGACGCCCGGCGAGACCGAGCGGGCAGTCGACCTGCTGGCGGCGCGGGCGGCCGACCTGGGCCGGGAGGTACTGGCGGAGGCCTCGGGCGGGATCACCGTCGAGACGGTGCCCGACTACGCGGCGACGGGTGTCGACGTGATATCGCTGGGGTCGCTGACTCACTCGGCGGCCAGCCTGGACTATTCCTTCCGGACGGGCTAGGGGTCGCCGTCGGTCTCGTTTTCGTCGAGGCGCCGGGCGAGCATCACCTCGTCGACGAGGTCACCGTCGATGGCGTAGTGGTCGAGCCCGACGGCCTTGACGACCCCGGCTGGTTCGACCGGGGCGTGGCGCTCGACGAACCGGTAGACGCGCTTGCGGTCGTTCCGACACCCCCAGTGCCGGGTCGTTACTTGATCTCCTGCAGTCGGTCGACCAGCGCGTCGGCGTCGTCGGCCCCCTCGACCGTGACCTCCCCGTCGTGGTCGTTCTGGTGGACGTTGACCGCGTCGTCCTCGTCGAAGTCCGCGTCGTCCTCCTGGTTCTCCTGTTCGGTCTCGTCGTAACTCCCAAAGCCCATACGTACGCTTGGACCGACCTGTGCATAAGCGGTCCGGTCACGTCCGGCAGTGACAGCGATCCACACGGTACCGCCGGGAGAGCCGTCGGCGTTTTGGCCCTCCGCGTCCGACGGGGAGACGATGACGACCGACGTCCGCTACTGTGATTCCCACGGCTACCTCGCGGGCGAGGCGTGTCCCGACTGTGGCGCGACCGGCCGACGCGTCCTGTCGGGCGAGCGCCGGCGTCGACTCTCGAAGTTCGTCTCCGGCGCGCTCCGGCACTTCCCCGATGACGCCGGGGTCACGCTCGACGAGGCGGGCTGGACGCCGTTCGACGACCTCGCCGCGGCCGTCGCGGCGAAGTACGACTGGGCCGACGCCGACGCGCTCGAAGCGGTCGTCGCCACCGACCCGAAGGGCCGGTTCGAACGCGACGAGGGTCTGGTGCGCGCGGCATACGGCCACTCGGTCGACGTGACACTTTCGGCCGGCGACAAACCGGTACCCGACACCCTCTATCACGGCACCGCGCCCCGCCACCGCGAGTCGATCCGCACGGAGGGATTGCGCCCGATGGACCGCCAGCAGGTCCACCTCTCGGGGACGGTCGAGGAAGCGAGGGCGGTCGGCAGCCGCCACGCCGACGACCCCGTGGTGTTCGTCGTCGACGCCGACGGGCTGGCAGCCGACGGACACGACGTCACGGAACGGGGCGACGGCGTGTACACGACCGACCGGGTGCCGCCCGCGTACCTGCACGAACGCTGATCCGGGTCGTCGACGAGGCCTGACCCGGGAGGTTAACGCTCGGGGCCGACCCGCCGTCCCAGAAAGTCGTCGAGCAGGCGGAACATGCGGAGTTTCTGGGCTTGGTCCGAGGAGGCGTGGCCCTCCTCGCCGAGTTCGCGGTACTCGAAGTCGCCGCCCTCGCCTTCCTCGTAGCCCGCCTCGTCCAGGGCCGTCCGGACGATGCGGGCCTGCGAGACTGGTACCCGGCGGTCGTTGACGCCGTGGACGACCAGTATGGGGGCGTCGACGTTCTCGACGTGGGTGACCGGCGAGCGCTCGGCGTACAGGTCGGGGCTCTCCTCGGGGTCGCCGAGGTACTTGACCATCAGTTCGGTCCGGAAGTGGGCCATCGTGTTCTCGTACATGTCATCGAGGTCGGCAATCCCGATCCAGGCGACGGTGGCGTCGTACAGGTCGGGGAACTGCACCGCCTGCCAGTACGCCGAGTAGCCGCCGTCGCCCTGTTCGGCCCCGCCCCAGTCGTCGATGAGTTCCTCCGCGAACGCGCGGCCCCGCCCGGACGACCCCCGGTAGTTCACCTGCAACACCGAGTAGCCGCGGGCGACCAGCACCTGGGTGTACAGGTCGAACGACTTCGCGTCGCGACCCCTGGGCCCGCCGTGGGGATTGACCACCAGCGGGGACGGCCGCTCGCCCGAGTCGTACAGCAGGGCACCGATCTCGAAGGACTCGTAGGGGTCGTGCTCGACGGCCCGCTGTGGCGTCTCGGGGACCCCGTCGGACTCGACGGTGAAGTACTCGGCGTCGGCGAAGTCCGCTGAGTCGAACGGGCCGTGCTCGGCCGCGACCAGCGTCTCGGTGTCGTCGGTGTCGAGGTCGTAGGCGAGTAATTCGGGGCGGCGGGTCGGTGTCGTGTGCGTGAGGACGAGTCGGCCGTCGGCGAGTTCGTGGTTCGACGGCCCGAAAAATCTGAACGTCGTGACCCCCTCCGGGAGGTCGAGTTCCCGGCCCGCGCCCGTCTCGCGGTCGTAGACGACCGGCACCGTCACCGCGTCGCGGTCCCGCGTCACCAGCACGCGGCCGTCACCGAGGAAGGCGACCGGCGTCTCCTGGAACGTGTCGTCGCCGAGCCACCGCACCTCCTCGGTCGCGAGGTCGTACACGCCGGCGCGGCCGAGGTCGGGCGTGTTGTCGGTGACGAGCAGGGCGTCGCCGTCGTCGCTCCAGTCGACCGGGGCGGTCTCGGCGCCGACGTCGCCGAGTTCGAGGTTGCGCGGGTTCGACCCGTCGGCGTCGGCGACGTACACGTCACGGTTGTCGTAGTCGTCGGTCTCGTTGGTCGCGTAGGCGATACAGTCGCCGTCGGGCGAGCGGTGCGAGTTCCAGACCGCTCGGTCGTAGTCGGTGAGCTTCGTCGTCTCACCGGTCGCGAGGTCGTGACCGTAGACGTTCATCTGTCCGTCGCGCGAGGACCCGAACAGGAGTCGGGCGCCGTCCGCGCTCACGTCGTGGATGACGGCCTGGCCGTCCATCTCGACGACCGGTCGCACCTCGCCGTCGCGGGTGACCGCCCAGATGTCGTTTTGCTCGTCGCCGGCGTCGTCGCGGTGAAAATACACCCGGTCGCCGTCGGCGCCCCACACGACCGGCCAGCGGGCGTCGCGCGGGACGTCGCCGTCGGACCACTGGGTCAGTTCGCCCGACGCGACGTCGAGGACGTGGAGTTCGTTCCGGCCCGTCACGTCGTAGTAGCAGGCGACCTCGCGGCCGTCGGGCGACACGGTCGGGTGATGCAGGGTGGGCAAACTCGCGAGGGCTTCGAGGACGTCGACGTCTTCGGAGACCATGTCCCTGCCCTCGTGTCCCGAGAACTTGAAAACTCCGTTACAAGAGCGGGACGCGACGGGCGGGTACCGGTCGACAGGTGCGGGCCGAGTAGCGGGTGCGGTCACTGCTGGCCGGCCCGGGTGCGGTCACCGCCGGGCGGCGTGAGCGCGTTCGACCGTCCACAGCAGGTCGTCCCGGCGGCGCGCGGAGACGAGGTGTGAGTCACAGGCACAGTCCGAGGCGCCGAACCCGGGGACGTGTTCGCCGTCGAGTGCGCCGCTGACGGCACACTCGGCGTCGACCGCGGGCGTGGTGGCGACGGCCTCGACCGCCGCGTCGGGGTGGCCCAGCAGGTAGTCGACGTGCCAGTGGCGAGCGTCGCGCTCGCCGGCCGCGAGTTCGCGGTGGCGCCGGACGCGGGCGAACCCGCCCGGCCCGAACGCCGACCCGGTGTAGGCGTACCAGCCCGGGTCGAACTCGCGGGTCCCGAGCGCGCCGACCTCGACCGTCGCCGCCGTCTCCAGCCCCACGACGAGCGTGTACGTCCCTTCGCCGGCGTCCGTGTGTCGCCCCCAGACGCCGGCACCATTTCCCGTCCGAGTCGTGTCTGAATCCCCCATTGTCGTCCACTCACGGCCGGGACAGCATCAGGTTTCGGGTCACCTGTGTCAGTCGCCCGGACGGATCGTCCGGGGAACGCCATCGCCGTCGTCGGTGACAGGATTCATGTCAGCGCGGGACCGAGACCCGGGTGTGAAGCGGAGTCCGACGCTGACGCTGGTCGGCGTGTTCGTGGTCGTGTTCTTCCTGCAGACGCTCGTGGGGCTGCTGGTGGCGCCCGCAGCACTGTTCGCGCTCTCCCAGCCGGTGGTCGTCCGGCCGTGGACGCTCGTCACCAGCGTCTACGCCCACGGGAGCGTCGGGCACCTGCTGGCCAACTCGGTGGCGCTGCTGGTCGTCGGGCTCTTTCTGGAGCGCCAGACTTCACGAGCGCGGTTTCACGCCTTCTTTCTCACCACCGGGATACTGTCGGGGCTCGCACAGGTGTGGGTCGGCGGGCTGGTCGGCCCGCCCAACAGGGTGCTCGGCGCCAGCGGCGCCATCTTCGCGCTCGTCGGGTACGTCCTCGCCGGCAACCGGGTCAGCGAGAGCGTCCTGTCGTCGGTCCCGCTCAGCCCGCGTGCCCAGTTGCTCGGCTTCGCGCTCGTCGCCGTCGCCGTGACGCTTGCGACTGCCGGCCCTGGCGTCGCCCTCGTCGCCCACTTCACCGGCCTGCTCCTGGGACTGGTCGCCGGCCGTGCACACCTCTTGCGGACCTGACCGGCCCCCATCGCGGTCCCTGTCGCCGGGTTCAGCGGCGGGAGGCTCCCGCCGGGAACGTGTTGGTCCCCCAACTATTAAATCGGGGACGCGCCTAGCAGGACTCGATGGACCTGTCGGAGATCGCGGCGGGGGTCGAAGTGGTCGACGAGCAGCGCGACCGGGGTGTCGCGACCGTCGACCGGACCGACGGGAGACTCGTGGACAGACTCGACGAGTACGCACCGCAGTTGCCCTGCGACCCGGCGACAGCGGCGACGCTCGTCGAGGCCTACGCCGAGGGAAAGAGCGTCGGCGCGGCGGCGCGGGCCGCGGGGCTGGCTCCGACCGACGGCGCCAAGACGTTACACCTGTTCGGCGAGTCGGTCTCGCCGGTCGGGCCGGCCGGGCGCGAGGTCGTCCGGGACTGGCTCGAGGGGCGCCTCGCGCGGACGGCGGCGGTCGAACTGGCCGGCGTCACCGACGCGGAGTTCGCGCTGGCCGTCTACGTCGAGACCCACGACCCGCTGGCGGGGGCCCGCGAGGCCGTCGAGGGGACGCTCACCTCGGACGGCGACGGCGCCGTCGACAAGCGCGACGCGCTCGCCGGGACGATGAGCGACGTGGGCGACCTGCTATAGCTGTCCCCGTTCACGAAGCTCGGTACGCCTTTGATAGTGATTATTGTAGCGATTTACCAGTACGACCGCACGCAGTCGTGCGGTCGATCCGGAACAGACCTACAATAATCACTATGAGAGACGAGTGAGAAGGCGGGGCCATGAGCAACGAGAGATCACGCGAGCTGTACGACAGGGCGCTGTCGGTGATGCCGGGCGGCGTCAACTCGGCGGTCCGGGCGGCGACCGAACCCTACCCGCCCTTCATCGAACGCGGCGACGGCGGGCACGTGGTCGACGCCGACGGGGACCGCTACGTCGACTGGGTGATGGGGCTGGGACCGCTGTTGTACGGTCACGACCTGCCCCAGCCGGTCGAATCGGCCGTCCAGTCCCGCGTCAGCGAGGGGCCGATGTTCGGCATGCCCACCGAGATCGAGGTCGAACACGCCGAGTTCGTCGCCCGCCACGTCCCCTCGGTCGAGATGCTCCGGTTCGTGAACTCGGGGACCGAGGCGACGGTGTCGGCCTGTCGGCTCGCGCGGGCGGCGACCGGCCGCGATAAAATCCTCGTCATGCAGGGGGGGTACCACGGCGCCCAGGAGACCACGCTCGTCGCCGGGGAGTTCGACCACGTCGAGCCCTCCAGCCCGGGGATCCCCGACTCGTTCGTCGAGCACACGCTGGTCGTGCCGTTCAACGACCGCGAGGCCGTACACGCCGTCTTCGAGGCCCACGGCGCGGACATCGCGGCGGTGCTGGTCGAACCGGTGCTCGCGAACGTCGGCATCGTCCACCCCGTGGACGGCTACCACGAGACGCTCCGTGACCTCTGTGACGACCACGGCTCCCTGCTGATCTTCGACGAGGTGATCACCGGCTTCCGGGTGGGCGGACTCCAGTGTGCACAGGGGAAGTTCGGCATCGAACCCGACCTGACCACCTTCGGCAAACTCATCGGCGGCGGGTTCCCCGTCGGGGCCATCGGCGGCCCGCCGGAACTGATGGAAGGGTTCACCCCCTCGGGCGAGGTGTTCCAGGCCGGCACCTTCTCGGGTCATCCGGTGACGATGGCCGCCGGCCTCGAATCGCTCCGGTACGCCGCCGAACACGACGTCCACGACCACATCCACGACCTCGGCGACCAGTTACGGACCGGCCTCCAAGAGATCGTCACAGACCAGGCCCCCGAGTACACCGTCGCAGGCCTCGACGGCACGTTCAAACTCCTCTTCTCCCGGGACGCCCCCGAGACGTTCGACGACCACTGCGAGGGGGGCTGTCGACAGCGCCAGTCGTGCTCGCGGTACGACACCTGCCCGAAGACCGGCGCCGACGTCAAGGCGGGACAGACCGACCGCTGGCGCCGCGTCTTCTGGGGCGGGATGCGGGACCGCGGCGTCTTCCTCTCGCAAAACCAGTTCGAAGCCCAGTTCGTCACGTACGCCCACACCGAGGACGACGTCGAGGAGACGCTGGAAGCCTACAAGGACACGGTCTGAGGCGATTCGTTACCGATAGTAACAAAACGTCTTTCTCCTCGTTCGTCGGGCCCGACGGCGACAGCGCGTGGCGTCTTTCACCCACGGGAACGGGATCACGGGCGCCAGAACGGCGGGTAGCGCCACAGAGACGACGTGACGAGGATTCCGACCAAAAAGAATAATACGATAACGTATAATCGTTAGTATGTGGGTCGCAGACACAGTTCGACGACGGCCACGGTGGGGGCTGGCACAGTGACCACACTGGTCCGTGACACCACGACGGTCACTGGCGACGCGAGCGTGGGCGGGGCGGAAACACCCTGCGTCGGCTTGGCGCTCCGTCCACCGGACACCCGGGGGTGGCCGGTCGGCGAACGGTGGTCCGAGTCGGCCCACACACACGACCAGACGGAGGTGGTCTGACACGCGACCGGGTCGCCACGCGCCCCCCGAACCACAGCCAGCCGCTGTTTTTTGCGTCACGTTTTCGACGGTGGGGACCGCAGACCGAGGCATGAGCGACATCGAGGAAAAGCGGATGTACGCCGACCGGCGCGAGGAGACCGTCGCCTACGTCGCCAGCGCCGAGGGGGTCGCGACGGTCCGTCTCTCCGGGGACCGGATCGGCCGGTTCGGACTCGAACGGCGCTGTCACGCACGCGACGTGGCGACCCACGACGGCCGTGTGTACGCCGCCACCGAGACGGGCGTGCTCGCCGGCGAGGGATTCGAGTCGCTGTCGTTCGACCGCCCCGCCGTGGCCGTCGCGGCCGGCGACGCCGGGGACGCGGGCGTCTTCCGGGTCCACGGCGACGAGGTGGTCGACGTCGGACTCTCCGACGTCCGTGACGTCGCGGCGGCGGGCGTCCCGCTGGCGGCGACCGGCGACGGCCTGTACCGTCTGGGCAACGGCTGGCTGTGCGAACGCGACGGTCCCCTCGGGATGGTCGCCGCCGCGGGTGACGGTGACCGCGCACACGCGGCGACCGGCGAGACGCTGTTCGTCCACGGGGAGGACGGCTGGACGGCGGTCGACCTGCCGGTCACGGACCTGGTCGCCGACGTGGCCTACGGGGAGTGTGTTTACGCGGTGACGGCCGCGGGGACCGTCCTCGTCGCGGCCGACCCCGACAGGACTGCAGACGGCGCCGGCGGCTGGCGGTCGCGGTCGCTGGGGCTGTCGGATGTCGCGGCCGTCGCGGTCGTACAGTGACCGCTCGCAACGCTCACAGTCGCGGGAGCCCCCGTGTCCCGGCGACGGTTTTCCGGGTCATAGTGATTATTGTAGGTCTGTTCCGGATCGACCGCGTGCGGTCGTACCGGTAAATCGCTACAATAATCACTATCAGTCCCCGACCAGTTCGAACTCGACCCGGTCGACGTCCGCACCCTTTGACGTGCGGTCGGTGATCGTGACGTGACCGACCTCGCCGAGTCGGTCGACGTGGGTGCCCCCGCAGGGACAGAGGTCGAAGTCCTCGACCGCGACCACGCGCAACGGATCGACGCCGTCGGGGATGAGCTCCAGTTGCGTCCGGCCCTCGGGCGTCTCGCGTTCGACCTGCTCCCGGGGGCGTTCGGTCTTGCTCACCGGGAGGTCGCGGTCGAGGACGGCGTTGGTCTCGCGTTCGATGACCACCAGGTCCCGGGCGTCGAAGTCGGCGGGTTCGAAGTCGATCCGCGACCAGTCCGGGTGGATCTGGTTGCCCGCCGTCGCTGCCCCGAACTCGTCTAGGACGACCCGCGAGACGACGTGCTGGGCGGTGTGCATCCGCCGGAGACGGTCGCGACGGTCGGCGTCGACCGACCCGGTGACCGTCTCGCCCTCGGCCGGCAGTGACCCCTCGCGGTCGCCGATGTAGTGGCGCACGTCGCCGTGGTTCTTGCGCACGTCGACGACGCTCGCGTCTCCGCCGTCCCAGGACAACTGTCCCCGGTCGGCCGGCTGACCGCCCCCTTCGGGGTAGAAGTACGTCCCATCGAGGACGACGTACTCGGACGTGGCTTCGGTGACCGTCGCGGTGAACTCGGTGACGTCGTCGTCGGCCGGGAGATACAGCAGTTCCGTCATGGTCGACCGTACGCTCCGTGGACACAAAAACGTCGCCGGATGAGGGCGGGCCGACGCTCCCCGTGTACGGAGCTGACCGCCACGGCACGCGCAACCGAAAACGGGTTTAGGTGCGGCGGCGACCCCTCGAACATGATCGTCAGTGGCTCGGCATCACAGTCGTTCGCGGCCGCGCTCGCGACGGCGACCGGCCGGGAGCTCAGCGCGGTCGCGTACGACCGGTTTCCCGACGGCGAACTCCACGCCGCGGTGCCGGAGTTCGACGCCGACCACGCCGTCGTCGTCGTCTCGACCGTCTCCAGCGACGCCCACGTCCAGCTGTTACAGCTCCAGGACGCCGTCCGCGAGGCCGGCGCGAGCGAGGTGACGACCGTCCTGCCGTACATGGGCTACGCACGCCAGGACCGGGCGTTCTCCGCGGGCGAACCCGTCTCGGCGCGAGCGATGGCCCGCGCGATATCGACGGGCACTGACCGAGTACTGACCGTCAACCCTCACGAGGAGGCTATCTGTGACTTTTTCGACGTCCCGGCGGAGTCGGTCGACGCCGCCGGTCGACTCGCGGACCCGCTCCCGGCCGACCTGGCCGACCCGCTCTTTCTCGCACCCGACGAGGGCGCGACCGACCTGGCGGACACCGTCAGGAGCGCCTACGGGTCGGGCGCGACCGACCACTTCGTCAAAGAGCGCGACCACGACACCGGCGAGGTCGTCGTCGAACCCAGCGACGCGGCGGTCGGCGACCGCGACGTGGTCCTCGTCGACGACATCGTCGCGACGGGGTCGACGATGAGCGAGGCGATCGACGTCCTCCACGGCCGCGGTGTCGACCGCGTGTTCGTCACCTGTCTCCACCCCCTCCTGGTCGAAAACGCCCGGACGAAACTCGCCCGCGCCGGCGTCGCCGCCCTCTACGGCACCGACACCATCGAACGACCCGAGAGCCGCGTCAGTGCCGCACCCGCCGTCGGGCGCCACCTCTGAGACCGCTCTCGACGGCCCGCTGGCTTCCGATCTCGCCCTGAACCCAAACGTTAAACGACTGTCGTGCGACTATTATATCGAAGCGCACTATGACAGGGAAGACACAGGGGAAGACGAGGGCAGCCGAGGGACTGCCGCTCGAACCTATCGACGCCGATTCGGCCGACCGTATCGACGTGCATCTGAAACGGGCGAGCTACGCCGACGACGTCGACGAGGCGAACTTCCACGTCCGACACGCCCGCCAGCTCCTCGAGGCCTGCAAGACCGAGTGACGACGACCGCTGTGAGCGACCGTGAGGGGGGCTCACAGTGACACGTCGACATTCCCCGCAGACTGACTGCCCGAGAGACGGCCGCCCCGTCCGAGGCGTCGCTGTCGTAAGATAGAGGGGCGAAGGCATCGTTCGCCCCGTCCGAGGAGTCGCTGCTGTAGGGTAGAGGGGCGGCCGGACCGTTCGACGAGTCGATGGGTGTCCGCGACCGTCTCCGAGAGACGCTGTCGCTGTTCCCGGCGGCGCTCGACAGGGCCGGTATCGCCGACCGTGGACCGGCGGGTGATGTTGCTCGCGCTGATGCCGGCGTGGGGGTACTCGACGGCTGCCTCAACGCTGGTCGGACAGGCCATCGGCGCCGGCGACGACGACGGCGCGACCGACTACGGCTGGCAGACCCTGCGTATCGCGCTGGCGACCCAGCTGTTGATCGCGGCCGTCCTCGTCCTCGGTGCCCGTCCGATCGCGGTGGCGTTTGGCACCGACACCGTCGACCTCACCGTGACGTTCATCCGCGTGTTCGGCGTCGCAGTCGCGGGCTTTTCGGTCTCGCGGGCGATGCGCGGGAGTCTGCGGGGCGCCGGGGACACGCGCTGGCCGATGTACGGCACGCTCCTGGGCTCGTTCGGGGTCCGGTTGCCCGTCGCCGCGCTCTCTCTCCCCGCGGGGTTTGCCGTCACGGTCCTCGGGACGAGCCTCCCGGTCGGGATGGGGCTGGGGCTGCCCGCGGCGGTCGAACCCGGTTCAGTCGTCGTCGCGGAGTCGCCGGTACAGCGTCCCCGCACCGAGGGCGGCGAGCGTCCCGACGACCCCGAAGCCGGGGCCGTCGCCGCTCGTCGTCTCGTCGGCCTCGGCCGCCGTCGTCCCGCCGGGCACCGGCGTCGGGGTCGGAGTCGGCGTCTCCGTCTCGCTGGGAGTCGGCGTCTCCGTCGGGGATTCGGTCGGGGTCGGGGACGCTGTCTCCGTCGGAGTCGGCGTCTCGTACGCCGCGCCGCCGTACTTGACGAGCCAGGCGTCTTCCGTTTCTCCCTCCGAACCCCGAGCGGGCGTGGCCGCCCCGGCGGTGACGATGCCGCCGTCGCTCGTCTGGACGACGTCGGCAAACTGGTTCCTCCCACGGGGTGAGCGGGTCTCGGTCCACCGGGCCGAGCCATCGGCGTCGAGCGCGGCGAGCCACGCGCTGCGCTGCTGACCGGTCAGGCTGCCGGTCGCTCCCGCGGCGTAGTACGCGTCGTCGCCGGCGACGACGGTGGCCGGGGCGATCGATGGGTCACTGAGCTGTCGGCTGGACTGGACGACGCCCTCGCCGTCAGTCGTGACGATCCAGCCATTGGGCTCCTGGAACTGGCCCGCGAGTCCGACCAGCAGGTAGCCGTCGTCGGTCGGCGCCTGGTCGAAGACGAAACTCAACTGGCCGGGTTCGTCGGCGCCCTCCGCGGCGAACTCGTTTTGCCAGTCGACCGTCCCGTCGGCCGAAAAACCCAGTAGGGCGCTGAACACGGGCGGTTGTTCGGTCGGCGTCTCGCTGTCGGTCTGTTCCTGGGTCCACGCGACCGCGGTGTAGCCGTCGTCGGTTTCGGAGACCGAGGCGACCAGCGAGAACTTGTCCTCGATGAACGTGTGGCGCCACTGTTCGCTGCCTTCGGCGTCGACGTGGACGACCAGCCCGTCGCCGCTCTCGTTTTCCGGACCCGTCCGGCTCCCCGTGACGACGATGCCGCCGTCGACAGCCGATAGCGCCTGGCCCGGTGCGAACGGACCCGGCGGCTGGTACGAGCTGTCCCCCTCGATGGTGTAGGTCTCGCGCCAGCTGACGTCACCGTCGGTCGTCACCCTGACGAGTTCGAACGACCCGTCCTCCCCGCCGAACCCGAGCAGGACGAAGTCGTCGTCGACGGGCGCCGCCGAGAGGTACTGTCTCGTGGACTGCTCTCCCTGCCCCAGTTCGAAGGCCTGACTCCAGACGCGCTGGCCGGACGTGGCGTCGACGCCGAACAGCAGCGGTTGCCGGTTGAGCCGCTCACCGGCACTGCCGAACGCGACGTACTCGTCACTGGCGTCGAACACCGACTGGGCAGTGCTGCCCGTGTCGGTGAGGTACGGGCGACTCCAGCGGAACTCGGGCGGGCCGTCGCCGGTGGCGGTCTCTCCGCCGGACAGCGTGGGTGTTTCGGTCGTGTCGTCTGCCGATTCAGGGCGGGCGGCACCGAGGCCCACGCCGGCCCCTGCCGACAGCAGGAGACCNACTCCCCACGACGTGACCGACCGTACCGCAAGAGCCCCCCGGCCCCCAACGCGGCGGCCGTCCCGAGGACACCGAACCCAGGGCCGTCGCTCGATGTCGTCTCGCCGTCGGCTCGTGCTGTTTCGGCCCGTGTCGCCGTTGGAGCGGCCGTCTGGGTGGCGGTCGATGTCTCTGTTGGCGACGGCGCCACCGTGGCGGTTGGCGTCTCGGTCGGGGTCGGCGTGGGCGTCTCGACCGGGTCGCCCCCGAACTTGGCTAGCAACCCGTTGAATGCCTCCTGTCCCATGACGGCGAACCCGCCATCGGTCAGTTCTGTCACCGCGTTCACCCGAACGGTCGCCTCGGGTGTCTGGTAACGTGTCCACCGGCGCGAGAGCGTTTCGTCGACACCAACCATCCACAGCCCCTGGACACCGCTGTCCGCGGTCGGGGCCGTGCCGACGAAGGCGTAGCTGTCGTCGTAAGTCGTAACGCCGGCGAAACTGCTATTACTCCGTCCCTCGGGGAGGATCAGCGTGCTGTACAGACTGGCGCCGTCCCCGTCAACCGCCAGGCCCCATCCGCGCGCATTCGCCCGCGAGAACTCCGGTGCCAAGTAGCCACAGAGGAGATAGCCGTCGTCGGTCTCTGTCGCGTCCCAGAGCGTCTGAACCGAGCTAGTCCCGTCGCGCGACCGCTGTGTGAACTTCCTGTTCCACACCGTCTCGCCGTCGGCGTCGAGCCGCGTCGCCCACCCCTCGTAGGGTTCGTCTCTGTCGACGCTCGCGCTCGGGTATCGCCGCGACCCGAGGATCAGGTACCCACCGTCGCTATCACGGTAGAGCCCCAGTGGGACGTTGACGATGTACGTGTCGAATTCCCGTTCCCACTGCACGCCGCCGCTCCCGTCGACCGCGACGACCCACGCAGTCAGTCGTGACTGGGTACTGTACGTCGCCCCGAAGACGGCTCCTTCACCCTCGCGTGGCGCACCTGCCAACGCGGTCTCGACGACACCCGACGGGTCGTAGGTCTCGCGCCACTGCTCGCGACCCTCGCCGTCGACGCCTACCAGCATGACCTCGCTCCCGCCGTCGTCCGCCGGGGCCTCGCCCGCGATGACGTAACCGTCACCCGAGGAGACGAAGTCCGCCGGCTCGAACTCGCCGTCGACGGCGATGGTCCGTTGCCAGACCGACTGGCCGTCGGTGTCGACCCGGAACAGGCTCGGGTCCTGCGTGCCGGTGTCCCGTTCCAACGCACCACCGACGGTGATCGTTCCGTCACCGTCCTCAACAGCGTTGACGAGCGAACTGTACTGGCCGAGCTCGACCCGCTCTTGCCACCGGCGGGGTGGCCCCTCGTCGCCGCCCACCTGACCTGCCGACACTGCCCGTGCGTTCGCCGCGATGCCACCAGCTAACGCCACACCCGCCGAGAGCAACACACTCCGGCGGGACGTGTTGTCCTGCATACACGAACGCATGTGACCACCCTCCCATATAAATTTCACTTCCAATGACACGAGCGGGTGACGGGCCGCGCGACAGAATCCGCCCGGGACGAAACTGGGGGATTTAGGGGGGTCGGGTCGAACGGTCGGGCATGAGCACGGCCACGAAAATCACGGTCGGCACGATCAGCGTCGCAGCACTCCTGGCGGTCGCACTCGTCGTCGTGCTCCTGGCGTGATGTTCACCGAACGCGACCTCCGGGCGCCGCTGTCTGCCGTCCGCGAGACTCACGTACCCGACGCCCTGGTGCTGGACTGTGACCGGGACTTCGAGACGCTCGATCCCGGGCTGGCGGAGGACCTGGGACTGCTCGTCGACTCGCTGGACCTGGTTTCCTACCCCGCGGCGTGGGTCGGTCCCGACCCGCCCGAGGCGCTGGCGCGGTACGCGGGCGATGCCTTCACCGTCGGTGCACCCGGCGACGGCGGCGTCGCCTGGACCCGCCAGACTGACCCGCCGGTGGTGTTCGTCAAACCCCGCCTGGCGGGGTCGCCCGACGACTTCGTCGACTTCCTGGTCGCCGAGGCCCTCGTCGAGGTGGGACTCGCCCTGCCCGAACAGTTCCTGGGCTTTTTCGAGGACAGCTACCCCGACCTGGTCGCCGCCGTCGCGGACCACCTCGATCCTGCCGGCGCCTACCAGCTCGGCGCGGCGCTGTGTGACGCCTACGTCGGCCTCCACACGCGCGAGGTGTTCGCCGACTGGGACGGCGACCTGTTCGACGCCTGGGTCGACGCCGGCGAGCGTCTCGAACCGCGTCTGACGGCCCTCCCCTCGGACCTAGCGACGGGGTCGACTGCCTTCGGCGACGCCGCCGAACTCGCCTGTGCGGCGGTCAAACACGGCATCGAACCGCCGACGCCCTTCGGCGCCCTCGCGACCGAACCCTACCGCGAGTACGGCGCCGACTACGCCGTCCAGTGGGCCGAGAAGACGTTCGCACGGATGGACTGACCCCCGTTTCGCCTGGAACGATCCTCCCCCGGTCTGTCCGGGCGCCGATCGCAGTACCGCGGCCGTATGCCGCCCGTCTGACGGGGCGGAGTGAAACTTATCCGTCGGCAGCAAAACCGACAGAGTGCGGCGGTACTCGACCTGAAGCGGAGGGGTTCGTCGTGACGTCTCGGGGTCGATGGGATCTTTCGCTCACCGACCGCAGTCCCGACGGGACTGTCGGCCGGTCAGTCGCCGGCCGACTTCATCCCGGTGTCTTCGAGGTCATCGCCGCCGACGGACGACCGCAGTGCGTCCATCCCGTCGTCGCGGTCGACGCCGAAGTTCTCTCGGTAGAGCTCCTCGACGCGGTCGAGTTCGGCGTCCGAAAGGGCGGGCGTCTCCGGCGCTGCCGCCCACTCGTCGACGTCGTCGGTCGTCCGGAAGGTCGGCGTGACCGTCGCCACCTCGTCGTGGGCCAGCAGCCACTGGATGGCGGCCTGGCCCATCGTGCGCCGGCCGTCGGCGTGGTCCGGGTCTTCCAGGAACCGGAGCGCGTCGACTTTCTCCCAGCCCGTCTCGTACCACTCGTCGGGCCGGTGTGCGCGGTGGTCGCCGTTCCCCAGTTCCGTCTCGGGGGTGACCTGCTCGTTCAGCAGGCCCGAGGAGTGGGGCACCCGCGGGATGACGCTCGTCTCGGCGTCCAGGTCGCGGATCTCCTCGATGGCGTGGCGGCCGGGGACCTGCTCGAAGACGTTGAAGACGAGCTGGACCGCGTCGAACCCCGCCTCGGCGGCCGCGCTCGCTTCGGCGAGCCAGCCGATCGACGGTCCGAGCGCCCAGCCGACGGCCTCGACCCGTCCCGACTCCTGGAGTTCGTCGAGCGTCTCCAGGACGGCGGCGTCTACCTCGCCGACGTTGGCGTTGTGGAGCATCAGGAGGTCGACGTACTCCATGTCCAGTCTGTCGAGCGAGCGGTCCAGCGCCGTCTCGATCCACTCGGGGTCGACCCGCTTGGGCAGTTCGCCGTGGCCGGCCTGGGGGTTGTTGTAGAAGTCGTAGCCGACCTTCGTACTGACCGTGACTTCGTCGCGGTACTCGCCCAGCGCCTCGCCGACGAGTTCCTCGGAGTCGCCGTGGCCGTACACGTCACCGGTGTCGAAGTACGTGATCCCCGCCTCGCGGGCGTGCTGGAGCATCTCGACGGCCTGTTCGCGCGTGCGGTCGCCCCACCAGTCGGTGCCGACGACCCACGCGCCGAAGCCGACTTCCGAGACGTCGACGCCGGAATCGCCGAGTTCGCGGTGGTTCATATCCGGCGATTGGGAGTCGGCGCACTTAGCCGTCGTGGTTGGCCGGCGGTCCTGTCTCCCGGTCCGCTCGCCCGTCCCCGCGGCGCAACGCCGGACGCGAGACCGACTCCCGGAGCTTGACCCCGCCCTCCCGCCAGCGGACCCACCCTAGCAGCGCCCCGAACCCGGCGGCGAGCGCGACCAGCGAGACGAGCCCGCCCTCCGGGCCGAACTCGCCGCCAGTCACCACCGCCGGCCCGGTCTGTTCGACGGCGACAACTGTCACGGGCGTCCGTATCCCGCTGACCGGGAAGCCGAACACCGACGAGACGGCCAGGTTCCAGGTGACGTGGACACCGATCGGGGTCGCGATCCGGCCGGTGAGCAGGTAGCCGGCGGCGAGAAAGCCGCCGTACAGCGTGATGGTGACCGTCGCCAGCGCCGACGCGTTCGGGTTGGCGGTGTGGGCCAGTCCGAACAGGCCACTCGTCAGGACCGTCGCGACGCTGAGCGCGAGGCCAAAGCCCAGGTCGGCCCACCACGCACGCGACTGGCCGAGTCCGAAGTCACGCAGACGTCGCCGGTCGACGTACCGGCCCGCCAGACACAGACCGGCGACGAACCCCGCGAGGACGGCGACCTGTGCGACGACACCCGATCCGCCCGTCGGCGGGCCGGGACCGACGCCGGCGCGTTCGAGCGCCGACCCGAGGGCGGACCCCGCCACCCCGAAGACGAGGACGAGAAGCAGTCCAAGGACCACTCGCCAGGGCGCCCGGAGCCGGCGCTCGCGGTCGTTCCAGAACACGTCCCGGAGAGACGACCACGACATCGTCGGAGGGTCGAGCCAGCACGGCGTAAGTTCGGCGGTCCAGCGAGCGGTCGTCGCTGGCCGCGCCAGCGCGGGGTGAATCCGACGGTCCGGCGCGCAGTCGCCACGATCGGTGGACGACCGGGCGGTTACCGGGCGGTAAGGAAACTCCTTTTGTCGCGGCAGTCTACCCTCGAACTATGACGAAGCGCCACGTCTCACTGCCTCCAGGTGGAGAGGAAGGTATTCACACGTTCATCGAGGAGGTCGACCGGCGCCTGTCGAGCGACGAGGACACCTGTGACGTCGTCGAAGACGTTCTCGTCGACCTGATGGGCGACCGGCAGGCCTACGAGCGCTGGCAGGCCGGCGAGTCCGTCTCGCCGGCGGAACGGGTCCGACTCCAGGGGTACGACCCCTGCAACGTCACCCTGGAGAGCGAGTACTACGCCGAAGTCGAGACGATGGACGACGGCGCGTTCGAGCGGACGAAGTACCTCCAGTGGCTGTGGCGACAGTTCGACGCGACGCCGATGGCCGACAACGTCGAGTTCGCGCTCCGGTTTCGCCGGATGCTCGCCGACCACCTCTTCGCCGTGTGTGGCGAGGGCTGTCGTTTCTTCAAGGGGATCTCGTTCACCTACGGCCACAACATCTCCGTGGGCGACAACGTCGTCATCCACGACGACGTCCACCTCGACGACCGCGGCCGGTTGACCCTCGGCGACCGGGTCTCTATCTCCGACGACGCCCACGTCTACAGCCACGACCACGACGTCGTCGACCAGACCGAGGTCGACAACTACCACACGATCATCGAAGACGACGTGCGCATCACCTACGACTCGATGGTCCGGGCGGGCGTCCGGATGGGCGAGAACTCGGTGCTCGCGGCGAAATCCATCGCGGGGCGTGACGTCCCGGCCCACCACATCGCCGCCGGCACGCCGGCCGAGAGCATCGCCGTCAAGGACGGCTGGGAGTCGGTCGCCAACCCGCTGGCGGACGCCAACGTCGACCGTCGTAAGCAACGCCGGCTCGACTACGAGGTGCCCGATACAATCACCCGGTTCGACGAGTTCGAGCGGGACCTGAACCCGCCCGACGCCGAGGACTGACGGCGGCCGGTAACTCCGTCGGGAGACCCAAACGGATATGCGAGAAGCACGCCACTATCCGACCGATGCCACGCATTCCTCCCGTCGACGAGGCGGACCTGCCGGCGTCTTACGACGTCATCGAGCGACAGCGCGACGCGCTCTCCGACCGGATCGATTCGGCATTCTGGAACCGTCAGCCGACGGTACGGACATTCTCGAACAACCCCGAACTGGGCGAGTTACACGTGACCGCGAACACGTTCATGTGGACCGAGACGGGGCTCTCGGGGACCGAGTCGGAGGCGGTCATCATGACGGTCGCACGCGAACTCGACTGCGAGTTGCTCTGGCACGACCACGTCGGCCTGGCGGTCGAACACGACCGGCTGTCGACCGACCAGATCCTGGCGATCGCCGACCGCGAGACGGAGGCCTTCGACGACAGCCTGGGAGCGCTCGTCGAGTACACCGTCGAATACGTCACCGAACAGGGTGCGGTCGGCGACGAGACCCACGAGGCACTCGCCGCCCACTACGACGACGACCAGGTGGTCGGGGTCGTGATGCTCGCGGGGTTTTACGTCTCGCTAAGCCACGAGGTCAGAGCGCTGGGGCTGACCAGGGACGGGTTCGTCGGCTGGCATCTCGAAGGCCACGACCACGAAGGCTGACGACGACCGGCAGCCGTGGCGACCCGCTCATTCGGCAGCGAGAGAGTGGCGTTGGCGAGCGTGTTGGCAGCCTTGTAACAGTCCGCCCAGGAGGTGTACTTGTCTTCAGTGTGGCTCTTGCCGGCCTCGCTGACCGCGAACACCATCGCCGTGTCACAGACCGTCGCCGTGTGGGCAGCGTCGTGGACGGCGCCGCTGAACACCTCCATCGCGTACTCCGTCTCGCGGTCAAGTTCGCCCGCCCAGACCCCGCTGCCCTGCATCGCTGGCTGGTATCGCGAGCCCTCCTCGTTGGTCCAGTTGACGACCTCGAGCGGGTGGCTCGTCCCGATCCCTTCGTCGTTGAGCGTCCGAACCAGTTCGAGCGCCGCAACGACGCCCAGCGCACCGTCGTACACCCCACCGTAGGGCTGGGAGTCGAGATGTGACCCGACCAGGACGGGTTCGGCACCCGGGTCAGTCCCCGACCGCCGCCCGAACATGTTCCCCATCCTGTCGACCCGCGTATCGAGTCCGACCTCCTCCATCGCGTCGAGAAACCAGTCCTGGACCCGTTTGTCGGCGTCCGATCCCGCCGATCTCGGCCTGTTCCTGCATCGTCGCGACGAATCGCTCCTCGTCCAGTTCGATTCCCATTACGAACGGACGCGTCCCCGCACAGTGTAAACGTTTGTTCGAGTCCGAGTCACGTTGACAGAGACTGATAGTGTTTGCTGTCAGTCTCCTCCGGATCGGCCGCAAGTTGTGCGGTCGTCCCCGTAAATCGCGATAGCAATCTCTATGCGGCGTTCGGTCTCTGAGCGGCACTGGGAAAACACACGTTGCCGGAGTCGACGGGGTAGCGACGGACGTCCGGACAAAAAAGTTAGTACGCTGGCGGGGCCCACGTCGGACGTGACGTTCGACGAGCTGACCGTCGCCGACCTCCAGCGGGCCTACCGGACGGGCGACCGACGACCGGTCGACGTCGTCGAGGCGACGCTCGACGCCAGAGGCGATGTACGAACTGCAGGCGCGCAAACGGGAGGTGGCGGCGGTCTTCGACGGGGTCGACGTGCTGGTCACGCCGACCACGGGAACGATATACACCATCGACGAGGTCCAGTCGGAACCGGTCGAACTGAACTCGAACCTGGGGTACTACACGAACTTCACGAACCTGCTCGACCTCTCGGCGGTAGCCGTCCCGGTCGACACGTTCGAGGCGGGGCCGGGGTTCGGCGTCACCGTCTTCGGCGATGCGTTCGAGGACGGACTGGTCGCCGCCGTCGCGCGCGGCCAGGTCGCGTTCGCGCTCGGGACCGACACCGCGGGGTCGGGCCGGGTGCCCGCGGCGTTCAACCGCCTCGTCGGGCTCAAGCCGACCAGGGGCGCCGTGAGCACCCGCGGGGTCGTCCCCGCCTGCCGGACGCTGGACTGCGTCTCGGTGTTCGCGAACACGGTCGAGGACGCACGGGCGGTGGGGGAGGTGGCCGTCGGCTACGACGCGGCCGACCCCTACTCCCGGCCGGCGGCCGACGACCTGGACCTGTCCCCGCCCGAGCGTCCGACCGTGACCGTCGGCGTCCCCGACGAGGGGAACCTGGCGTTTTTCGGCGACGACGAGGCCGCGGGGCTGTTTGACGCGTTCCGCGAGGACCTGGCCGACGGTCCGTGGACGGTCGAGACGGTCGACTTCGCGCCGTTCGTCGAGACCGCGTCGCTGCTGTACGGGGGCCCCTGGGTCGCCGAACGCTATGCGGCGGTCGGTGAGTTTCTCGCGACCGACCCCGACGACGCCGACCCCGTCGTCGAGCGGATCATCGAGGGCGGTGCCGACTACTCGGCGGTCGACACCTTCGAGGCGATGTACGAACTGCAGGCGCGCAAACGGGAGGTGGCGGCGGTCTTCGACGGGGTCGACGTGCTGGTCACGCCGACCACGGGAACGATATACACC
>PXQN01000079.1:23294-46560 GCA_003021305.1 Halobacteriales archaeon QH_10_67_22 | reverse complement strand
GAGCATTCGGATGAACTGGCGAAACTCCGTATTGAGAAACTTCTCCAGCCTGTTGATGTCGCTGTTGAGGATGGACATCATCCCCCCGGTCTGGTGGTCGGCATAGAAGTCCATCGAGAGGTGCTGGATGTGGTCGTAGCTGTCGTTGCGCAGGTCACGCTGTATCTTCTGGGCGGTCGACTGGAGCAGGTACCGCGACCCGAAGCGCGTGGCCGACCGTATCAGGTACGCCAGCACGGCGATGACGACCAGTCGCTGGAGCAGCGCCGTCCGGGCGGCCGCCCCCTCGATGGTGCCGGCAGGTAGAAGTCCGACCGTCGTCAACAAGCCGGGCTCGCCGGACCCGCGGATGACGCGGTCGATGGCCGCACCGACGATGATCGGCGGCACCAACCGCGCGAACCGGGTCAGAAACGACGCCAGTACGCCCACGGTTAGCCGCGGCCAGTAGGCTTTCGCGTACCCCATGAGTTGCCACATCGGGTTGCCGTCGAGGTTCTCGCGGACCTCCTCGAACCCACCGTGGTCGTCTGCCATAGCCGTTCGTTCGGCTGAAGACTCAAATATGCCAGGCTTGGCGACGGAAACTGGGACCTCCACTGATACGGTCGTGCGTACCCAATTTCGGCAGTGTCGGTGAAGACCGGCATTTCGGACCACGGAGAGGGCCTTCTGTTTCGTGGGAATACGAAGAATTACGCACGACCGTATGCCTCTTGTGGGGCCGTTCGAAAAACCGACCAGCGGACCGGGCGTCGCCCGACCCGCCGACACCGCTGCGGCCAGGCTGTCGAGTGCGTTGTGCTCGGATTCGTAGGTTTCCCGGAAGCCGCCCAGGTCGACGCTACACGCTTCGATACCGTCGACGTTGGCCGCGCGCCGGCGGCGGTCCTCACCCTTGTATCCCTCGCGGTACAGCCCCAGCCAGCCGAACGTCGCCGCGGGGTACACCTCGACGACTCGCGTGTCGCCCGCGGACTGGATCGGCGCGACTGCCACGTCGTCGTCGTCGACCAGGGGCGCAAGGACGTTTCGGGCGCCGTGGAACGTCTGGTACTGGGCGAGCCTGTCGTACGGACAGAGCGCGGCACGGCGCAGATCCGTCTCGCGACGGAGCGTGGCGGTCCCGTCGTCGGTGTGAACGCGGGCGCTGGACCGACACGTCGAGGCGAACGCGTCCGGGTCGTCGGGCCCCTCGCCGGTTAGCCACTCCAGGAAGCCCCGCCAGGAACCGCCGCAGTGGTCCGCGAGCAGGGGTCGCGGGAGACTGAACGGGAAGTCGAACCCGGCGACTGTGACGTCCTCTCGGACGCGGGACACCAGGCCGGCGTGGGCACTCTCCCGGTCGCTCCCCCACGCGTCGGCCCCGCTGTAACAGTCCTCGACGACGAGCCCGTCTGCCGCGTCGCGTGCCTCTGTCACCCAGATCGAACGGCCAGCGTCGGCCGCGCCGCTGAAATCGACGCCGAGGATACGGTCCATACCCCCCTGGTTTTCCCTCATCGAACATGAAAGTATCCCTTCGTTATCACTCGGATGTGGCAGTAAGGGCCCGGAGACGGACGATAGAATCCTGCTCGGTGTGGTCGACGTCGGAACGCCGAGTGTCGAAAACAGTATGCCGGTGCCGGCCCTACGACCCACCATGCCATCGACTCAGGAAGTCCGGTGTACGAGTGACGACTGTTTTCTGGACATGTTCGAGAACCACTACACCTACGACATGCCCGACGACCACGGCGTCGCCGACCTCCAGTGCCCGGTCTGTGGCGGCACCGACTGTCTCGAGGAAATCGAACTGTAGCCGCTGCGTAGGTCTCACTCTCCCAGCAATTCACGGTCCGCCCGCGCTCTCAGTCGTGGCCGGCCACCACCACCGTCGCTCCCGCCGTCCAGCGGAACGGTCGGTTTCTGTCCTCGGCGCGCGGGCAAAATGCTGAAGTCAGCGAGTCCCCAAGGTAGTGTATGAGCAACATCCGCGACATCGGCGAGACGCTCGGTAACACGGTTCTGGAGAACGTCGGGCGAGTCCTGGGTCGGGCCCAGGAGCGGACGCCCCTGCCCGTCGACCTGCTGGAGAGTGACGAGGCGTATCTGGCCGTCTTCGACGCGCCAGGCGCGTCGAGTCGAGACGTACAGGTCCAGTACAATGACGGCGCCATCGAGGTCCGGATCGACCGGTTCCGCGGGTTCCACGAGGGTTTCGAGATGCGCTATCCCGGCCGGGGACTGGCGCTCGACGGCCGCGTCGCGTTGCCCCACGAGGCCGACGTCGACCCCGACGCCGCCACCGCAACCCTCCGGGAGAACGGCACGCTCGAAGTCCGCGTCCCGAAAGCCGAACACGACGGCGACGACGACGGCGAGGACATCGAGGTGACCGCCGGCGGGGACGACGACGAGTAGTCGCGGGCGAGACGTTCTACCAAGTGTTCGGGATCGCCCGCTCGGGGACCCGACACACGGGCCCGTACAGCGTCCGGTTCCCGACGCGCCGCTCGCCAGGTCCCCGCGCTCGTAGAGGACGACCTCGGCGCCACGGTCGGCGAGTCGGAGAGCGCCTCGCGGGAGGCGCCGGCAACGGTCTCGGGGGCGAGGTCGGTCTCGGCCCACGGCGGGAGTCGGGTGTCGGGAGCCGGTGGCGTGATCGCCTCCGCGTAGGCGTCGACCTGTTCGCGTTCGCCGGCGGGGTCGTACTCGAGACCGTTGAACGCGGCGTCGGCAGCGTACTGGTCGACGAGTCGGTCGGCCGACTCGCGGTACCGTCGCCGCAGCGCGTCGTAGTCGACGGTTACGTCGGCGTCTGCGAGGACGCGAAAGAGTGCATCGACGACCTCGCCGGCCATATCGGAGAGGCCGTCGGGCCCGCTGACGGCCCGGTGGTCGTGTTCGTGGATGCCGAGGTCGACCTGTGCGGTCCCCGCGAACCCCGCAGTTCGGAAGGCGTCGCCCAGCGTCCCGACCTCCAGCCCCCAGCCACGCTGGACGCGCAGTCGCCGGACGAGGTTCGCTGTGCCCGCGAACTCGCCGGCGAGGGCGTACCGGAACGACCCCAGGTAGTCGACGAGCGGGGCGTCGACGCCGTCGAGGGCGGCTACCAGCGGTTCGTACAGCAGTCGACACAGGCGACCGTACAGGCGACCGTTCTCGACGCGGGCGTAGTACCCCTTGACGAACGAGTAGCCCCGCGCCAGCGGGAAGGCCAGTCGCGGCGACGCCCAGCGCCAGCCACACGTCACGTCCCTTGCCTCGACGGCCGTCGAGGCCGTGGTCGGCGAGGGCCGCCTCGACGGCGGGCGCGTTACACCACAGCAGGTCGGCGTCGACGCCCGTCGCGTCGACCCACTCGCGGACCGCTCCGACTTCGCTCTCGTCGGCCCGGAGCGCCACGACGACGCTCGCGGGGTCGACCTCAGCGAGCGTCGTGAGGACCCGCTCGGCGGCGAGACTCGCGTGGTCGCGTGCGGTCACCGGGACGACGACCGCCGTCCGGTCCAGCGGCGCAGGCGGGACGGCCCCGCCGAAGTCGTGTAGCGTCGCGACCCGCTCCTGGACGTACTCCATCCGGGCGGCCTAGCGGCCGGACTCACATAGATGCCCCGTTGTCCGCTCATACTGTCGGACACGAGCAAGTCGACACTCGATACTTCGTTTGGCGGTCTCCGGGACGTCTCGATGGTGAACCACCGACGAGCGTGTTCACGTACTTGTGTCCGACAGTATCACTCGCGCGCGCCGGCCGGAACGACCCCGGCGAGGTATCCGGCGACCATGAGGGCGACGAGGACGGCGAGGACACCGGCGAACGCCCGGAAGATGGCGTCAAAGGCGACGCCGCCGCCGCGAAGGTCGCCCACGACCCAGGAGCCGCCGGCCTCGATGAGCAGCGTCGTCCCGGAGTAGGTGGCGTAGGCGCTGGCCCGGTGGCGGTTGGGGAGGCTCCCGAGCAGGTACGTGTCGACGGCCGGAAACACGCTGTGCATTACGTACCCCAGAACGGCGCTGACGGCGAGGACCGCGGCCAGTCCACTGGCGTAGGTCAGAACGACCAGTGTCGCGATGAAGCTGGCCAGCAGCGCGAGAATGTACGGGACGCGGGGCAGTCTGTCGGCGAGTCGGCCCGACAAGGCGAACGCGGGAACACCCGCACCGAAGGTGACCGAGAGGGCACGACGGGCGGTCGGTTCGGTCAGCGACTTCGCTTCCACCAGGTACGAGACGTAGAAGTTGAACACGCCCTGCCAGACGAACCCGGCTACCCCGAGGAACCCGACCCCGGCGAGGACGATCCGCCACTGCGCCCGGACGGCCGCGAGCATGTCACGGTCGTCGCTTCCCGCGTCGGGGAGCTCCGTCCGCCAGGCCGTGACAGTGAAGGCGGCGGTGGTGGCAAAGACGGCGCCGGCCATCACCCGGAACGCGGTCTGCCAGGTGCCGACGGCGAGGGCGGCCCCGACGAACAGGGGCGCACCCACGGCCGCGAGCTGGGCGCCGGCGCCGTGGACCCCCAGCGCCAGCCCCACGCGGTCGGGGAACAGTTCGCTGATGAGCGGGTTAGCGGCGATGAAGTACGCGCCGCCGGCCACTCCCATTAGCAGGCCGGCGGCCTGAAGCGCACGGATGTCCGGCGCCATCGACGCCAGCGCCGTCGCAGCCGCAAGCGTCAGCCCCGTCGCCAACACGACGTAGTGGCGGGGAACCTTCGTCAGCAGGTACCCGGTCGGGATCCGCGGGACCGCACTCCCCACCCACACGAGCGAGACGAGCAACCCGACGGCTGCGGCGTCGGCCGACAGTGCCGTCCGGAGCGGTTCCACCAGCGGCGCGAACACGACTCGCCCGAGGTTCACGACGAACACCATCGCGAACAGCGAACCGAACAGCCGTCGCCGGGACACACTGTCGGATCCGCCCGCCCTCGCACAAACCTTCCGAAACCAGCCCGAACGGCCGGTTCCCGTCGGCGGACGGAGCGACGACCCACCCGCGGGCTTTTTGACAGTCGGGGTCGTACCCCGGCCCATGGATTCGGTACGGCAGGGGCTTCGTTCGGGGGACATCGAGAAAGACGTCTACGAACGCCTCTCGTGTGCGGAGTGCGAGGAGGAACTGGACACGAAAAACGATCCCGACGAGATCGGTACGGTCCGTGCCTGTCCGGAGTGTGGCGCCGAGTGGAAGAAAGTCGGGTAACTCACTCGAACACGGCGTCGAACGCGTCGGCACCGAGCGGGGGATAGGTGCCGGCGGCGACGTTCTCGGCGACGTGTTCGGGCGAGCCAGTGCCGACGAGCGCGCAGGTGACGCCCGGCGCGCTCCGCGCGAAGTTGATCGCTCGCTGGGCGGCGGTGTCGCCGGCGAGTTCGTCCCCGACCGTCCCGGGCAACCCCTCTGCGAGTCGGCCCTGTGCCAGCGCGGCGCTGGCGAACACGTTCAGGCCGGCGTCGTGGGCGAACCACAGCACAGACTGGGCCCCGTCGGCGCCGTCCTGTGACGCGACGGTGAAGGCGTCGGCCATCACGGCGTTGAACGGCAACTGGACCGCCCGGAAGTGCGTCGCCGTCGTTCCGGCCGTCTCGGCGGCTGCCCGGGCACGGGCGACGATCTCGGACAGCGAGAGGTGTTTCTCGTGGTCGGCGGGTACCCGGAGAGCGTCCCACGTCGCGACGCCGTAGTGGCGCAGGTCGCCGGCGGCCGCTCGCTCCTCCAGGCGCGTGAACGTCGCCTCCAGCTGGTCGTACACCCCCGTCCGGGACCGCTCGGCGAGTTGCGTCTCGGGGTTGTGGACGTAGTAACAGTCGACGGTGTCGAGCCCGAGGTTGTCGAGCGAGCGGTCGAGCTGGTCGTCGACGAACCCGGGCGCGATACAGTGCTGGCCGGCGACCAGGTCATCGCGGTCGACCAGTCCCGTGTCGACGTACTGTTCGCGGACCCACCGGCCGGGGTCGTCGGGTCGGGCGCCGTCGAAGGGGACGAACCCGCCCTTGGTCGCGACGAAGACGGTGTCGCGGTCAGTGTCGGCGTCCGCGAGTGCGCGGCCGACGACGCGTTCGCTGCGCTGGTGGCGGTAGTTGATGGCGGTGTCGACGACGTTGACGCCCGAGTCGAGCGCTTCGACGAGCGCGGCGTGGTAGTCGTCGTCGGCGGCGTCGGTCGGGTCGCCGAGGTACGTCCCGATGCCGACGCTGGAGACGACGGCGTCGCCGATCCGGCGGAAGTAAGTGCGGGCGAAGCGGTCGCCGTGGGCGTCCCGGTAGGCCCAGGTACCCTCGCGCGTGGCCATACGTTCGCTCGGGTCGCGGACCGGAAAACGCTCCCGGACGGCAGGCCCGGTCGTCGCGGCGCCGGACGGGGCTCATAGTGATTATTGTAGCGATTTACCGGTACGACCGCACGATTGCGTGCAGTCGATCCGGAACAGACCGACAATAATCACTATCAGACGTCGCCGGCCATCGCATCGAACAGGCGGTCGGTGACCCCCGCGCGGTCGACGCCGTCGCCGGGACCGAGCCCCTCCATGTGGACCAGCGACAGCTGGCCGCCGCCCATCCGGGCGTGACCGCCGGCGCTGGCCATGGGCACCTCGTCTGCGACGGCCCGGAGCGTCTTGCCCATGTGGACGCGGTCGTCGCGCGACCGGCCTGACAGGTGCATCGTCCCCTCTTTGCAGCCGACGACGACGACGGCGGTCACGCCCTCGAGTCTGACGAGTTCGTCCGCTGCCTGGGGGATGGCGTCGACGTTCGAGACCTCCCCCACGTCGCTGACCGCGAAGGCGTTGCGCACGTCGCGGTTCCGGATCGCGCGAGCTTTGACCTCCAGCACTTCGGCGTCGACCTGGGGATTGGCGATGCGGTCGAGGCGGTCCTCGTCGACGCCGTCGTAGAGGTAGGCGCTGGCAGAGAACTCGGCGGGCGAACAGCCGTTGGTGAGGTGTTTCGTATCCGACTGGATGCCGTACACCAGGCCCGTCGCGACCGTCGACGGGAGCCGTTTCTCGGCGCCGTTCTGGTCCTCGTCGGGGGACAGCGGGTCCCAACCCAGCTCTTCGAAGTACTCCGCGAGGATACTCGCACAGGAGCCGTACTCGGGACGAACGTCGGTAAGCGCCGCGCCGTCGCCCTCTCCGGGGTGGTGGTCGATGACGGCCCAGGGGTCGACCGTCTCCGCGCCCGGAAACCCTCGCGGTTCGTTGTGGTCGACCAGCACGACCGCTCGGGCGGGGATGTCCGAGACGTCAGCGACGTGCTGGAAGTCCAGGTCGAGCACGGTCTGGAAGGCACGGTTTTCCTGGTGTCGGATCTGGCCAGGGTAGTGAATACTCGCGTCCGCGTCGGCGGCGTCGGCCAGCTCGACGACGCCCAGCGCACTGGCCATCGCGTCGGGGTCCGGGTTGGGGTGGGTCAACACCGCGACTGCGGACTGCTCCCTGAGCGCGCCGAGCAGTCGCTCGCCGGTGGTGCGGCGAAGTCGTCTGACGACCGATCCCAGGACCACCGCCAGCGCGAGCGCCCCAACGACGACGGCCGCCCAGAAGAGCGGGTCCTCCTGAACGGCCGCCGCGGTGGCGTCGACCGGGGACACGACGCCGACGCCACCGGCGGCCGGGCGTCTCATATCACGTACGTGTCGCCACGGAGACCCAAGTACTTTCTCATCAGCCGATTCGACGGCGCTCTCGGGGTTTTTCGGGCGGCACGTCGCCGCTCGACCCCGATCTGTCGACGAGACTGAACGAGTTCGCGGGTCTCGTCGGTCCGTCGACTCGCGTCGAACTGTCGGGCTCGCGAGGTCGACCGGCGCGTCGCTCACTCGCCGCGGTACGCGTCGATGGCCGCGCGATACCCCTCCCGGTAGGTCGGGAACGCGAAGTCGTACCCGGGGTCGCGCAGTTTGTCGTTGGCGACGCGTTTGCTCGTCTGCAGTCGGCGCCGGACGGTCTCCGAGAGGTCCGCTGCCGCGAGTCGGTCCTCGATCGTGCGTTTAGGTGGCGAGTCCCGGCCGCACTGTTCGGCCAGCCAGTCGGCGAACGACCACTTCGCGACGGGTTCGTCGTCGACGACGTTGACCACCTCCCCCCGTGCGAGTCCCTCGGTCAGCAAGCACCGCACTGCGCCCGCGGCATCGTCACGGTGGACCATATTCAGGTACCCCTCGGTGACCGGCCCCTCGACGTATCGTGCCAGCCGATAGCGGTCGGGCCCGTACAGTCCCGCGTAACGCGCGACGGTTCCGTCACAGCCGGTCGGTCGCTCGATGGCGAGCCGTTCGGCCTCGGCCAGCACCTCGGTCTTGTCAGTGGTCGGTTCGATGGGCGTCCCCTCGTCGACCCACGCGCCGTCGTGGTCGCCGTAGACGCCCGTACTCGACGTGTAGACGAACCGGTCGGGCGAGTCGGCGCGTCCACAGAAGTGGTCGATGGCCGTCCGCAGGCCGTCGACGTACACCTCGCGGGCCGCTTCGGCGCCCCGCCCGCCGCTGCTGGCCGCGAACACGACTGCCTCGACGTCCGGGACCGCCGCGAGGTCCTCGGGGTCGGTCACGTCGGCCTCGACGGCCTCGGCTCCCGTCGCCCGGACGGCCTCGAGGCCGGCTGTCGAACGCCTGACGCCGACGACGTCGTGGTCGTCGAGCTGGCGGGCGAGTTCGAGTCCGACGTACCCACAGCCCAGGACCGCGACGTCCACTACGCTCCCTCCAGGAAGGCGTGGACGTGGGCGTACTCGGCGAGCGTTATCGGGTGACGGCCCTCGACTTTCTGCTGGATCGTCTTGGGACCGACGTCGAGGCCGACGCCGGCGGCGACGGCGTCCACGTCGACGACGGCCGTGGTCATCCCCATGAGCAGGATGTCGCGCGCCTCGGCGGCCAGCGTCTCGCCGTCCGGCAGATCCGGGTCCGCGGCCAGGATCGCCGTGGCCGCCTCCAGGGTCAACTCCGGCGCCTCGCCGGCCGCGAGACTCGCCACCACGTCGCGGTCGACACCCGACCGGTCCGAAACCGTCTCGACGCCGACCGCCGCGACGGTCCCGCGCAGTCGCGCGAGATACGCCTCGTGTAACGCCTCCGGGGACTGTCCGCCAGCCTCGAACTCGCCTCGTAACATGGTCGTCCGTTCGGAACCGTCTTATATATGCGTGTCACTCTCCGTTCGCGACTCCTGCCCGGTCGGGACGCCGCCAGCGGCGACGGTCCACAGTCTCGTCTGGCCGGTCGGTCGGACCTGATACGGTCGTGCGTAATTCTTTTGATTCCCAGCGGCTTGCGTCCGGAGGGGTGAGGTCCGGCGCGCCCGGGCCGTAGCCGCCGCTGGGAGGTCCGGTGGTTCGATTGCCAGTACTGTTGCGGTCGGGCGTGTGGCTCTCAGGTCCGGCCAGGGGCCACCCGGGAGAGCGTTCCTGCATGTTGCCGTCGATATCGCCGACGCCCGCACGCCCCGACGGGACGACCACGACGACGGCCGTCCGGAACTCGAAGGAGACGTGTTCGTTGTGCCCGATTCGTTCGGCCGTTCCGTCGTCGTCGACGTCGAGGCTGACGTTGTCCCCGTCGCGGACGTAGGCCAGCGAGGCGTCGGCCGCCGCGGGCGTGCGCCGGGGCGCCTCGACTGCGAAGCGCTCGTAGCGGCCCTCGACGGTCACGACCCAGATGTTCGTCGTCGCGTACCATGCCGACACCGGCGGCAACAGCGGAATACCCGCGGGCATCCGCTCGATCGAGCGGTTGAACTGGTCCTCGATCCGACTCGTGAGTTCGTCTTCGACCCTGTCGCCGAGGACGTTCTTGACACGCTTGGTCGCCGCCGAGACGGTCGGTCCGCTGACGCCGACGCCGTCGGTGTCGAGTGACCTGGCGACTCTGTCCCGCAGGTCGAGTCTGAGCTGGTCGAGTTCCATCGCGGACATGTTCGTCGACGGGTGGCTGTCCGTCTCCTCGACGACGGCCTCGACGACCGAGCGGTTCGACACCGCGAGTGCCCGCGCACGGTCGGTCTCCCAGCGCGCCAGCGCCGACGTGACGACCTCCCGTCTGACCGTCGGGCCGCCCACGCCGTGGTCCGCGAGCGTGTACCTGATCCCGAACCTGACGTGGTGGATGCTCTCGTTGACGTCCGACTGCAGCTGTGACCTGTCGGCCGCCAGCGAATCGTTGCCCGTCGCGTTGTGCGCGCTCTCGACGGAATCGAGCGCGTCGACGCCCGTCCGCAGGCGCGTCTGGGGCGTTCCGGTCAGCAACTCGCCGACGCCGTTCAGCACCGTGTCGGTCGCGTCACCGTACGGGACGGTCGCGACGTTGACGTTCTCGGCGACCAGCGGGTGGACCGTCGTACCCGGTTGAACTGCCGACACGCGGTCGTGGCCGAGGCCCGTGAGCGTCAGGTACGGCGGGGCGCCGTCGACGGTCATCCGGAGGTCGCCGGTGTCGTTGCGCGTCTCGACCCGTCGTGCCGCCAGGCTCCGGCGGAGCATCGGCAACGACGTCCCGGTGTGTTCCGACAGCGTCTCGTTGAGGTCCGCGCCGTGGTCGGCGCGCAGAGCGGCCTTCCGTTCGAGGATCTGTTCGACGCGGTGGAGATACTGTGCGCGAAGTTCGACTCTGGCCGCGTCGGCGACGTGGTCGTAGCGGGGTGGCGCGTCGAGCAACGCCCCGCGTCGGGCCCTGACCTTCGCGAGGAGTCGTGCCTGGGGGTTCGTCTCGAACGTCCCGACTCTCCCGCGTTCGACCTCGACCGACAGTTCGCGCACCTCGCCTCGCAGGTCGACGAGGTCGCGGTACGCCCACTCCCGGAGCGGTGCGGGCCACTCGCCCTGGATCGTCGTCGGGCTCTCGTCGAGGTCGTCTCTGGCGGCCGCGCCCGCGAGCCCGTCGAGCCCACCGCGGGCCGCGACGACCGACCGGTTGGTCTCGTTCGTGACGTTGGCGAGGTTCGGGCCGTCGAAGGGCCCGGCCGGTTCGTGGACCGTCTCGACCGGGTTTGACGGCGCGTGGAACGTCTCGACGTGGCGACCGACGACGGCGACCGAAACCCGCATCCGCTCGGTACTGCTGGTGGTCGTGACAGCCGTCGAGCCGTTGTGTCGCCAGGTGCGCACGCGCTCGTGGTCCAGCGTCACCAGCCGCTCGTACTCGTAGAACGTGTGGTAGCCCGAGGGTATCGCGACCGGCGGTCCCCCCGACGCACTCGCGACGGCCGCGACGTCGGTCCCCAGACTGTCGTCTGCCAGCGACCACTCACCCGGCGCGTCGGGCCGGCCCGGCGGTGGCGGCTTGCTCCCGTTCACCCGGTCGCGGGCCCCGACCGTCCGGACCGACGCTTCGAACGCGGCGTCGATCGTCTCGTCGAGGCCCCGCCTGCTGTGGAGCGTGAGCCTGGTGAGCCAGTCGCCCGACCCGGCGCCGAACCCATCGAGTACCCCCCGAGCGTCCCCACGCCCGGTGTACGGTGTGAACGCGTGGTCGGCCGTCCGGCCGACACTGATCTCGATCGTATCCTCGGGTGCTGGAGCGCCCGACCCGGTTGGCTGCTGGACGCCGTCGGTTTCGCTCGGCGCGGCGGCCCCCCGAACCTGCTCCTGGAGGAGGCTGTTGGCTTCGGCGAACTGGCCCGCGTTGACCTGGCCCATCGCCTCCGTCAGGACCATGGCACCCAGAGCCCGCGCGTGAGCGCGCCGGCCGTCGGGGTCGCTCCGCCCGAACACCGACCGCTGGAGCTGGAGGACGCCGCCGTTGGTGACCAGCGACACGTGGCGGTTCGAGAGGACGTTCTCGATGGGCGCACCGTTGTACTGGGCGTAGCCCCGGGCCCAGGTGACCGCGTACAGGCGGGCCGTCGTCATCTGCCCGAGCCCCGGTTCGGTGAGGTCGGCGTCCAGTTTCCGCTCGAACTCCGTGACGCGGTCGTGGACCGCCAGCACCGGCGACGCCACCCGGACGGTGAGCGAGCGGTTCCGACTGGCCACAGTCCGTCCGTTCCGCCAGGCCGTCTGTTCGATCCCGCGAACCGTCACGTTCAACCGGGTTCCGTTCGGCCCGGCCCGCGAGACCGCGACGCGCTCGATGGCCCGTTCGAGCGCCGCCGGGTCCGACGTCGCCGGTAGGGAGACGCCCGCCCGAACGTCCCGATGTGTGCGGCCGACCGACGCGAAGCGTTCGCGCGCAGTCAGGTAGATCCGCAGTTTCAGGGCCGACCGGAACGTCTCGTTCTCGTCGAGTACCTGCCCGTAGGGTGTGTCGGCCGGGGACGTGACGGGGTCGCTGGCGGCCGCAACGCCCGCCTCGGCGACCGCCCCGCGGAGCGTCGCCCGTGCGTCGGCCGTCGTTCGTTCCATCGCCACGTCGACCCCCGGTTCGGGCGGGCGCGACGGCCGGGTGATCCCCGCGACGTACAGCGCGCTCGTGACCACCAGGAGGACGCCGACGAGCGCGAACGGGACCCGACCGCGCTCGCCGAGTCCGACGCGTCGACGCGTCACGGCGACCACGTCCTGACGACGATACGGACGCGGTCGAGCGACGTCGCTCGGGCAGCCGCCTCCGGGGAGTCGAACTCGGCGGTCAGATCCGCGCGAAGGCGTGGGACGAGCGCGTCGACGAGTCGCTGGTTGGCCGCGGTCGCGTTCCCCTCGGCCAGAGCGTCGGCAGTGTCGGCGTCCAGAACGGCTGACGCCCGCCGGTATCGCTCGGCGACGACTGCCCGGTCGGGGCCTTCGCTCGCGAGGGCGTCCGCCGTGGGACCCGGCGGAAACAGTCCCGCGACGACGCCGCGTGCGACCGCCCGTGCGACGTCCTCGTAGGTCGGGTCAGGGGGGGTCCGTGCACTGACGTTCGGGAAGCCACTGGCGACGGTGACGGCCGTGGCCGAGAGGTCGGCGTCCGGCGGCGGTCGCCGGCCGACGACGAGTTCGCGGTCGAGCGTCGCGTTGGCGTAGGCCCGCCACGTCGCACGGACTTCGACGTTCGCCTCCCCGGTCGGTAACACCCGGGCGGTCGCGTTTGTGACCTCCCGTTCCATGTCGCCGCCCGTCCCCGTCAGTGACCGGGGCCCCAGCGTGACGTTCGCGACGGCCACGGTGGCCAGCAGCTGGGCGTAGGTCCCGTGGGCGCGACGGCTGACTGTCACCGTCCGTTCGGCCGGTGACGCCTCCGTGCTCGCGACGACGCCCAACAGTCGGTGGTCGGTCACCGTGCCCGAGCGCTCGAACGTGACCTCTGTCGTACTCGTCGCGAGTACGTCGGCCGTCTCGTCGGCCACACGGTCGTAGTCGGCGGGTTCGGCAGTGTCGAGCCCGCCCAGTACCACGACGGCCGCGCCGACGAGCAGGACGAACACGACGGTGTCGAGGACCGTACTCGACGCTCTCAGGTCCATACGCGCACCTCCAGTCTGCCGGGTCCTACCGTTCCGGAACCGCGAGCGACGCTGACTCGTCGGGTCGCGTTGTCGCTGTTGACCGGCGGCTCCGGGCCGACGCTTCGGCGCTCGACGCCGGTGACGAGCGTCAGGTTCATCCTGTACCCGTCTGGGCCGGCGGCGGTCGCGTCGCCGAGTCGGGCCGGTCTGACCACGCCGCCGACGGTGAGCGCACGCTCGACGCGGTCGGCCGCGGGCTCGGCGGCGTCTCTGTCGACCGGGCCGGGGAGACTCGTTTCCAGTACCCCGGCGTACAGCGCCAGTGCCAGCGCGACGACGACCACCGCGACCAGCGCCGCGAACGGTTCGGTCTGGGCGCGCCGTGGCTGGGTCGGGCCGTCGGGACGGGACGCGGCCGGCCCGAGCCACCGCTCAGGCGCCGACGAGCGTCGCATTGATGTCCCCCCAGACGGCTCGACGGACGAGCAACCGCTCCGGCGCCGGTTGCCAGCGTGGTTCGTGTGTCTGTGCGTCGGCCAGCGCCGCGGCCAGCGCGGCTTCGTCCTCGAAGACGGCCGCCGGCGGTCGTCCGCGCAGGACGGACGCGAGGCTGTCGTTGCCCAGGACCGGCACGACCGTATCGTACGCGAAGGCGGCGTGTGCGGTTCCGGCGTCGTTTCGAAGCCCGACCCGCTCGCTGCCGACCCGGACGGCGTCCGCGTCGAGCGGGTGGCGGCCGCTGGCCTCGTACGGACTCGACGCGACACTGTCGACGGTTCGTGCGACCGCGGTCGCGTCGGGCGGTGGTGCGGTCGGGACCCGCAGCGCCATCCCCATGAGAGCGATGCCGACGATCGTGAGACCGATCCAGACGTACGTCGATTCGACCGGAACGTCCAGCATGGGCCGGGGTGGTCGCCCGTTCGGATTTAAATCTACAGGCGGAGCAGGCCGAGTGCCTCGCGGTCGGCCAGCGCCCTGTCTATGGCCGCTAGTAACTCGCGACCGGTCTCGCGGCTGACAGCGTACGAGACGAGCACCGGGCCGCCGGAGTGCCCCATCGGGACGACCTGTTTGGCGAACTCGCCACTCATGAACGCCGCCCGGTAGCGCGGCCCGCGGAGGTCCTGGCCGACACTGCCCAGGAGTCGCCGGAGCGCCTCGCTCCAGCAGTAGAAGGCCCCGACGACGGCCAGTGCCACAGCGAATCCGACGACCGCCTGCACAGTGTGGCTGACTATCTGGCGAACCTCTCCGGCCGGTCGTTCCGGATTGCTTTTGGTTGCCGGGCGGTTACAGGAACGCAATGACTCGCATCGACGTGATAGACAACCACGGCCAGTTCACCCACCTGGAGCAGCGCGCGCTCCGGGACATGGGTGTGGACGTGGAACTCGTTGACAACGAGACACCGCCCGAGGAGATCGACGCCGACGGGCTCGTCCTCTCTGGGGGGCCGAGCATCGACCGCATCGGGAACTGCCCCGACTACCTCGAGCTGGACGTGCCGGTCCTGGGGATCTGTCTCGGCCACCAGGTCATCGCACAGGAACTGGGCGGCGAAGTCGGCGCGGGCGACTACGGCGGCTACGCCGACGTAACCGTCGACGTCATCGACGGCGAGGACCCGCTGGTGGGGTCGCTCGCACCCGAGACACGGGTGTGGGCCAGCCACGCCGACGAGGTCAAGCGCGTCCCAGAGAGGTTCGAGCGGACCGCCGACAGCGACGTCTGTGGCGTCGAGGCGATGAGCGACACCGAGCGGGACCTCTACGGCGTCCAGTGGCACCCCGAAGTCGCCCACACCGAGGAGGGCGAGGAGCTGTTCGAAAACTTCCTCGCGCTCTGTGAGTGAGGTATGTGGCCGACGGGCGCGACGGCCGGACGTGAGTGACACCGCTCGCGTCTCCAGGAGAAGGCCACGTTTAAAGTGGTCGTACGTTCTTTCGGTCGTAACGACAGCGAGCGGCCGTCCAACGAACGGACCGGGAGGAGACACCATGACGACAACCCAAGGCAACCTCGCGAGTCTGTCGCGGTACGTCGTGCGGGCTCCGAACTGGTACTCGAGCGTGGCGGTGGCGCTGTTCATGGCGGCACTGACGGGGATGGCCGCATTCGACTCCCGCTTTCTGCTGGAGGACGCCTGGGAAGGGGTCTTCTACATCGGATTGCCGACGGTGGTCGCGAGCACGCTCACGCCCTACGTCGACCGGAAGTTCGGCGGCCACCTCTCGCACAACGGGTCGTCACTGCTCGCGCTGACCTGCGAGCTCGTCCTCATCGCGGGACTGACCGGTGCCGCGGCCGTCGCCTTTCTCACGTCGCTCGGGCAGGCGTTCGTCGTCGACGCGCTGATCACGGCCCTGGCCGCAGTGTTCGCGCTCAGACTGTTCGTCCTGATGGCCGTCTCCCGGCAGTCGCTGCCGGTCGCCTCGGTCGCCGCGAGCATCCAGACCGTCGCCGCGGCCGTCCTCCTCTTTGTCTACAGCGGGACGATGCGCTACCTGGAGTTCGGCGGCGGCCCCATCACCCGGGCGTTTCTCTATCGCCCCGACGAGGCGCCGGCGCGCATCCGCCAGCTCCAGTACATCGACCCCGGCCAGTTCGCGCTGCTGGCGACCATCTGCGTGCTGTACGCCGGCGCAGTCTGGCTGTTTCTCACCGTCGTCGACCAGCCCTGGAAGCGGAGTCTCGGCGTCAGTGTCCGGGACTTCGTCCGCGGGTTCGTCGGCCACCTCGCCGAGGACACCCGCGAACTGGAGACCTTTTTCGAGGACATCGGCGAGGAAGCCATCGTCCCGGTGACGGTCCTGTCGGTCCGCCGTCCCGAGGGTAGCGAGAAGGCCCGGTTCGTCCTCCCGATGTTACACCCGGGGCCGATGGGCGACATCGGCGGCGGCAACCTCCCCCGGCGGGTCGCGGAGGCGGCCGACGGGGTCGCGTTCCCGCCCCACGCGACCGCGGGCCACGACTTCAACCTCGTCACCGAACGCGAGGTCGAGACGGTCATCGACACCGCCCGGACCGCCTATCAGCGCATCGAGTACGAGGATGCCGCCAGCCAGTCGGTCAGAGTCGAACACGGCGAGGCGGTGGTGACCGGCCAGGCAGTGGGTGACAGCGCCGTCGTCGTCAACACGTTTTCCCCGACGTGTGCCGACGACGTGGAGTACGCCGTCGGACTCTCGGCGGCCACCGAGGCCCGCACGAACGGCCTCGAGGACGTCATGCTAGTCGACGCACACAACTGCAACGACGGCCTCGACGGCGACGACCTGGGCCACGTCGTTCCGGGAAGCAAGCGGTCGTTCGACCTGATCAACGGCGCGGGCAAAGTCGGCGAGCGCCTCGCAGACGCGTCCCGCGGGTCGCTCTCGGTCGGCGTCGCCTGGGACGAGACCGACTGGGAACCCGAAGACGGCATCGGTCCGCTCGGCATCCGCGTCGCCGTCTTCGAGGTCGGCGGCCAGCGCACCGCCTACGTCCTGATAGACGGGAACAACATGGAACCGGGCGTGCGCGAGACCGTCATCGAGGCGATAGAAGGGGTCGACCGCGCGGAGGTGATGACGACCGACACACACGTCGTCAACACCGTCGAGGCCGAAAACCAGGTCGGCGATGCCATCGACGTCGAGGAACTGGGCGGCGTCGTCCAGTCGGTCGTCGACGACGCTCTCGCGGACGTCGAACCCGTCGAGGTCGGGATGGCCACCGAGACGGCCGAGGTGACCGTCTTCGGCAACGACCGCACCGAGATGCTCGCCTCGACCGCCAACGCCGCCGTCTCGATGGGTGCGCCGCTGGCTGCCGCCATCGTCTTCGCCTCCCTCTCCGTGTCGGCGCTCATCTTCGTTCTCGTGGGTCTCTGATACGGTCGTGTGTCCCCACGTTCTGCAGTGTCGGTGTGGAGTGGCGTTGCTGACTACGGAGACAGTCGGTCGACGACGCGACGACGGGGACCGAAACGTCGATTTGACTCGCGTTCGAGACCGATTCCGTGGGACGACTGACGGATTTCGGACCGACCGTGCTGGTGCCCGCGGCCTGGAGTGTCACGCTGGCGGCCCACCTCGGGGCCGTCTCCCGCCGGACGCTCTTCATCGCCCTCTGTGTCATGGACGTACTGCTGGTCGCGTTTTACGTGACTGCGCGGGCGGAGATGAGCGGTCCCGTCCTCGGGACCTGGCGCCGCGTGTTGCTGGTCGGCCTGGTCGCGACCGTCGCCGGCACCGTCGACATGGCACTGGGAACCCCCGACCCCGTCGCGCTCGGGACGCTGTTCGTCTGGATGCTCGTCCCCGGCGTGGCGTACCTCCTGACCGGCCGCGAGGTCCCGGTCTCCCGGTCGGTCTACTACGCGGGCGGCGCGCTCTCGCTCGTCGGCGCCGTCGGCTACGGCCTCGCACCGCTCGCCGGCCAAGTGGCGGTCGTGGCCGGCCTCGCGGCGGTCGGTGTCGGACAGACTGCCGGTATCGTCGCCGCGGCCGTCCAGAACGCCTGATACGGATTGCTGTAGGTCTGTTCGGGATCGACCGCACGCGGTCGGGCGGTCGGACCGGTAAATCGCTACAGCAATCCGTATGAGTGTCCACGTTTCCGGTCAGAGTACCCACGTAGTTGGCTACAGCAGCCATGCCCCTGGCGGTTCTATCTCGGGGTATGGTCGCTGGAACGCTCTCGGCGGACTGGCTGCCGGTCGGGTTGCTCGTCGGTGCCGGACTCGGGCTGGTTGCGACGCTGGTGATGGACGTGCCGATGGGTCGACTCCCCGAGGGGGAGACCTCGCCCCGCGTGGCCGCGGGGACGCTGAGCGACGAATCGCTCGCGGGTGCCCCCGACGGCGTCGCCACCGCCGCACACTACGGGGCCGGCGTCGGGACGGGCGTCCTGTTCGTCTCCGGGGTCGCCGCCGCGCGGTGGCTTCTCGGCGGCCCCCTGCAGGCCGTAGTCGTGACGGCCGTCGCATTGTTCGTCCTGATGAACTGGTTTTTCTCGTTCGTCGTGGTGCCGACCTACGGCCGCGTTCCCGACGAGCGAATCGGACGGGTTCGCCGGGACTGGGCGGTCGCGGCCGCGAGCTATCTGGTGGCTGCCAGTGCCGGGGCGGTCGCCGTTGTGGCACTGGTCTGAGGTTCAGGCCATTCGTTTATACGGGTGTGCGCTCGCCGAATGCGACGGCGACCTGAAACTCCTCGCCGGCAGGGAGCACGCTAGCAGTGCGTCCGACCGGGCGAAGGCGCGATACACCGAGGCTGCGGAGGCAGGCAACGTTATCACGTCTGCCGGACGACTGGCCACAAGACGAATGAACTGCGAATACAGGTGAATAAAAACGGTAAAGGACATAACAAACTTAAAAACTTATAAAAGAAATAGACAATCCAAATATTATATACGACGAAGATGATGGTATAAATGACTGCTGAGATATGACAGGCAGTGACCCAGAAGAGGAGGCCCGCGAAGCGAAGCACGCAGGCGAGCCGGTAAGAGCCGGTGATGCGTACACTATTTGGGCATATACGAACCTCAGCAATAGAGACCTCTGGGAACATCCTCACGACGTATTCTGGGCACAACGAGCGTTCGCGGATGCGGTAATCTGCTATCGACTCGGTGGCCGACACAACCGGGCGCTCAACCGAAGCAAACAGGGTACGCTGATCGGGACGGACGTGGCCGAACAATTACCCGAAGCCTTCGATCCGCCGCTCCTGTATCTCGTTCAGGGGACACTCGCCGAGTACAACGGCGACCTGCGGCTCCTCGCCGGCAGGGAGCACGTCGGCCGTGCGTACGACCGGGCGAGGGCGCGATACACCGAGGCTGCGGAAGCGTCGGAATCGGGGACCCGTTTCCCACTGGGCGACTGTGAAGAACAGAACGACTATTCGGTCCTCCTGTTCAACGAACTCGTGGACGTGACCGGGTCGTCCGTCGAGCCCGTTTTTCGCTGGGACTCCGGGCTGACGCTCTCGGAGTGGGTGGATTACAAAGAGGAACACTTGCCGGGCCTCGTCGAGCGATTGCTCGATATCGGTATCGAAGCCTACGCAGAAGACTGATCTGGGTCACGGGAGTCGAGCGATTTTAGCGGTGACAATCCCGCAGACGCAGACTGCTGTTTGCGCTTCGGGACCGACGCACATCATACAACAGGCTCGCCAGCTTGACGACCCGGCGATCCGTCCGCTCGCGCTCGAAAAACTCCCGGGCTGCTGCTGGTTCGATGCACGGGTCAGTTCGGTGGCTCATCGTTGTGGATGCTCGACGCTGTAGACGAGTCGCATCACCGAGACGCGCTGGTCGGCGAACGCGGTGGGGTGGACCCCGATAGCGACCACGACGTCACCGTCGTGACGGACGCTAGTGACGTAGACCGCCACCTCGCGGGGTTGGTCGTCGACCGTGACGTTGGTCTCGAAGACGCTGACTGTCGTCTGCTGACCGAGCATCACCGCCTCGCGCTGGTCCACCCGCTCGAAGTCGGCCCCGCCCGACCCCGCGTCGAGTTCGGCCTGGAACCGTTGCAGTAGTTCGCGGTTCGATTCTCCAGCCAGGGGGTTCTGCGGGCGACCGGCGACCGCGACTCGCGGTGAGGCGACGGCGACGAACACGCTGCCGGTGACCGACCCGTTCTGTATCCGGAGCGTCCGCTCGCTGGTCCGGCGCGTGTTCCTGACGACGACCGTCCGGTCCTGCCCGGCCGGGCTGATCCGCTGTCGCACGACGACCGTCTCGCTCTCGGTTCGCTCGTGGCCCGTCTCCGAGAGGGCCGCGTTCGACGGGGCGGCCGGCGTCGCCGAGACGGTCGCCGAGTCCGAGACGACGAGACCCAGAAGGCTCGTCGGCACGAGCAAGACGACCAACAGCAGCGCGACGACCAGGGTGACGGCCCCACCGCGGAGCAGTTGCTGTCGCCGGGACCGCCGGCGGAACCGTCGCAGTCCCCGCTTTATCCGGCCTCCCCCCTGACCGTCCGCACGGGACATACGCCCCAATCGATTGTGACTCCCATAAGATTGCTGGCTACCCGCGGGACCGGAGCGGCTTGCGATTAGACCGGACTGCTCGACGGGCCGCGACGTCACCCCACCCCGGAAAACTATTACCCGGGCGCGACCACCTCCGCGGGTATGGGACGGAGAGCGTTCCTCCGGTGGCTGGCGCTCGCGGGGACCGCAGGGTTCGCCGGCTGTGAGGCCCTGCCCGGCGGTTCGGAGAACGACGCCGAGTACGAGTCGACCGCCGGGGACCACCTCGCCGTCGCGGTGGGCAACCTCAACACGGTCGCGTTCGCGGTCGGCGAGTATCAGCGGGCCGGCCCCCGCGAGACGACGTTCGACCCGGAACGCCCGCGCGAACGACTCGCGACCGCTCAGGAAGCCATCGACGCGGCCGCGGACGCGAGCGAATCCGAGGACCGCCGGAAGGACGTCGCGGCGGTTCGTGGCTTCGCCGACGGGGTCGAGGGGACGGTCGACTCGGTCGTCGGCCTCGACGAGGCGGGCACCAGGCTCGACGCCGTGCGAGCGATCCTCGAGGCCGAGGAGGTCGACACCGACGAGGCGAGCGCGGTGCTGGAGGCGGCCACCGCGGCGAGTTCGGCCGCCACCGCGGCACACCGGGCAGGCACCGACGCGCTCGAAAGTGCCGACGGTGCGCGCCTGCGCTCGCTGGACGCCCAGTACGGCCCGGTACGGTCGGGCTTGCGGACGCTCGCGGGCTACGTCGCCGGCGTCGACGCCCTCGCGCTCGGGTACAGCGACCAGGTGGCCGGGGTGGGCCACCTCCAGTCGGCCGAGGACGCCGTCGACGGTGAACAGTACGACGCGGCCGGCGAGTCCTTCGCCGCCGCACGGGAGGCCTTCGAGGCCGCCGCGGCGACGTTCGAGGGGTCGAAAGACGACGCCGCCGAGGACCTCGTCGCGGACCTGGACCTGGGGGACAAACGCGGCCAGTCACTCGCCAGCCTGTCGGCCGGCTACGTCTCGCTGCTGGCGGCGCGTGAGGCCCTCACCGCCGCGGAGACGGCCATCGACGACGACGCCTACGACGAGGCCCGCACACAGCTCGAAGCCGGCAGCGACGCGACGGCGACCGCGAGCGACCGGTTCGAGGCCGGCGACGGTCTCGTCGAGGGGGAGTTCACCGACGAGTTCGACCAGGCGCGGGCCCGAACGACCGCGGTGGCGTCGCTGAGCGAGGGGTACCTGGGCCTGCTCGACGCGCGCGACCACGTGACCGAGGCCGACTCGCTGATCGACGAGGAACGGTACGACGCGGCGCGGGCGGTGCTGGAGGACGCCAGCGCCGACTCGACGGCCGCCGACGAGCGGTTCGCTGCCGGCGAGGACGCCGACGCGGACCTCGTCACCGAAAAGTTCGAGACGGCCCGCACTCGCGCCGCGGCGCTGGACTCGCTCTCGACCGGCTACGGGACCCTCCTCGACGCCCGCGACGACCTCGACCGGGCCGGGTCGGCGTTTTCCGACGACGACTACGGGAGCGCCGAAACTGCCGCCGAGTCGGCGGCCGAGACGAGTCGGTCCGCCGGCGAAACGTTTGCTGCCGGCCGGGAGACGACCGGCGAGACGTTCGCGGCGGAGTTCGAGACAGCGAGCAACCGCGCGACGGCCATCGAGGCGCTGGCCGGCGGATACTCGACGATGGTCGGCGCCCGCCGCGAGGCCGAGAAGGGCCGCGACGACCTCGATTCGGGCTTTTACGAGGCGGCCGACGACCACTTCGAGACGGCCGCCGGGCGACTCGACGACGCCGAGGCGACGATGCGGGAGGGGCGCGCGGCGGTCGACGGGAAGTTCGATACCGAGTTCGGCCGCGCGCTCTGTCAGGTCACCACGCTCGGGTCGGCGGTCGACCACTTCGAGGCCGCCGCCGAAGCCGGTCGGGACGGCCGTCTCGGCGCTGCCGACCGGGCACGCGACGACGGCGAGACCGAACTCGAACGGGTCGAGGACTGCTGAGGTGCTTCGGGAACCGACGGTTCGCTCGTGGTCGAATGCAGTGAGAGCCCGCATCCGCCGGCGGCCACCACAGTTGCGGTACTGTCAAACGACTGGGATCCCCTCTCCGGGCGGCGTGGCACCGACCCCGGATCGTCATCGGTCCCGACCGTCGGGTCAGCTCTCACCGGGAGGCCCCTCGGCGACGACCACTGCGGCTTTCGACTCCACGTCGGTGTCCGTGCCCGATCCACTTCCACAGCCAGCGAGTACCCCACCACTGATACGGTCGTGCGTAATTCTTTTTGTGCGAAGTAATCGATATGAGTTCGACTAGCTAAACGTGGGTCAGAGGGATAGGGAATCCCGAATCGCCGTGATGACCCCGCCCGAAGAGTCCGCACTGGCCCGCTTCTCGTCGGCGAGTCGTTCGAGTTCGTCGAACAGGGTCTCTACCTGACGTTCTATTTCGTCCCGGACTTCACGGACGGTCTCCATGTCTTGACCGTCCGGGTTTACGAGGTCCCACTCGTGCGACTCAACGCCATACTGTGCGGGGTTGAATTTCGTGATGGAGCACCCCATCGTGATCAAATAATCAGTGTCCTTGAGCTCATCGAGGCCGGCGACGTACTTGGGGGTCTTGTCCGCGATGTCAACCCCGACCTCTGCCATGGCTTCGACCACCTCTTCGTGGACCGTGTCGGCGGGGTCCGTTCCACCTGAGTGGATCTCGACGATGTCTTCCAATCCGCGTTCAGCGCGCTCGCGCTCAGCGAAGGCGGCTGCCATCTGGCTTCGTCCCGCGTTGTGAACACAAACGAAGTCGAGCCGAATCTTGTCTATTGCTGCCATACTGCATACTAGTCAGGTCCGGAGAAGAAGTCTGCTATGTCAATTATATAGTTATACATATCTCCCGGAACGAAGACTAACTGGT
>PXQN01000079.1:0-23144 GCA_003021305.1 Halobacteriales archaeon QH_10_67_22 | reverse complement strand
CACTCGGACACGAATAGGTCAACACGCTTTTCTCTGATCCGGGAGCGAAACGGTTTCTGCGTGCCGGACGGGCGACGAGACTGTTACTTGGTTCGTGTCCGAGTGGATATGACACGCTGACTGATACAACAGATAAAACTCCAGCGATATTTAGGTGTGCCTAAAGACGAGTGGCCGTGACACCCGGAAATCGAATCCTGTTCCGAGCGGGTCGCTGGTTTCGCTCGCGCTACGCTCGCGTGATTCATACTGTCGGACACAAGTACGTGAACACGCTCGTCGGTGGTTCACCATCGGGACGTCTCGGAGACCGCCAAACGAGGTATCGAGTGTCGACTCGCTTGTGTCCGACAGTATCAAATCCCTCCGGCTCAGATATCTCTCACGTCCGTTCGAGACAGTCATGCGCCGGCCGGGATTTGAACCCGGGCCATGAGCTTGGAAGGCTCAGGTCCTACCACTAGACCACCGGCGCTCGTTCGCTTCGGTCACGCCGCGGCTCACTCCGCTACGCTCAGTGAGCCGGCGCTCACCTCCCCATTGCGGGAGCGGTATTAAGGGCGTTTCCTTTCGACCGGGCGGGGTTCCGATGGAATTACAAATACTGCCCCCCGAACAGTGAGATATGGAGTTCGACACGAACGTGGGTGGTCGGGACCGCCTCGCCCGTGGGGTGCTGGCGGTCGCGTTCACGGTCCTCGCAGTTACGGCGTTCAGGAAAGGGAAACGAGCGGGCGGTCTCCTCGCGCTAGTCGTCGCATTCGGGTTCGGGTTCAACGCGACGACCTGTTTCTGTGGGCTCAACGAGACGCTCGGCATCGACACCACCGACGACCCTGACCCGGACCCGTTCTCGGACCTGTAGGGCTCCGCCCGCCGGTCCCCCACAGAGAGACAGGAGACCCGACAGTCACGCGGCCGTCAGGTCGACCGCCCTGGCCCGGTCGAGCAGGTCGGTGTCGTAGCGCTCGTCGGTCTGTGCGGGGTGGCGCCCGGCGATGGCCCGTACCGTCGCGACGGTGTTGGCGAAGTTCTTGAACGTCGCCTCGTCGACCATCTGCCCGTCGAGGACGACCGCGCCGGTGCCCTCGCGTTCGACCCGGTCGCCCACCCGGGCGCCGACGAGTCGGTCACCGTCGCCGGCAACCCGATCAAGATGACCGAGACGCTACCCGCCGTCGACAGGTGGGCCCCGCTCCTGGACGAACACCGCGAGGAGCTGCTCGATTCGGCACCCTCGGGTGGCGAGGAGAGTGAACGGGCCCACAGCGATTGACGCGTCGAAACCAGACCCGTTATGAGCGTTCCCGGAGTAGCCTTCGTCCATGTCCGAGGACGGGGCCAGCGAGACCACGGGTGACCAACCGGACGTACCGATAGTCTGTCCCGACTGCGAGACGGAGACGCGGATACCGCTCGACGACCTGGCCGACACGCTGGCGGCACACAACGAACGGCTCCACGACGGCGAGGAAGTCGCGACCGTCGACCCGGAACTCGCAGACCAGCTGTTGGACCTCGTCGCCGACGACCTGCTCGAAGCGAACTGACCGGCTCCGGACGGCGTTCGAGTCCGCTACCGAGAGATACCGTAGGTGTCGTCGGTCCAGTCGCGGGCCGGCGCATCGTACACGGGGTCGTTCCGGTCGCGCTCGTCTAACGCTTGCAGGTCCGCCTCGTTCATCGAGAAGTCCAGTTGGGCGTTCCCCCGGACGTGCTCGGGCGAGGAGGACTTGGGCAGGACGACGATGCCGCGCTCGATGGCCCACTTCAGGACGACCTGTGCGGGCGAGCGGTCGTAGGCCGTCGCCAGTTTCCCGACGACCTCGTCGTCGAAGACCTCGGTGCGAGCCAGCGGCGCGGCGGCCTCGACGACGGTGTCGGTCTCTCGGCAGTACTCGACGAGTTCCGGGCGCTGGAACCAGGGGTGGAACTCGATCTGGTTGACCGCGATGGGCACGTCGCTGACGTGGTGGGCACAGGAGAGCTGGTAGGCGCTGAAGTTCGAGACGCCGATGTTACGCACGAGGCCGCGGTCGTGCAGCGTCGCCATCGCGGACAGCGACTCCCGGAGCGATATCGCGGGATTGGGCCAGTGGATCAGGTACAGGTCCAGGTACTCAGTCCCGAGGCGCTCCAGGGAGTCCTCGCAGGCCCCAATCAGGGACTCATAGGAGAGGTTCTTCGCCAGCACTTTCGACGTGAGAAAGACGTCCTCGCGGTCGTAGTCGGTCAGGACATCGCCTATTACCCCCTCGTTGCGATAGCCCTCTGCCGTGTCGACGTGGGCGTAGCCGGCGTCGAGTGCCGCTCGGAGACTCTCGCGGAGCGCGTCGCCCGAAAGGTTCCACGTCCCGTACCCCAGGGCGGGGAGTTCGTCACCGCTCGGTAGCGTGTGGGTCGGTAGGGTTGACACACCGACCCCTTCGGGCATCGGTCGGTTGAAACTACTGGTCCAGTGCCGAGCGCCACCGGGTCTGGCCCTCACACGCCAGCGACTCTCCGGCCGTATCCGGGCCGGGACAGTCCTCCGGTCACCACACGCCAGTGACTCCCTGAACGTACCCCAGAACCGCCCCGACTGTCAGCAGCGGGACCGCCAGCGCCAGTTTGATGATCGGGAGGATGAACAGCACGCCGAGGAAACTCGCGCCCAGGTTCGCCCCCAGTGGACCGTCCGCACTGACTGCCACGACGACAGTAAAGCCCACCACGACGAGGGGCAACGAAACGAGAATCGCGAACGCGGCGTTTTTGAGCCCCTCGTCGACCCCAGCGGCCGTCATCGGTGCGACCAGCGCTCCCAGTAGCCAGAGGATACCCGCCCCTGTGCTCGTCTCGAACTGAAGCCAGGCTATCGACCCGGCGGCGACGAACAACCCCCCAACTCCGGCGACTCCCTTCCGGATAGGTTTCACAGCGGCAACGGATGCCGACTTCTAAAAACAGTTTCGAAGACCTGCGGCCGGCAAACGGCGTGAGACATCACAGCGGCCGTGTTCCACTGGATTCGGTCCGTTTGCCACCGGGGCAGGTACATTTATCCGTGTCGCCACTTCCATTCCAGTGTGCCATCGAGGTGGTCCGGGCTGGAGACGTCGACGGTAGGACTCCTGGCGGCAAACGCCGTCCCGCTGGTCGGCGTCGTCCTCTTCGGGTGGAACCTGCACTCGCTGCTGGTCGTCTACTGGCTAGAGAGCGGTGCCGTCGGCGCCGCGTCGGTGGCCAAGATCCGCCGTGCCGAGGGCGAAGACGACCCCCAGGAGCTGCCCCGGATGTCGTTCAACGACCGGTCGGTGCGGTCGTTCGTCGGTCGGTCCAACCGTGCCATCGCCGCCTTTTTCGTCAGTCACTACGGGGTGTTCTGGGTCGTCCACGGCGTGTTCGTCCTGGTGTTCGGGACGTTTCCGGGCTTTGGCCTTGCCGACCCGTCGGTCGTCGCCGTCGCGGCGGTCGGACTCCTCGCCTACCACGCTGTCTCCTACCACGTCAACTACCTCGGCGACGACGAGTACGAGCACAACGGCCCCGTGACGCTGATGGTCGAACCGTACCGCCGGGTGGTCGTGCTCCACGTGACGATCGTCATCGGTGCGTTCGCCATCGCGATGGTCGGCGCACCCGTCGGCTTGCTCGTCGTGATGGTCGCCGTCAAAACCCTGCTGGACCTGCGGGGCCACTGGAAGGAACACGAACGTGCACGAAGTCGGGGCTCGCCACGGAAGCCGACCCGGTAGCACCGCGTTCAACCGGCACAGACGACTGGCCGGGTGGGGACCATAGAACTCAGCGGCGCCGCCACCAGAGCCAGCCGCCGACGCCCGACAGCGCGGCGAGCACGCCGAATCCGGGGCCGTCCTCGGCTGTTGTCGCGGTCGGGGTGTCGGCCTCAGTGGGGGTCGGTGCCGGCATCTCGGTTGCCGTCGGCGTCGGGGACGGAGTAGCAGTCTCGGTGGGCGTCGGGGTCGCCGTCGGCGTGGGCGTGGGCGTCGACACACCGCCGTCGAGGTGGAAGACGTACGCCGACCCCGCGCCGTCCCCGTTCGGGTCCTCGTCGTCCCAGGCACCCAGAAGGGCCCGCTCGCCGTCCAGCGCGAGCGCGACGCCGAAGTTGTCGTCGCTGTCGCCGTCGTCGGCCGCGAGTTTCCCTGCCTGTGTCCATCCATCGTCGTCCCGTTCGAACAGGTAGGCCGAACCGGCGCTCTCGCCGTTGGGGTCCTCGTCGGCCGACGCCCCGACGAGCGCGCGCTCCCCGGCCAGCGCGACTTCGGCACCGAAACCGTCGCCACTGTCACCGTCGTCGGCGACGAGTTTGGCCCGCTGGACCCACGCGCTATCCGCGTACTCGAACAGGTACGCCGACCCGTATGGATCCCCGCCCTGGTAGGTCCCGACGAGGGCACGCTCGCCGACCAGCGCCACCGAACTGCCGAACCTGTCGTCGCTCAACCGTGATATTGAACGACTCTCTCCTGTCCCGCTCGCTGTCCGGGACGAGTTTGTCTACACGGCTCCACTCCCCGCCCGTCCGTTCGAAGAGGTACGCCGCGACCGAATCGTCCCCGTTCGCGTCCTCGTCGACGGGTGCACCGAACAGGGCGCGGTCGCCGTCCAGCGAGAGGGTGAACCCGAATCGGTTGCCGTTGTCGGCACCTCCGGCGGAGAGTTTCGCCTCCTGGACCCACTCGCCGTCGGTCCGCTCGAAGATGTACGCCGACCCGCCGCGCTCGCCGCTGGGATCCTCGTCTCGGTAGGCTGTGACGACGGCTGTCGTCCCGTCCAGTGCGACCTGGTACCCGAACCGGTCGCCGTCGTCGCCGTCCTCGGGGACCAGTTTGGCCGCCTGAGTCCAGCCGGCGTCGGTTCGTTCGAAGACGTAGGCCGACCCCGCCTCCGCCCCGTTCGGGTCCTCGTCGTCTGCTGCTCCGACGAGCGCCCGCTCGCCGTCCAGTGCGACGCCCTGACCGAAGGCGTCACTGCTGTCGCCGTCCCCGGCCGCGAGTTTCGCCTCTTGGATAGGGTGTTCGTCCGTGGATCGACTGTTGCCCGCGTCGGAGCCAGTCGCTGTCACTGTGTCGAGACACGCGAGACCGCCAACCGTTCCAGCCGTCAACTGTAACCACCGTCGTCGTCTCATACCCGGGACACACCGGGGACTCACTAAGGGTTTTCGGCAGTTCGCACCCGACAGCTGTCTGCTCCGGAACCGCTCACTCCCTTCACAGGCCGACGCGAACCGCCACCGGTCGGGACGCCGGCACCGTCGTTGCCGCATTCGTCTGTGAGGTATCACCACACGCCATGAGGCCAACAATACGGATCGGGCCGTATAACTTCTGGGGACGGCCAGTCCGCCGGGACGTGGTGTGGGCCTCCCGGACTGTCAGAGAGCGGTACCCGGGCGGTTCCGGCCGGCGCGAGACCGGTCACCCAAGAAGACAACCACGACCATCGGTCACACGGGGAGGTCGGTTGTGACCCCAGCAGGAGAGTGTCCCACGGGCTCGGTCAACGGCTGGCGGAAGAAAAGAGAGTGGGTTCGGGCGGATTCGAACCTCGTGAAACTCGCTCGCTCGTTTCCCTGATTCGAATCCGCCGAACGTCTCGTATACGCGGCGCTTGACTCCGAGCGCCGCGAGAACAGCGATGGGTTCGGGCGGATTCGAACCACCGACCTCGGCCTTGTAAAGGCCGCGTCATAACCGACTAGACCACGAACCCTCGCCGGAACAAGCCACGGGTCGGGAATAACGCTTTCTCTCTGGGCGCGCCCAGACCCGAAACCCGCACGCTTACGCCGTTGGGGGAGGAGTCGTCCACCGATGGCAGACCGTCGACTCGTCACGCTCGCGCTCGGAGTCGTCGTCGTGGGCCTGGGCGCCGTCGTTGCCGTCCAGTCGGGACTGCTCTACGGCGTCGACGACCCCGACCCCGACGGGTACGAGCGCGCGACGGTCACGACTTACGACGCCGACGGCACGGAACTGGCCACCGTCGAGGTCCGCATCGCCGACACCCGCGACAAGCGGTACCTGGGTCTCAGCGCCACCGACGACCTCCCGATGGGCGAAGGGATGTTGTTCGTCCACGGGAGCGAGGACCGGTACAGCTACGTCATGCGGAACATGTCCTTCGACCTCGACATCGTGTTCGTCGACGCCGACGAGCAGGTCACGACCATCCATCACGCGCCCGCACCCGACGGCGAGTACGAACGGACCTACTCCGGCCGGGCGAAGTGGGTGCTGGAAGTCCCCCGGGGCTGGACGAACGAGACTGGACTCGACCCCGGCGACCGCGTGGCGATCCCGCCCGCGGCTCGCAACGACAGTAGCTGAGGGGTCAGATGACCCACACGTCCCCATCGTGGTCGACCTGTCCAGTCGGGAACCACCCGTGAACGGGAGATGGAAACCGCAAGATAGCGGGGGCTCCTGGCGTGGGAACGAGTGACAGTCTCCCGACGCGCTTTTGGAAGTCGGGGCCAACTGATCAGTAGATGAGTGTCGACCTCAACGAGGACGAGGTGTTCGAAGACGTGCGCGACCGGGTCGACGCCGAAGCGGGCGACGACTGATAGTGATTATTGTCGGTCTGTTCCGGATCGACCGCACGACTGCGTGCGGTCGTACCGGTAAATCGCTACAATAACCACTATGATACGGTCGTGCGTAATTGTCTTCCTTCCCGGGAAAGGGAGGGCCGTTTCCGTGGTCAGAAACGCCAATCTTCACCGACACTGCGGAAATCGGTTACACACGACCGTATGATACCTGGCTGCGGGGGTATCGAGGACCGACGCGCCGGACGAGCGCATGACTCCACCGACAGACGGGAGGCTTTTGGCCCGTCGGTCGAACTGTCGGGTATGAAGGTCCTACTCGGATTAGGGGGCCGCGCCGACGGGTTCGACGCACTGGAGGCGACGCTCACACGGTGTCACGAGGCCGGCGACGACCTCACCGTAGCGGTCCTGGACACTGCCTCGGACGAAGACCCCGACTCGGTCGCCGGCACGGTCCGGGAACGGGTCGCCGAGAGCGGCGTCGACGCCGACGTCCGAACGCTCTCAGGGCATCCGGGGAGTGTGCTCACTGAACTCGCGGAGGAGGAGGGGTTCGACCGCATCGTCCTCGGCGGCGGCGAGCGGACCCCGCTCGGGAAGATCACGCTCGGTGAAGTGGCCGAGTTCGTCCTGCTGAACGCGGACGTGTCGGTAACACTCGTGCGATGACGCGCAACTACCCCGACGAACCGGCCGGCGAGTTCGAGACGCCCCCGACCACGTTCACCGACGCTGAGGGTCGCGACGTGACAGTCAGGGCCGCTGACGCCGACGACGTCGCGGCGCTGGTCGAGATGTACGAGGCCTTCGACCCGGCGGACCGCGCACAGGGGATCCCGCCGGTCGGGACCGAGGCCATCTCGGAGTGGCTCGACGGCCTCATAGGCCATGGCTCCGTCGACGTCGTCGCCGAACACGACGGCAGTGTCGTCGGCCACGCGACGCTCGTCCCGGACCACGACGACGGGTACGAACTCGCGATCTTCGTCCTCGCGGACTACCAGGGCGCGGGGATCGGGACGCGACTCCTCGAGTGTCTGCTGGGCCACGGTCGGGAGCGGGGTGTCGAGAAGGTGTGGCTCACGGTCGAGCGATGGAACCGGGCCGCAGTCTCGCTGTACCGGAGCCTGGGCTTCGAGACGACCGGCGCCGAGAGCTTCGAACTGGAGATGGCACTGCGCCTCGGAGACGCGCCGGACGGTGCCGACTAGACGGGACACAAGCGAGTCGACACTCGATACCTCGTTTGGCGGTCTCCGAGACGTCTCGATGGTGAACCACCGACGAGCGTGTTCACGTACTTGTGTCCGACAGTTAGAAGCCGAGCGTGGGGGCGCCTGATCGGTCTCGGAAACTGTCCGCGACCGACGACAGCATAATGACGCTCAAACCCGACTGTGTGGTATGGAACGGACCGTCGAGGTCGTCCCGGAAGCGGGATTGCACGCGCGACCGGCGTCGAAGTTCGTCCAGACCGCAAACACGTTCGACGCCGAGGTCACCGTCGGCCGTGCCGGCGACGAGAAACTGGTCGCGGGCAACAGCATGCTCTCTGTGACCGGACTCAACGTCGAACACGGCGAATCGGTCCGCATCGTCGCCGAGGGACCCGACGCGGCGGCCGCCCTGGACGCGCTGGCGGAACTGCTGTCGACCCCGGTCGAGGACGAGGGCGGTGAGGACGGGTGACCGACCTTTCGGGCGTCGGCAGCACGCCGCTGTCGGGGGTCGGCACGGCACGGTGGTACCGCCCCGGAACGCTGGAACTCCCCGACCGTCCCGACCCCGGGTCGGTCGACCCCGAGGCCGAACGGGCCCGGTTCGAGGAGGCCCGCGACGAGGCCCGCGCGGGTATCGAACGGGCACGCGAGCAGGCCGCCGACCGCGTCGGCGAGGACGAGGCCGCGGTCTTCGAGGCCCACGCCCAGTTCCTCGACGACCCACAACTCGTCGGCGATATCGAGGACGCCATCGCCGAGGAGACGACGGCCGAACACGCCGTCGCGGACCGGTTCGCCGACGCAATCGAACAGTTCGAGGCGATGGACGGCCGGATGGCCGAACGGGCCGACGACCTCCGGGACGTCCGGGACCGCCTGCTTCGCGCCCTGCTGGATGTCGACATTATCGACCTGGCAGACCTGCCCGCCGGCACGGTCCTGCTCGCCGAACGACTCACCCCGAGCGACACCGCAGGGTTAGACCCCGACGCGGTCGCGGCCGTTGCGACGGTCACCGGGGGGCGGACCTCCCACGCGGCGATCATCGCGCGGTCGCTTGCCATCCCGGCCGTTGTCGGCGTCGGCGAGGCGTTACACGACGTGCCCGAGGGCGCGGCTGTCCTCGTCGACGGGGAGGCCGGGCGGGTCGTCGTCGACCCCACCGATGACCAGCGCGCCGGCGCTGGCGGCGTCGACGCCCCCGTCGTCGAGGGGCGGGTGTCGACCGCGGACGGCCGCGAAATCGAGGTTGCCGCGAACGTCGGGAGTCGGGCGGAACTCGACCCGGCGAGCGCCCGCGGGGCCGACGGGGTCGGTCTGTTCCGGACCGAGTTCCTCTTTCTCGACCGCGAGGGACCGCCCGACGAGGACGAACAGTACGAGGCCGTCACCGCGGCGCTGTCGGCGTTTCCCGACGACCGCGTCGTCGTCCGGACCCTCGACGTCGGCGGGGACAAATCCGTTCCGTACTTCGACACTCCAGAGGAGACCAACCCCTTTCTCGGCCAGCGGGGGATCCGGCTCTCGCTGGCGGCCCACGGCAACCTGTTCGAAACGCAGTTGCGGGCGCTGTTGCGAGCGGGCGCCGGCGAGGACGGCGACGGACTCGCGGTCATGTTCCCGCTGGTCTCGCAGGTCGAGGAGGTCGAGGCCGCGCTCGCCCGGGTCGAGTCGGTCGCCGCCGGCCTCGCCAGCGAAGGCGTCGACCACGCGGTACCCCAGATGGGTGCGATGGTCGAGACGCCCGCCGCGACCGACGTCGCCGACGCCCTGGCCGAACGGTTGGACTTTCTGAGCATCGGCACCAACGACCTCACCCAGTACGTGATGGCCGCCGACCGCGAGAACGACGCCGTCGCCGACTGTCACGACCCACTGCACCCGGCCGTGTTGCGGGCCATCGACCGCACCGTCTCGGCGGCCGAGGGCACCGACGCCTGGGTCGGGATGTGTGGCGAGATGGCCGGCGACCCCGCGCTCACCGAACTGCTCGTCGGCCTGGGACTCGACGAACTCAGCATGAGTGCAGTCACCGTCCTAGCAGTGAAAGAACGCGTGACCGGGACCGACACCGCCGAGGCCCGCGAACTGGCCGACGCGGCGCTGGCCTGTGAAACCCGCGAGGAGGTACGGGTGGTGCTCGGTCTGGAGTGACGGGCGGGCGCCGCCGACGGGCTCTCTCGGCCCGAGCGTGCGTGACGGCCGCCTCGCGTCGTCAGAGCTTGTCGATGTCGCGGGCGGCCTCGGCCTGCTCGCGGACCGACTCCAGAGTGGCCGAGGGGTCGGTCGCCGCGACGGCGGCGTTGACCGCACCCTCGAGGACGGGACCGTCGGCGATGACCGCCTCGACGTCGCTCGTCTCGATGGCGACCTCGGCGTTCATCACGGCGCTACCCAGGTCGACGAGGACGACCACACCGTCGCCGTCGTCGGCCGATTCGAGGGCGGTCTCGATGTCGTCGGGCACCGTGCCGATGCCGCCCTGGCCGTCGCCGCCGACGGCCTCGATCCGGGTGTCGCCGCCCATCTCGGCGGCGACTTCGACGATCCCCTCGCCGGCGCGGGCGCTGTGGGAGACGACGACGAGTCCGACCATCACTCCTCCGGGTCCTCGTCGGGGATCGTGGGCGACGTGGCGTCGACGTCCGGTACGTCGGCGCCGAGGTGGTCGGCGGCGGTCGCGAGCAGTTCCTCCATGATGAACAGCGTACTCGTCGCGCCAGGGTCCTGGTGACCGACCGAGCGCCAGCCCAGATACGAGGCGCGTCCCTTGCTCGCGCGGATCGGGACGGTGAACGCGACGCCGCGCTCGGCCGCGTCGACGGCTTTGGCCAGCGCCTCCAGGGGCCCCAGGTCGTCGGTCTCGACGGACTTCTTGAACGTGTGGACCGCCGGCGTCAGGGCGTCGACCATCGTCTGGTCGCCCACGCGGGCGTCACCGCGGTCCTCGACTTTCTCGAGGTAGGTCTCGGCGAACGCGACCGCCGACTCGGCGTCGATGCCGTCCTCCAGTTCGGCGCTGGCGAACACGAGCGAGCCGCCGTACAGCGGGCCGGAGGCACCGCCGACCTCGCTCATCAGTGTCTTGCCGGTCGTCTTGACGACCGTCGCCGGGTCCGGATCCTCGAGGTCCCCGACCGCGTCGGCGGCCTCGGCCCAGCCACGGGCCATGTTCCCGCCGTGGTCGGCGTCGCCGATAGCGGAGTCCAGGTCGGTCAGGTGGTCGCGCTCGGCTTCGATGCGCTCGGCGACCGACTCGACGGCGGCCACGACCGCCTGCCCGTCCGCGTTCATTGCACCGTCAGCCCGGGGGTGTCGGCCGGCGCACTCAGCAGCTCTTTCAGTTCGTCGTCGACCGCACACACCGTGATCGAACACCCCGCCATGTCCAGGGAGGTCATGTAGTCGCCGACCCAGGTGTCCCATACTTTGAGGCCGTGGTCGGCCAGCAGTTCCTGGAGGCGGTCGTTGACCACGAACAGCTCCATCAGCGGCGTCCCGCCCATCCCGTTGACGATGGTGGCGACCTCCTGGCCCTCGTCCAGGTCGAGATCCTCCAGAACTGACTCGGTCAGTTCCTCGGTGACCGCGTCGGCGTCCATCACGTCGGTGCGCTCGGTGCCGGGTTCGCCGTGGATGCCGATGCCGAGTTCGATCTCCTCTGCACCGAGGTCGAACGTGGGTTCGCCCTTCTCGGGGGTGACACAGGAAGTCAGCGCCATCCCCATCGTGCCGACGTTGTCGACGACCTTCTGTGCCACCCGCTGGACCTCCTCCAGGTCTCCGCCCTCGGCAGCTTTCGCACCGGCGGCCTTGTGGACGAAGATGGTGCCACAGACGCCCCGCCGCCCGGACGTGTACAGCGAGTCCTCGACGGCGACGTCGTCGTCGACGACGACCTGTGCCACCTCGACGCCTTCCATCTCGACCATCTCGATGGCCGTCTCGAAGTTCATCACGTCGCCCTCGTAGTTTTTGATCACCGCGAGCACCCCCTCGCCGCCGTCACAGGCCGCGATCAGTTCCTCGAACTCGTCGGCTGTCGGCGAGGAGAACACGTCGCCCGCCGCCGCGCCGTCGAGCATCCCGTCGCCGATGTAGCCGCCGTGGGTCGGTTCGTGGCCACTGCCGCCGCCGCTGACGACACCGACCTTCCCATCCACCGGCGCGTCGTCGCGTACCAGTACCTGCGTGTCCGGGAGCCGTCGAAGCTGGTCGGGGTAGGCCGCGACCATTCCCTCGAGCATCTCGTCGACGACGTCGTCCGGGTCGTTGATCAGTTTCTTCATAGTCCACGATCACGATGGGTCTGTCACGATAAAAGATTAGTTATAGATATCAAACACGTGTCCACCCACGCCCGCCGGACCTGTTTCGAACCCGGAAGGATTTTGGCCGCAGACGGCGACGACCGGCTATGGACGACTGGCTCATCGACGACGAGCGACTCTCTCGCGAGCGGCGGTCAGTGTTGCCCAGCGAGGGCTTTTTTTATCCGGACTCGTACCGGGAGACCGAAAAAGAGAGCGAGGCCGCCAGGGCGCTGACCGACGCGGAGACGGCGGTCATCGCCGACACGGACGCCGACGGCCTCGCCTGTGTCGCGCTGGTCCGGGAGGCCCACAGCGAGGCGGCGCTCGTCCCCTCGGGCCCCCACGAACTCCGCCAGTCCATCGCCTGGGCCGTCGAGTACCTGTCCGCGGGCGCGACGGTGTTCGTCTGTGACCTGTGTCCCGACGGCGCCGACGATGTCGCGGACGTCGCACGGCTGACCGACCGGGCGACGGTCCGCTGGTTCGACCACCACCAGTGGGACGACCACCTGGCCGAGACGGTCAGGGCCGCCGGCGTGGACCTGACGGTGGGCGACTCGGACGAGGTCTGTACTGCCGACGTGGCGCTCGCACAGTTGGACACACAGTTCCCCGACCGGTTCGAACAGCTGGCCCGCGTCACCAGGGACCACGACCTCTGGATCAAAGCCGACGAGCGCAGCGACGACCTGGCCGACTTCGCGATGTGGGCCGACCCCGAGGAGTACGTCGCCACGGTCCGCGAACACGGGGTGGACTTCCCCCCCGAGGTCGAGTCCTTCCTCGCCGAGAAACGCGTCGAGAAAGACGCCCTCATCGAGAAAGCCGTCGAGCGCGCCCAGTTGCGCGAGGTCAACGGCTGGACGGTCGGGGTCACCTACGGCCGGTGTTCACAGAACGAGGTCGCCGAGGCGCTCCGCCAGCAGGGCGCCGACGCCTCGGTGGTCGTCAAACCGGCGGGGAGCGCCTCGATCCGGGGCTCGGAGACGTTCGAGCGCGCCCACGAGGTGGCCACACAGGTCAACGGCGGCGGCCACCCCCGCGCCGCCGGCTGCAAACCCGACGTGTACGACGACATGCTTGACTACGCCCACCACTGGACAACACAGGGCGCCGTCGCCAAACAGGCCATCGTCGACGCGTTCCGGATGTTGTCCCGTGACGACGCTGTGGACGACCCCGAAACCGGACAGTAGTATCGTTTCCCGCTACATTCTACACGGATATTAGTCAGATTTGGGTCAGAACAAGGAGAACGTTTGTTCTATCCCGGTCAGATTCTCTGATCGTCATGAATGTAGCCAGGAGGAACGCCGATGCCGGACTGTGATACGGTCGTGCGTAATTCTTTTTGTGCCTACGAAATAGACGACCGCCCTCGTGGTCCGAAACGCCGATCCGAACCGACACTGTAGAAATTAGGTACGCACGATCGTATGAGCACTGCAACCACCACGTGTCCGAACAGTTTGCGCGGGTGTTCGCCGACGCACGCGGCGACGTCCACGCCTGTCCCAACTGTGCGTCCAACGCCGGCATCGCAGAAGTCGCCATGCAGCGCGCGCCGACGACCTAAAGCATCGACGCGACCCCGCGGCGCAACCGGGCGGCGTGGTCCGCCCGCTCGGAGCACTCGAGGTCGCCGTGCCAGTACGGGAACCAGCGCATTTCTATGACGCGCTTGACGAACCGGTACAGTCGCTCGCGGCGCGCGAACGAGGCGTCACGCTCGAACGCGACGCCGCGTTCGCTCTCGTAGGCCTCGTAGAGTGCCTCGCGGACGCCCCGCCGGCGTTCGCTCCCGACTGGGGCGTTGCCGGCGAACTCGGCTTCGACCCACACCAGTTCGTACAGGCGGTCGCCGGCGAGAGAGGCCCCCCAGTCCAGCACCGCCTCGACAGTCGCCCGTCCGGGATCGACGACGAGGTTCCCGTACCGGTAGTCGCCGTGCAACAACACCGGGGCGGCGTCGAACGCGGCGTCGGTAAAGCGCTCCTCGACGTACTCGGCGACCGGCGCCTGCAGGTCCGAAAAGCGGGTCTCGCCCAGGTGTGTGACGGCCCCGTCGACGACGCCGTGCAAGTGGTCGACCCACCGGGCGGTCCCGTCGACCACGACGTCCCCGTCATCGACGGCGAAGTTCCCGGCCGCCTCGAACGACCGCCAGTCGTGGATCCGGGCGAGATACCGGGCCGCCACGCGGGTGAGCCGTTCGGTCGTCTCGACGTCCGGCGACAGCCCTGTCTCGCTGACGCCCTCGACGTACTCCATCAGGAAGAACGGCGCGGGCACTGCGTCGTGGGATTCACAGAACCCGTACACGGTGGGGACCGGCACAGTCGTCTCGGCCCCGGCCAGTTCCAGCAGTCGGACCTCGGTCACGACCCGGTCGGGGGCGCGACCCGCCAGCGGCCCCGACGGCCGGAAACACTTCAGAACGGCACGTCGCTCGGTCGTCGTGGCGTCGCGCCCCTCATCGGGTTCAACCGTCACGCGATAGAGGATGTCGCTCCCCTCCGGGATCGGTTCGGCGTCGACGAGGCGCCAGTCGGGGCGGGCCGCCTCGACAGCGGTGGCGACCTGTTCCTCCGAGAGGGCGTCGGCGGGGCCGAACGGGTCCTCGCTCATCGCTCGCCGGCGACCCACTTGTCCGCGTATGTCTCCCCGCAGGAACAGGCGACGTAGGCGTGGACCACGTCGCCATCGGCGTAGAGGCCGCCGGCCTCCTCGTTCTGTGCCTCGGCGAAGGCGAAGACGTACCTGGCCGCGTGGTCGCCGCCCGCCTCGGCCGCCGGGCAGGTACCGCCGGTACAGTCGGTGTCGACAGTTCCCTCGGTGCCCATCGCATCCTTGGCGAAGGCCATCGGGTCCAGTCCGGTGGCGCGCTCGAAGGCGCCCCGGCCCCGTTCGCCATCGACGACGAGGACGACGCCCCGTTCCGTGCGTTCGCCCAGATCGGCGAGGGCGTCGATGCCCGAGACGGCGTCCTCGGCGAAGTACATGAGGACGTCGTCGGGGCGCTCGCCGGCCAGGAACGCCGTGCGATCGCTCATACCCGAGAGAATCGGCCCACCCGGAAAAACGCCGCGACACGCGGTCACCGACGGCCGCGGTTACTCGCCGTACTGTTTCTCGGCGAGGATGTTGGCGTCGGCGACGACTTTGAACGCGCCCCCGACCAGGCCGCCGACGAAAAACGCCGCCCCGACGAGCGCGACGGCCAGGCCGAACACGCGCCGGACGATGTCGATCGCCAGTACGCCGAGGCCGGCCCCGAACCCCGCAGACGAGAGGAACAGGCCCATCCTCACCGGCAACAGGAAGGTGCCGGCGATGGAGAGGATGACGAGGCGTCGCATCTCTGGGTGGAGGGCGTAGGCGACGGCCGTGTCGAAGTCGACTGGCGACTCTCGGATGGTGTCTTCTGGTTCCGGCATACCGACGACGCGCAAGGGTTGCGGATAGAGGTTTGCACGAGCGGCCAAGGATTTCAGATGGTGCAGAACGGACAACGAATATCTGCGAGAGCGATGCAAGGTAGAGCGAACGTCCGCGCGAGCGAAGCGAGCGCGGTTCACTTCTCGCGACCGGAGGGAGCGAGAAGGGAGTTTTTCCCCACGTTTTTGCGGGCAGGGGTACCCACAACGAGGCCGCAGGCCGAGTGAGGATACCGTTCTGATTTTCAGTAGTATTTGGTAGTGATCAGCCGTGATTGGTAGTACTGGCGAGGACGTGCTGTGTCACACTACCGCTGAGCCGCCGCTGGCCCGTCTTACTACCATGACTTTGAGGCAGTCCACCCGTGTCTCTCTCCCCGCGTTTAGTGACGGGACGGAACTGAGAGAGTTGGGTCTGCCGACCGCTCGCCGAATCCTGTGTGTCGGTCGTGGACTGAACGCCAGTCACCTCAGCGGTTGTTAACTCCGATGAGGCGTCAGAACGGGCACCTGACTGTGGTGATGGAAAGCTGGCGTGGTCCCCCACCTCCGTATAGGCGGCGGGGTTCGCCTCCTCCATCCGCGAATCGGACAGATGCTTTCGCCCGACGTTGATTGCACCGACCACGTCCCGATCACACTCGTAACCACACGCCGGACAATGAAAGTGCCCGCCATGCCGCTGTTCAGTGTGGTCGTTTGGCGCTTTCACTGTCTGGCCTTTCTCACCACATCGTGGGCAATGGCGGCTCGTCCCCCACGGGTTCACCGTCTCGACATCGACTCCAAGCAGGTCGGCTTTGTACTCAACGAGCGCAAGGAGTTCACCCCGTGCCCACGAGGAAATCGACCATGCAACTGCCCCGCTTGTCGCACCCGACTCAATCTGCCCGAGCGACTCGAAGACGATGGTTTCGCACCCGTATTCAGCTGCTAGCCACACGAGTTGGTTCGCCACGTCGTGCTGGATTTGCTCGCGGAGTCGGCGTTCCGTTCGGCGCGTCTGCCGGTACTCGGCGAGCAAATGATCGAAGCGGTCGGTGTGATCCTTGCCCTGTCTGCGAAGCTCTGCAAGCCGGTCGTTGATCCCCTCGGTGTCGGCTTTCACCCGGAACAGTTTGTCTTTCGCCGGGTGATCGATGAACTCCGGTGGGGCAATCTGTGCTAGCCCACCGTCCTGTTCGACGGGAACGCAGGTGGCCTGCTTTTTGACGCCAAGATCGACTGACAGGACACGCCCATCCGCTGTCTCACACTCGGTTTCGGGGATGGCGACCGGCACATCCAGCGTGTAGCCATACTCGCTGGCATGGAGCGTGGGCGCTTTCAGGCGTCCCGTGGCGAGCATTTCTCGAAACCGATCGTGGACGGGAAACCGAAGTTCGTGCTCGGTCCAATCGTGGTGACTATCCGGTGACAGCGAATCCGGTGCGTTCAGCGTCACGATTAGCTCTGCGCCTTCAACCGATAGCTCGTGGATATGATAGTCGCCCTTGTCCGGTGCATACGGGAGTGTGCCATTCGGCGTCGGCGTCTTGACCAGTTCCGTGTACGTGTCGGGAAATCGACCGTGGGTGTCGTAGTAGTCGTTAAGCTGCTCGACGACCGATTCGAGAACGGCCCACTCGATGTACGGCGAGTCCTCGTCAAACAGCCTGCTCCGGAGGCGCTGCCAGCCAATCCGTTGGATCTTCTGCTCTGGGACTATTTCGGTGACGAACTGGAAGGCATGGTACTCGTCGGTGTGAGCGTCAAGCACCTGTGTAATACGCTGGTAGATGCACCGCTTGAACCGACTATACACGTACTCTTCGACACCCTCGAAAGCATCGTGATCGTTGTCGCGGATGTACGTGTAGGACTGGCCAGTGTGGTCACTGATTGCAGCGAGATGCTCGTCATCCCAGTAGTCGTCGGCAAGCAGCCGCCGAGCGTGTTTCTGGACGAGCGTGGTGAGGCGGTCGCACGCCTCATGATGCTCGGCCGGAACGTGGAACTGTTCGGTGAGTTGCATCGTTAGTCGTCGTTGTGATCTGGCTCGGTAGTACGGACGATTTTCACGTCTGCACCAGCCCAGTCTTTGGGGACGTAGATGTGAGCGCCGTTACCAGTCGGTTTCACAGTCCCCTCGATCACTTCGTGTCCCTCGATCTCGTGCCTGTCCATCAGTACCCGTATCTACATTGTAGATACTATTAAATCCATCGGATCAGCAGAAATCACGTCTAAATACTACTGAATACTACCGGATCTCGTAACAGTTAGGATACCCCTGCCCGTAAAAAGTGGCTAGACGGACAGGAACTGCGAGACGAGGAACTTGGTCGCGACACCGGTGACGGAACCGATCCAGGTGAGCGCGACGAAGTGGATGTAGGTGTTGAGTTTGTGGCCGCCGTCGACGGTGCGGATCATCAGCGCCGACAGCATCGCGCCGAACATGATGATGACGATGAGCAGGAACTCGATGAGCGGGATGTCGTAGACGCCGGTGTTGATCAGCGTCCCGACGTCGAAGTCGCTGGACCCGCTCTCCAGGTCGAGACTCATCGAGGCGAGGATGTTGACGACCTGGAGCCCGATGAAGAAGGCAAAGGTCGAGGCGGCGGAGATCCCGTAGAGCAGGCCGATCAGCGTGGTCGTCGCCTGGGCCCGGCGCTGGCGCAACTGCTGGACTTCGTTCATGTTCTCGCTGATGAGTTCGCCCAGGAGTTTGGGGCTGCCACCCATCTCGCGGCCGATGAGGTACATTTCGGAGAACATCTGTATCAGGTACGAGCGACACTCGGCGGTGAAGTGACGCCACGCCTCGGTGGTCTCGATGCGCATGTTCAACCGCTTGTAGAGGTTGTCGACGTTGTCAGAGAGGGGGCCGAAGTCCTTGTTCCGGAGCGTCGACAGCACCGTCGAGGTGGTCGACTGTTTGGCCCCTTCGGTGGCGCCCAGCGCGCGGATGAAACTCGGGAACTCGCCGTCGCGGGCCTTGACTCTCTGTTCTTCCTGCCGGATGACGATGCCGGGGATGAGCAGCGGCGTGACCGGGATCGCCGCGTACATCGGCAGCGGGAGCGGGTCCATGAAAAAGACCATCTCGTCGAGCCCGACCGGCGAGAGCCCGAGGATGCCAGCTAGCGAGAACACCCACAGGAACGCCGACAGAACGACGCCGGCGGCCGTGGCGTTGCGGATCTTCTCGTCGATCGGCGATGGTTTCTCCTCGGGGTGGTACCAGACGGGGTCGTGGGGTGCCATCGAGCGGATGGCGAGGTAAAAGCCCGACTGGACGAACACGTAGAGGACGATGACGGCGCTGACGGTCATCGTGGGGTTGGTGCCGGTCAACACCGGCAACACGACGGCAAAGACCAGCGCGAACGTCATCGAGAGGATCATCGAGAGGTAGAGGTCTTTCATCACCTCCAGGTTGTCCAGTGTCCCCTCGTAGACGGTCTGGTAGTTCTGGATGATCTGTTCCTGTTCGCTCAGCAGATAGTCGTCTAGGGCCTGGCCGGCACCGAGGGTGTAGCCCAGGCGGTCGAAGAAATCGGAGACGGCGTCGCTGGGGACCTCCTTGGCACGGCGTCGGCAGGCGTCGTCGAGGCTCTGGTTCCAGGTGTCGACGAGTTCGACGACGCGGCCGATCTCGGCGGCCATCTCGCCGTACTGGTCCTGTTCGGCCAGGCGACGGAACCCCTCCATCCGGTCGATGTTCGTCGTCGACAGCACGAAGCCGAGCAGCGGGATCGGCCCGCGGATCATCAGGGGCAGGTCCAGGAGGACCGCGACGCCGATACTGACGAAAAAGAAGACCACCGACGGAACGAGTACGACCGAGGCGTACCGCCCCATCGGCATCGGCATCCGCTTGTAGGAGTCGACGAGGCCGTTGAGCGCGGCCGAAATCGTCAGGTCGAGTCCCGACTTGGCGGAGTCGTCAGTGGCCATTAGTCCTCTCTATGGATGTCGAAGGGGAGCCCCTCGAGCCCGTCGCGCTGGTAGTCTTCTATCAACTCGTTGACCTCGTGGTAGCCCAGGATCCCCTCCTGGATGGCGCGTTCGATGATCCTCGCGCGGAAGTCCAGGTCGCCGTAGATGTCGCGAGTGTCCTCGTAGCCCAGCAGTGTCGCGATCTGTTCCTCGAGGACAAACGAGTTGTTCATCCCCTGGAAGACGATCTCGTCCTCGACGGGGTCCCAGTAGAACGCCTGCCGGGTGACGACCCCGTCCATCTCCTTGGAGTAGCCTTCGATCTCCTGGACCGACGTCACGCGACGGAGGACGTCGTCGCCCTGCTTGACCCGGTTCTGGAACAGCGCCACGTCGGCGTTGTCCATGAACGTCTCCGGGATGTTGATCGGGTCGCCGGTAAAGCGCTGGATCATCGAGACGATGTCGCTGGCGTGGAAGGTCAGCATGACGGGGTGGCCGGTCTGGGCCGCCTGGAAGGCCATCCGACCTTCCTCGCCACGGACCTCGCCGACGATGATGTAGTCGGGTCGGGACCGGAGGGCGGCGGCGACGAGGTCGAACATGTCGACGCTCGCCCCTTCCTCGTCGGATTCACGCGTGAGCAGCTTCTGCCAGGTGTCGTGGGGCGGGAGCACCTCGGCGGTGTCCTCGGCCGTGTAGATCTTGGCGTCCCGCGGGATGAACGCCATGATCGAGTTCAGGGTCGTGGTCTTCCCGGAGGCGGTCTCCCCGACGACGAAGACGGTCTGTTCGTTCTCCAGACACAGCCAGAGGTACGCCGACAGCCGGGGCGAGAGGGTGCCCCACTTGGTGATCTGGAAGATAGAGAGGGGCACCTCGTCGCCCTGGCGGATGGTCAGCGAGGGACCCTTCACAGAGACGTCGTCGGAGTATATCAGGTTCAGCCGTGACCCGTCCGGGAGGGTGGAGTCGACGATGGGGTCCGAGTCCGAGACGGGGTCGCCGATGCGTTCGCCCATGTTCTTGATCCACTGGTCGAACTCCTCGGGGGAGCCGAAGTCAACCGTCGTCGAGAGCATGCCGTACACCGAGTGGTCGACGTGACACTCGTGGGGGCCGATGACGTGGATGTCCTCGTTGGCCGGGTCCCGCATCACGGGTTCGAGGGGGCCGAGCCCGACGATGTCCCGGTTGAGGCGGTAGAGGATGTTCTCGTAAGTTTGCTCGGTCACCTCGACCTTGCCGATGTTGGTGAGAGAGGAGAACTTCGAGAGGACGCCGTTCTCGTCGCTGGCGCCGCTTTTGATCGTGGTCGTCTCATGGAGGAGTTCCTCGATGCGGTCGTCGTACTCGGTTTCACTGTTGGGGGCGGGCTTGTTGACGCTGCGTTCGAGCAGTCGGTCACGGACGTTCTCGAAGACGGTCTTTTCCTCGTCGGCGAGTTCGGGTTCGATCGCGTAGTACTTCATGTCCTGGCCGACGTCGCCGTAGATGTGACAGAAGATGGGACCACCGACGGGATAGAGGACGTTCGGTCTGTACGACTCGTAGTCGTCGTCGGCCTCCTCGATGAACTTGGGGAACTCCCCGGTGATCTGTTTGAACTTCTTCAGGTGGTCCATCAGGTGTGGCCGGCGCGAGGCGACCTGCCTGAGTTCGTCCGAGGGTTTGGGTCGTCCGTGGTCAGTCATCGTTCGATCCCTCCGTGTTGTGTGTGGGTGTTGGTTCGTTCAGTGTGTCCTCGTCAGGCCACGCTGCGCGATTCGATCACGATACCAGTGCCCGAGCGGACCGAGAAGCCGATCGTCGGACGTCGTTGCCGACCTCGACCATCTGGAGTTCGAGGAACACGTCGGCGATCGCCCGGAACGGACCGATGGCCTCCTCGTCTAACGTCGAGGGGTCGACCGTCAGCATGATCACTTTCCCCTGGGAGATGACGTCCCTGAAATACGAGATGATCTCCAGGGCGGCCTGGCGCTCCTCGTTTTCCCTGACCAGCGCCTCGAACTTCGGGTCGTTGCGGAGGATGGCGTCGAACGTGTCGATGATCACGACGTCGGTCTCCCACATCACCTCCGCCTCCATGAGACGCTTGAGCAGGTCCTTGCGGTCTTCCTGCTGGTCGTCGCCCGAGAACGTGTTGCCGTCGCCGATGTCGGCGTGCAAGAAGAGGACGTTCTCGTCGAGCATGTGTTCGACCGTGTCGTAGTCCAGCGAGTGCATCTGGTCTAAGAAACTCCCGACCGTGAGCTCCGTCGAGAGCATCGTCACGCTGTGGCCCTCCTCGCAGAGGCCGTAGGCAAAGCGCTGGCTGATCGCCGACTTGCCGGCGCCGTAGTCGCCCTCGACGAGGACGATACTGCCCGGCGGAATGCCGCCGCCGAGTTCCTTGTTCAGCCGGTCGCGCTCTTTCAGTCCGATCGAAAACAGGTCCTGTGTTGCGATGCTCATAGTTGTGCCCTGAACTCGAACAGTTCCTCGTCGCCGTTGACGACCACTTTCACCCGGACGTCGTCGCCGTCCGAGATGCCGTCACCGGCGATATCCAGTCGCACGACGTTGCCCGGCCGCCACGAGTCGGCGTCGCCCAGCAGCGTCACCGTCACGTCCGTCTCGAACTGGCCGTTGACGAAGACGTTTATCACCCCCGTGTCCGTCGTCAGCGTCTCCGAGCCGGTGTTTTTCACGTGGAGTCTGATGTCGCCGTTCCCGTCGGCGTTGAACACCTCGCTCGACCCGCTGTCGCTGATTATCTCGATGTCGGTCCGGACTTCCTGACTGACCTGGACGCCCTGGTCGTCTATCGCCTGACTCAACTCCCCGACCGTGTCGGTGAACACGCCCGCGACGCTGGCGGCGATCAACATCGAGGCGATAAAGAGGATCATGTGTGAGATGGAGACGCTAGCCACGATGGCTCACCTCCCGGTCGCCGCGCAGTCGGGCACTCTGTGGGATGACAGTCACGCCCATCAGACCACCTCCGCCTGGTCCCCGACGCCGTGCTCGGTGACGACTTTCACCCTGGAGGGTTCGGTCGACTCCGAGAACGTGACCGTCAGTTTCTCGGCCGGTAGCCAGAGGTCCGACTCGGTCGCGGCGTCGTCTATCCGGGCGTCGCCCTCCCAGTCGGTCCGGTACTCGTTGTCCACGAAGACGTCCGTCGCGTTCATCGACAGCGCCGTCGTCCCGTTGTTTGTGACCTCGACCGTGAGCGTACTCGCGGAGTAGGTGACGCTCTGGATCTCGATGTCGGTGTTGCGTTCGGCGAGCGTGTCGTCGGCGTGGTCCTGCTGTGCTTCGGTCACCCGCTCGAACCCGTCGGTCGTCGCCGAGTGCCACATGCCGAAGGCGATGAACATCGCCGCGAAGATGATCGCCGCCGAGCCGCTAACGCTGAATCCCATCGGAGCCACCTCCACGGTGCCCGACCAGCTGCGAGAGGGCGAACGCGTCGGCCGCGTCGCCGTCCAGTTGACTGATGTACTGCAGGCTCTGGGTGTGGTGGTCGATAGTGAGCGACCCCTCGCCACTGTCGGCGCCGTCGAACCCGCGCAGGTACGACTGCAGGTCCTCGGCGACCGGTTCGGCCACCCAGTCTATCGTCTCGTAGTAGTCGATGGCCCGCGCCGTCTCCCTGACCCCGACCTCACCGACCAGAAACTCCAGCCACTCG
>PXQN01000078.1 GCA_003021305.1 Halobacteriales archaeon QH_10_67_22 | reverse complement strand
CGACATCGTAGAGCCCGAAACTCTTGACGGTGTGCGGTTCGAAGTTTTGGAATGAGTGGCTCTAGTCAACTGCCCGGCGCACGGTGGTGCGGGGCTTGTCAGTGGACTCGGCCTCTAACCCAAGCGGGTGAGCCGGTGTATCCGGCTAACTCGGCGTCCGCGCCCCTGACTTGAGAGCGTATTGACTGACGCTCCTCCGACCGGACGGCTGATGGCCCCGCCGGAGATACAACTCAGCAACGTTCTTCGCTGCGTTATAGTCCGCATGATTCGACTTCCCACATGACACACACTCGAACTCACCACGATGACGGTTCGAGTCGTGTGTGAACCCGCACTCGTTGCACCGCTTGGACGTGTTCCGTGGGTTCACTGTGTCAATAAACAATCCTTCGTACTCGGCTTTGTATTCCACGAACTCTTTCAGTTTGCGGAACGCCCACTCCGAATGCCACGCCGCCTCAGGCAAATCCTCTCGAATATCGGTCAAATCCTCGAAGATGATGCCATCGCACCCGTGTTCGATGGCCTCCTCGACAATGCCGTTCGAGACGGCATGCAAGACGTGTTTGACGTAGCGTTCCTCTCGGTTCGAGAGGGTTTCGATGGTGCGGTGGGCCGACTGCGTTCCCGTCTGCTGAAGCTCTCCACGCGTGTTCTCGCACTCTCGGCGGTAGTGGTTGAGTTCGCCCGCGTCGAAAAAGCGGGCGGTGCTGGTGACGGCTATCTGGGTGACGCCGAGGTCAACACCGAGAACCGTTCCGTTCTCGGTCGTTGCTTGGGCTTCGTCTTGTGGCGTTCTGTAGCCAAGGTGGATGTACCAGTCGCCGTCGCGGTAGTGGAGTGTGGATTCGGTGTACTCCCAGTCGTCGCTCGCCAAGTACTCGTACTGGTAGCCGTCTTCATCGTCTGGGAGGCAGAGGTCGGCGTGGACACGACCGTGGTCTCCAAGCGTTGTGAGTGTGATTTTCTCTTGGTCTGGGAAGACGTGCGGTTTTGACGCTTTTTTGCCGTTCTTTCGACGTTCGATGCAAGACGTGATACTGCTTGCGACTTCATGACAAGCGAGGGTTGCGTGCTGGTCGCCCAGTTTGGTTTTCTGCTTGATTTCGTCTTTGGCAAGGGTTCGGACAGCGGATTTGGTGTTGCAGGTCTCCCATGCGAGGTTGCTGCCGATGTTCGCACCGTCTACCCATTCGTTGATGGTGTCGTGGAGAAGTTGCTCATCTGCCTCGGTTCGGAGGTTGAGGCGCGTAATGAGCGTTCGACGGTGATACTCCGCGTCCGACACCATACATTCAATGAAGACACGAACACGTATAAAACACGGGGTTGCTGTCGGCTTCAACCCCGCCCGCGGTGGGGCGGGGAATCCGCCTCGGTTCCCTTTTGAAAGGTGCCCTCGGCGGGGACGAAAGGCAGCACACTTTACCTGCGAGCCTGACTCTCGGGTATGCAGATACACGCCCGCCACCACACCGCCGAGGGCCGCGAGCGGGTGACGCTGGTCCCCGAGAGCCTGGACGACCTCTGGCACCTCTCGCACGTCGTCGAACCGGGCGACCGCGTCGCCGGCGACACCACCAGGCGGCTCCAGCGCGACGACGAGGACCTGCGGGACACCGGCGGCGAGCGCGAACACATGTGGGTCGAACTCGAGGTCGACTCCGTCGAGTTCGCCAAGTTCGCCAACCGCCTGCGCGTCGGTGGCGTCATCGTCGACTGTTCGCGCGAGGACCAGCTGGACTTTCACCACACGCTGAACGTCGAACCCCGCGACGAGATAGAGATAGAGAAGGTGTGGAAACCCGACCAGGACGACCGCCTGGCCGAGGCGGAGGCGGCGGCCGAGAACCCCGATGTCGCCATCGCCACCGTCGAGGAGGGCCAGGCCTACGTCCACACGGTCGCCCAGTACGGCACCGAGGAGCGGGCCTCGGTCACCGGCCCGACCGGCAAGGGCGAGTACGCCCGCCCCCGCGACCAGCTGTTCGAGGAACTGGCCGAGGTGCTCGGACGGATGGACGTCGACGCGGTGATCCTCGCTGGCCCTGGTTTCACAAAACAGGACGCCCGCTCGTACATCCAGGACGAGGACCCCGACCTGGCCGACCGTCTCACGACGGTCGACACGGCGGGCGTCGGCGACCGGGGCGTCCACGAGGTGTTGAAACGCGGCGCCGTCGACGACGTCCAGACCCGGACGCGCATCGCCGAAGAGGCCGACCTCATCGACGAACTCACCGAACGGATCGCCACCGGCGAGAAGGTCGCCTACGGGCCCGACCAGGTCGCTGAAGCCGCCGAGTACGGCGCCATCGAACGGTTACTCGTGCTCGACGAACGACTCCGGACCGAACGCGGCCCGGACGGCGATTGGGGCATCGACGTCGACGACGTCGTCGAGACGGCCGAACAGAAAGGCGGCGAGGTGACCGTCTTCTCCGGGGAGTTCGACCCCGGACAGCAGCTGCGCAACCTCGGCGGGATCGCAGCACTACTCCGCTACCGGATCGATTGAACGAACCCACTGTTCGTCCTGGGACACCAGGCCCGGTCTCATACTGTCGGATACAAGTACATGAACACGCTCGTCGGTGTATCACCATCGAGACGTCTCGGAGACCGCCAAACGAAGTATCGAGTGTCGACTTGCTTGTGTCCGACAGTATCACGCAGTGTATAATTGTGAAATGGGGGCGAAACGGTTTTTTACTCCCAGCGGGACAGTAAAGTAGCAGGATTTCGGTGACGAAATGAGTTTCGAGGAACGTCAGGACTTCGCCAAGCAGGTCGCGGACCTCAACAGGTACGGGCAGGCGCTGAACCAGTGCCAGACCGTCGACGAGGTCGGGTCGATGACGCTGGAGGCGGTGTCGCTCCTGCTCGAGCTGAGTGACGTGACGGTGTACGAGGTCCGCGAGGGTGACCTGCTGGTCCGGGGGAGCACGAGCCCCGGCCGGTCGGAGGGGTCGGAGCCGAGCGACATCGCCAGCGAGGCCCTGGCGTCCGGTGAAACGGTGTCGAAACCGGCCGGCAGTGACGGAAAGGCAGTGCTCGCCATCCCGGCGGGTATCGTCGACGACGTGGTGACCGTCATCGTCGTCCGGTCGTCCAATCTGTCGGAGTTCACCGACGAGTACGTCCGCCCGCTGGAGATCCTGGGGTCACACGCCGCGACGGCGATGGGGAACATCCGCTCCCGGCGGCGTCTCGAACGCGCGCGACAGGACCTGGAGACCCGCAAGGAGATGATCGAGATGTACGACCGCCTGTTGCGCCACGACATCGGCAACGACCTCCAGATCATCTCGGGCTTTGCGGACATCCTCGCGAAACAGTTAGAGGAGGGCAAGCCCGCCGAGTACGCCGAGAAGATAGAGCGGGCGGCGACGAATTCGGCGGACCTGATAGACCGCGTTGGCGACCTCGTGTCGACACTGGAATCCCAGAGCGAACCCGAGGCCCGCGAACTGCGCCCGGTCCTGGCCGAGACTGTCCGGGACGTCGACTCCCAGTACGAGTCGCTGACGGTCGAGTTCGACGCCGACGAGTTCGACTACCGGGTGTACGCGGGCGACCTGCTCGACTCGGTGTTTCGCAACGTTCTCTCGAACGCCGCCGTGCACAACGAGGCGGCGGTGACCGTCGTACTGTACGCCGAGGAACCCACGCCCGATTCGGTGGTCGTCGGGATGGCCGACGACGGCGCCGGCATCCCGGCGGCGGTGCGCGACGAACTGTTCGAGATGGGTGCCAAAGGTCCCGAAAGCGACGGGACCGGGTTCGGACTCGGGTTCGTCCGCGCGCTGACGGAATCCTACGGCGGAACGGTCGAAGTCGGGGAGAGCGACGCCGGCGGGGCGGACTTTCGGGTCAGACTCGACCGTGCCTGATAGTGATTATTGTCGGTCTGTTCCGGATCGACCGCACGACTGCGTGCGGTCGTACCGGTAAATCGCTACAATAATCACTATGAGGCTTAATTGTCTCGGGTCCGTCCGTCCCGTCGATGGACGACGTCGACGGTGCCTGGGGCCGTGACCGCGCCGAGCGGTTCCTCCGTAACAGTCGTATCCCGATCCGACTGGGCTGTCACACACCCGGCGGCGGGCTCTGGATACTCTCGCTGTGGTACCGCTACCGGGACGGTCGTCTCGAGTGTGCGACCGGCGCCGACGCCCGCGTCATTGAGTCCCTCCGCGAAGACCCCGGCGTCGCGTTCGAGGTCTCGACCAACGACCCGCCGTACAAGGGGGTCCGGGGCGCGGGGCGGGCCGACCTCGAATCCGACGAGGACAAGGCGACCCTCCGGGCGGATGCCCGCGCCGGACTCCGAGGCCGACGACGACCCCGGGACCGACCGCACGTGACTCACTGATTTCGCCGGATGGCGTACGCTTTTGAGGTGTGGGGCCGCCACGTATCGTATGGAGTACACGACACTCGGCTCGACCGGCGTCGAGGTGAGCCGGATCTGTTTGGGCTGTATGAGTTTCGGTTCGAGCGACTGGCGCGACTGGGTCCTCGACGAGTCCGCCGGGATCGAACTCGTCGAACGCGCCCGCGACCTGGGTATCAACTTCTTCGACACCGCGAACATGTACTCGCGGGGCGAGTCCGAACGCATCCTCGGCAAGGCCCTGGCGGGCCACCGCGAGGAGAGCGTCGTCGCGACGAAGTGTTACTTCCAGATGGACGACGACGACCCCAACTCGGGCGGGCTCTCGCGGAAGGCCATCGAGCAGGAACTGGACGCCTCGCTCGACAGGCTCGGGATGGACACGGTCGACCTCTATCAGACCCACCGCTGGGACGACGAGACGCCCATCGAGGAGACGCTCCGGGCGCTGGACGACGCCGTCCGGCGGGGGAAGGTGCGGACCATCGGCGCCTCGTCGATGTGGACCCACCAGTTCGCCGACGCCCTGCACGCGAGCGACAGACTCGGTCTCGACCGCTTCGCCACCATGCAGAACCACTACAACCTGCTGTACCGCGAGGAGGAACGCGAGATGCTCCCGTTCTGTGAGAACGAGGGGATCGGCGTCATCCCCTGGAGTCCCCTGGCGCGGGGGTATCTGGCCCGACCCACCGACCAGGCCGAGGCCACCGCGAGGGGCGAGAGCGACGACCTCGCACGGGGCCACCCGTACTTCCAGGGTGGCGGCCAGACGATCAACGAACGCGTCGCCGAACTGGCCAACGAGTACGACGCCACGATGGCCCAGATCGGGCTGGCGTGGATACTCGACAAGGACGTCGTCGACGCGCCGATCGTCGGGACGACGAGCATCGAACACCTAGAGGAAGCGGTGGCCGCGCTGGAGATCTCACTCTCTGACTCCGACGTCGACTGGCTCGAAGAACCGTACGAACCAGTCCCCGTGTCCGGACACGAATGAGGCCTCCCCGGTGGTGGTGCCCGGACGCGAAGACGGCACAGAGCCGGCACAGCGACACCACTAAACGCGCGCCGTCCCTGGTTCCGACGATGACTGACCGCGAGGGGCCAGACCGGGCCATCGAGGACGACGCCGGCTTCTCGGACGCGGATCCCGGTGTCGACGAGGTCGCGAGAGGCGGCGACGGCGGGAGCATCGGGACGCCGTCCGCGTCGTCCGAGTCTTCGGGCGGAGACGCGACGACGCAGTCACGGAAAGGGGGGTCCCCGAAGGTTACGGACGTGCTCGCGGAGGAATCACTCGGCGAGCCCCGTCGACTCGACGGCTCGGTCCGTCTGCAGTGGGTCGTCGGGTCGACGTTCGGCGCGCTGTTCGGTTCGCTCGCGACCACGGTCGTCTTCCGTATTGTGGGTGGCCGGATCGGCTTCGAGACGACTGGCTCGCTCCCGCTGGGTTTCGGCCGGCTCTCCGTGGCCGTCTGCCTCGGCGCGCTGGCGCTCTTTCTCGCGCTCGCGACGCTCCGTGCCGTCCTGTTGTACCGGTCCTGGCGCTACGAAGTCAGGTCCGACTCCCTGTATCTCACCCGCGGCGTACTCACGCGGGTCCAGACCGTCGCGCCGTACGTCCGCGTCCAGCACATCGACACGCGGCGCAGCCCAGTCGAGCGGTTGCTCGGTCTCTCCTCGCTGGTCGTCTACACCGCGGGGTCACGCGGTGCCGACGTGACGGTCCCCGGCCTGACCGACGACCGGGCCGCCGAACTCCAGGGTCGTCTGAAACGACTCGCCATCGCCACCGAGGAGGAGGAGGAGGACGCTGTATGAGCGACTCCGGGGCGGGCGGCCCGACCGACGCTGGCGACGACGCCGAGGCCACCGGCGACCCAGTCGGCGGGGGAGGCCTGAACGCGACTGCGGACGACGTGACACCCCCCGAAGACGCGTTTGCCATTGGGGACCTCGTCGGGAGTCCGCGGGCGCTACACCCGCTGACGATACCCTATCGACTCGGCCAGCAGGGTGTCGCGGTCGTCTTTTTCGTCCTGTTCGCGGGTGTGCCGAGCCTGTCCAGGGTCCTGGGACCCCGGGGAAGAGTGTTCGCGCTCGGGGGGTTCGGACTCGTCGTCGCGGCGGTGGTGGCCTATTCGGTCACGTGGTACCGCCGCTACGAGTACGAACTCACGCCGGAGACGTTCGACATCAGGTCGGGCGTACTGTCGCGGCGCGAACGCGAGATACCGCTTCGCCGTATCCAGAACGTCGACATCAGCCAGTCGGTCGTCCAGCGGCTCCTCGGCATCGCCGTCGTCAACCTCGAGACGGCGGGGGGCGGACAGACCGAGGCCCAGCTCCAGCACGTCGGAGCGGACGAGGCCGAGCGCCTCCAGGCGGCCGTCAGCCGCCTCCGACGGGAGGGCGCTGATTCGGCGGCCGAAGCAGAGCAGGCAGCAGAGACGGTCTTCGAGATGACCCAGCGGGAACTTGGCGTCCTGGCGGTGGTCTCGACGGACATCCGGTTCGTCTCGCTTTTGTTTTTCGCCGGTTCGCTGTTCGGCCCCCAGGTGTACTCCACGATGGACGCCACAGTGTTCGCCAGCCCCGAGACGGTCCTCGCCGCGTTCCTCGGGCCGGTCGCGGGGATCGCCGGCGTCCTCGTCATCGGGCTGGTTTCCGGGCTGGTCAACGCCGCCCGCTACTACGGGTTCCGGCTGACTCGCGGCGAGGAGGAACTCCGGTACGAACGTGGTCTGCTCCAGAAGTACAGCGGGACGATCCCCCTCTCGAAGGTCCAGACGCTGACGGTCCGGGAGAACGTCCTGGCGCGACGCCTCGGCTACGCGGCGCTGTACATCGAGACGGCCGGCCGCGTCACCGGGTCGGGCGACTCCGGGGGGTCCCAGTCGGCGATCCCGCTCGCCGACCGCGACCGGGTTCACGACCTCGCGCGGTCTATCGAACCGGCCGCCCTCGACGAGTTCCAGCGCCCGCCCAAACGAGCGCGCCAGCGGTACGTCGCCAGGTACCTGGTCGCGCTGGCAGTGCTCACGGGGCTGGTGTATCTCGTGACCCGCCCGTGGGGGGTCGACTCCTGGTGGCTCCCCCTGGTCGCCGTCCCACTCGTTCCGGTCGCGGCCCACCTCAAGTGGACCCACCGCGGCTTCGCGGTCGGCGAGGACCACGTCGTCACGCGAAACGGGTTCTGGTCACGGCGGACGAAAGTCGTCCCGTACCACCGCGTCCAGACGTCGGTCAGCACTGAAACCGTGTTCCAGCGCCGCCGGGACCTCGGAACGGTCGTCGTCGACACTGCGGGTTCGCGGAGTTTCACGGGTGACGACCCGAAAGCCGTCGACGTCGACGTCGCTACCGCCAACGACCTCCGCGAGTCCGTCGCCGACAGCCTCTACGCCGCACTCGACGAACGCAAACGGGGACGGCGCCCCTCCGGTGGTGGCCCGTCGGCCGTCACCACTGGTACCCCATCGGGTCGCGACGACCCGGGACCGGCGGGCACCGGCGATTAGACGCCGAGGCGCCCGAGCCCGCCGAACTCGAACAGGGAGAAGTACACCTGGACGAGTCCGGCGACGACCAGCACGGCGACGGCTGTCATCCCGGCCAGGAACGCGCGACGGCCTCCAGGCTCAATGTATCGACCTAGACCGTCAAGACGTTAGGTCACACGGCGATTGTGAGCAGGAGTCACACGACCACCGGTTCCGAGAGCGCCCAAACTTCTAACTGTCCGTACACCCCACGTATCTCAACCGTTGGGCCCCGACGATGACTGCCATCCGGACCGAAGACCTGACACAGACATACGGTGACCTCGTCGCGCTGGACTCGCTGTCGCTGTCGGTCGCCGAGGGCGAACTGTTCGGCTTGCTGGGTCCGAACGGGTCGGGCAAGACCACGACTATCGAGATACTGACCGGCCAGCGCGCCCCGACGAGCGGGAGCGCCCGCGTGCTGGGCCGGGATCCGGTGGCCGACCCGCTTGCGGTCCGGGAGGCGGTCGGCATCCTCCCGGAACGGGAGGACCCGCCGAGTTTCCTCACCCCGCGGGAGTACCTGGAGTTCGTTGCCGACGTGCGCGGGTTCGACCCCGCTGAGCGGATCGCCGAGTGGGCCGACCGGCTGGGCTTCCGGGAGCAACTGGACACGCTGTCGACGGACCTCTCGGAGGGTGAACGCCAGCGGGTGATGCTCGCCCAGACGTTCATCCACGAACCGGACCTGGTGTTCATCGACGAACCGCTGGTCAACCTCGACCCGATCATGCAGGCACAAGTCCGGGAGCACATGCGCGACTACTGCGCCCGGGGGAACACCCTGTTCCTGTCGACGCACTTCCTGGAAGTCGCGGCCGACCTCTGTACCGAAGTGGGGATCGTCCGCGACGGCGAACTCGTCGCACAGCGGGACCCACGCGAACTGGCCGACCACGACGAACTGCTGGCGTACTTCCGCCGGGAGGTCGAACCCGCCGCGGCCACCGACGGCGGCGACTCCACTGGGGATCGCGACCGATGACTCGCGGACGCACGACGGGAGAGGCCGGCGAATGAACCGCGGACTCACGACGGGGCTGTTCGCCAGGATGGTCCGCGAGGAGTATCGGCTCCACGCCGAACTGTTCGGCGGTCGTTTCGCGGTTTTCCCGGTCGTCGTCGCGGCGCTGTCGACGGCGGGCGTCTGGCTGCTCGGACTGACCGGCACGCCGCCCGAGACCGTCGCCGCCGGCCTGCACGGACTCGTCTTTTTCTTCGGCCTCCAGGTGGGCACGATCGGGTTGATCGGCCGGGACGCGCTCCGTGACGTGCTCGGTGACGTGACTCTGCTCGTGTTCTCGGCACGGACGCTGCCGGTCACCTGGCGGCGACTGCTCGCCACCTTTCTCCTGAAGGACCTGCTGTACTACTCGGTGCTGTTCGTCGGGCCGGTCGCGGTCGGCTACGCGGTCGCCGCGCTGGCCGAGGGGGCCGCCCCTGCGGGCGTCGCGCTCCTGTGGGTGACCGCCAGCGCGACGTTCGAACTCGGCGTCGGTACCAGTCTCGTGCTGGCCGGCCTCGGGACGCGCAACCGCCCGCTGGTGCTCGTCGTCGCGCTCGGGATCGCCGCCGTGGTCGTCTCCGGTCGGGTCGACGCCCTCGCGTTCACGCCACTCGCGTTCTACACGTCGCCGTCGGTCTCGACCGCCCTCTCCGGGTTCGGGCCGGTCGTCGTGCTGGCAGTGCTGGGGCCGGCGCTGTTCGAACGGCCCGAAGGCGGACCCGCCAGGACGGCCGCCGACCGGTACAGCCGGCTCCGGGGCAGGCTCGGCGACGGCGTGGCGACACGTTCGGTCCTGGAGGTGGCCGGTTCCAGCGGGTCCGTCTGGAAGGTCCTGTTCTCGATGGGCGTTCTCTTCGTGGTGACGGCACTGCTCGTCGTCGAGGTTAGTCGGGCGACGACGCTCGACCCCTCCCTGGGGATCGCCGTCGGCACGCTGCTGGGGCTGGGCGCGTTCACGACCTACAGCTGGGTGACCCAGTACGACGACGCCGTCGAGTACCGCCGGTACCCGGTCTCGATGCGGGCGGTCTTCGCGGGCAAGCGACGGGCCTATCTCGTCCTCTCGGTGCCGGCGGGACTGGTCTACCTCCTGGGGTCGGCGGTCCGGGTCCCACTCGCTGAAGTGGCCGTCGGCGCAGTCGTCTTCCCGCTCGTGGCCGTCTACGTCTTCGGCGTCACCGCGTACGTCGCGGGGCTGTCGCCCAACGAACTCCTCTTCGACACGCCGCGGTTCGTCGCCTTCGGCGTCGCGCTGGCGGTGGTCGCCGTCCCGCTGGTCGTCGCCGCGCTTGCCTACACCGAGTCACCCGTCGTCGCCAACGCCGTGGCACTGGGCGTCGCCGCCCTCAGCGCCGCCGTCGGCCTGGCAGTCGGCCGGCGTGCCGGACCGCGCTGGGAGGACCGGACGCGAGCACAGTCGGCCCTCGACCGCGAACGGGGGTCCGACCGGGACGTTGATACGCTGGCAGCCGAAGATATCGACGAATGACGACCGAACACCGGGCCCCGGCAGGGGTGGTGCCGTGACTGCCGGCGTCATCGTCGACCTGGACGGCACCGTCTACCGGAGCGGGGATCCGATACCGGGTGCCGTCGACGCCATCCGGCGGATGCGCGACCGGGGGATCGGCGTCCTGTTCTGTTCGAACAACCCCACGAAGACACCCGCGGAGTACGTCGACCGCCTCGGGGCGATGGGCATCGAGGTCACCGAACGGGACGTGCTGCCGGCCTCGACGGTGCTGCGTGAGTACCTGCGGGCCACCCACGCCGGGGAACCGACCTATCTGGTCGGGGCGCCGTCGCTGGCCGACTACCTCCGCGCGGCGGGACAACACGTGGTCGACCATCCGGCCGACGCATCGGTGTTCGTCGCCTCCTGGGACGACACGTTCGACTACGAGACGATGGCGAGGGTGCTGGCCGGCGTCGACGAGGAGACGACGTTTCTCGGCAGCGACCCCGACCGGACGATCCCGACGGCGGACGGGTTCACACCCGGATCGGGAGCCATCATCGCGGCGGTCGCGGGCACTATCGGCCGCGACCCGGACAGAGTTCTGGGCAAACCCTCGGAGGAAGCCGCGAGCGCGGCCCTCGACAGACTTGGCGTGGCGCCCGCGGAGTGTCTCGTCGTCGGCGACCGCCTCGACACCGACCTCGCGATGGGTGTGGCCCAGGGTATGCAGACGGCCCTCGTGCTGACCGGCGTGGCCGGGCCCGCCGACCTCGAAACGAGCGACGTGGACCCCGACTACGTCCTCGACTCGCTGGCCGACCTGCCCGAGGTCCTCGACTGACCTGTGAGCCCGACCGGGGTCTTTCTCGGCCGAGGGTCAGCCGCCGGCGCCGAGTTTGAAGACCGCGCCGGTGTCGCCCGTGACGCCACCTTCGGCGGTCGTACAGACGAACAGTTCGCCGGCGGGGTTGCGACCGAACGAGAGAACGTTCGGGCCGAACCCCGCCTCAGAGTCGACCGGAACGGCACGAGTCGGCCACAGCCCCTCGGACTGTTCGGTGGCGACGAACAGCTCACCGCCCGCCTGCCAGTCGGCGAACACGTACCGACCCGCCAGTCCGGGTACGTCCGCCCCGTCGTAGAGGTAGCCCCCGATGACCGAGATACCGGCAACGCCGTCGCCGCTGTGTGGGTACTCGACTACGGGGTCGCGTAACTGGCGGCCCCGCGGACTCTCGTCGGGACAGGAGTCGGCATCGAAACAGTGGCTCCCCTCTTTGACGTTCCAGCCGTAGTTGCCGCCCTTCTCGACGATACTCACCTCCTCCCAGGCGCCCTGGCCGACGTCGCCGACGAACAGGCGTCCGCCGGGACCGAACGACAGCCGCCAGGGGTTGCGGAACCCCCAGGCGTACTGTTCGTCCAGCCCGTCGGAACCGACCAGCGGGTTGTCTGACGGGACGGCGTAGGGCTTTCCGTTTGCCTCGCCGTCGACGTCGATGCGGAGGATGCTCCCGAGCAGGTTCTCGGTCAGGTCCTGCCCGTTCCCGCCGCCGACGGCCCCGTACCAGTCGTCGACGTGACCGGAGCCGGTGTCGTTCGCGCCGCCGCCGTCGCCCACCGCCACGTAGAGGTAACCGTCGGGACCGAACGTAATGGCCCCAGCGTTGTGATTTCCCCGTGGCTGGGGTATCTCTAGAATAGTGCGTTCGGAGTCGGGGTCGGCCCGAGTCGCCCCGGGGTCGGCCTCGAACTCCGAGAGGACGAACGTGTGTGCGTACCCGTCTGGCGTCCCTTCGCGTGGCGGTGCGCTGTACCTGACGAACAGGCGACCGTTCTCGTCGAAATCGGGGTGGAAGGCGAGTCCGAGCAACCCCTGCTCCGATGAGCCGTTCACGTCCACCATCCGGTCTGTGACGTCGAGATACGGCTCCCTGTGGACGCCCTGGTCGTCCTGGAGGTACACCTGTCCGGCCTGGTCGACCACGAACCGCCGCCCGGGTTGGGGGATCTCCAGGCCCAGCGGCGACGTGAACCCGCCGGCCACCCGCCGTGCACTGACCGTCTCGGGGATCGGGGCTGTCGGTTCCGTGGCTGTCGTCTCGGCAGCGTCCGTCTCCTCGGTCGGGGAGCCAGTGGCGTCTGTCCTCTCGACTGTCCCGTCCGTGGCCGTAGAGGTCGGAGTTCGCTGTGGATTCGTCGCCTCGCCGGTCGGATCAGTGCTGTCCTCGTTACAACCCGCTAAACCGACCGCGAACAGACTGCATCCGAGTCGGAGGGCCGTCCGTCGACGCAGGGATCGCTTTCCCATGTGACTCCTCTATGGAGTACTGTCAGAAACGTTTTGTTCATCGACCTGTCCTCTGACCGCCCACGAATAAACTTGAAACACGTTGTCGAATGTCGATCTCGGATCTTTTTTGGGTGTGCTGGCCGACGGTGACGTATGGTCGACAAGGCGGAACTCAGAGAGCAGTTCGTCGAGGCGTTCGAAGGCGCGGACTACCCCATCTCCAGTCCGATGGACCTGGTGCCGGCACTGCCGGACGGACCGGGGACGAAGTTCGAGTCCGGCGAGTTCTCGATGACGGCGATGGAGCTCCAGACGAAGCTGGGCGGTGGGGACTTCCCCTACGAGTCGGTCGACGAGTTCGTCGACGACGTCATGAGCCAGCTAGAGGGAAAAGACCTGGTGTGACGGCCAGCAGCGCCACGCTGACGAACACACCCAGTGCCAGCAGCGCGTAGTTGGCGACGGTGCTGTCGGCACGAGCCAGGTCCAGCGAGTATGGGAGACGCATGTCGTAGTCGGGGACCCGACACAGCGCCAGGACGCCCGCACCGCCGACGACTGCCTCGGCCGCCTGGCCCGCGACCAGCAACCCCCCGCCGACGGGCGCCCAGACGAGCAGTGCCACACCCCAGTGTCCGGTCTTGTACATCCGTGGTGAGTGTCGTGGGGTCCGTACTTACGCCTTTCCGCTGTCGTCGAGTCGAGCGCCGGGACCTCTAAGCCGCTGGCGTACGCGTCTCGGGCATGAACGAACCGGCGATGACGCGGTTTCCCGTCCCGGACACCGAGGACCTCCCCGAGGACCTCCAGGAACGCATCGCGGACGAACGCGAGGAGGCGGGTTTTCTGCCCAACGTCTTCCCGGCGCTGGCGTATCGCCCCTCTCACTTCCGGGCCTTTTTCGCGTACTACGACGCGCTCGTCGAACACACCGAACTGGAGCGCGCGGAAGTCGAGATGATAATCGTCGCCGTCAGCGGCGCCAACGACTGTCTCTACTGTGTCGTCGCCCACGGCGCGCTGGCGCGGATCTACGCCGACGACCCCCACCTGGCCGAACAGCTGGCGACCAACCACCGGACAGCGGACATCCCGGACGCCCACCGCGCGATGCTGGATTTCGCCGTGAAACTCACCGAACGCGCCCCGGAGGTCGGGGAGTCGGACTTCGAGACCCTGCGCGAACACGGGTTCTCGACGCGTGCGGTCTGGGACATCGGCAGCGTCGCTGCCTTCTTCAACCTCTCGAACCGACTCGCACACATGGCGGACATGCGCCCCAACGAAGAGTTCTACGACCTCGGACGCTGAGGTGGTACCGACCCTGTCGTCGGCCGGTCAGCCGGACGCCACGGCTCTTAGAGACCGGTCGCGTTGAACGACTCGGCAGGGAGTCCGCGGACGCCGGTCGTCATCCAGCAACCCGCGAACCGGCCGCTGGACTGTCTGGCCAGGTGCCAGCGGTAGGTGCCGTTTCCCTCGCCGGAGGCGACCGAGACGAGGCGGTTCGCCCGGTCGCCGGTCCGGTTCACCGGCCCGTAGGCGACCCGGTCGGCTGCCAGGAGCGGTTCGTACTGGGCCTTGATCAGCTCTGCGAAGTTCTCGAACGGGCCCGTGTACTGCCTGTTCGACGGTGCGGCGAACCGCCAGACCGTCCTGATACCCCGGTCGGTCCCGGGGTCGTTGGTCGCCAGCGCCTCGACCTGGATGTGGACGACCAGCCCCGGCGGACGCTCACAGTTCGGCTCCAGCCGGGCGTATCTGTTCGCCACGTCGTCCCGGATGGGTCCCCCCTCGGTCGTCTCCGGCCCGTCGGCTTCGGTCGCGTCCGGCACTGGCGCCGGTGTCAGTGTCGGCGACACACTGGCCCCGCTGTCGGTCAGGAATCCACCACACCCCGCGAGGGCGACTACCGCAAGCACCGTGACCACCCCGACCCGCAGTCGCGTACTACCCATACCCCCCGTTCGGACTGCACCGACTTTGTCGTTCGGCCACCCGGCGTCACACTGTTCGTTCGAACCGCCATATTTATATTTTAGATGTATCTAATCCCTCTGTGCTCAGTGCGAAGATGGAGGACTATCTGAAGGCGATATACGAGGCCCAGCGGGGTGGTGCGGACCCGGTATCGACCTCCCGGGTGGCGGCGTCACTGGACGTGACGGCACCGACAGCGACGAGTATGATGGAGAGCCTGGAGGAGCGGGGACTCGTCGAGCGCGAGAAGTACAAGGGCGTGCGACTGACGACCGAGGGTGAGACGGTTGCGCTGGAAGTCGTCCGCCACCACAGGCTCCTGGAGACGTACCTCACGGAGCATTTGGGGTACGACTGGGCGACTGTCCACGACGAGGCCGACAATCTGGAACACTACATCAGCGAGGAGTTCGAACGCCGGGTGGCCGACGCACTGGGGGACCCGACGGTCGACCCGCACGGCGACCCGATCCCGGACGATTCGCTCGAACCGGTGGACGACGCGCCGGGCCGGACCCTCGAGGACTGCGGCGAGGGCGAGCGGGTGGTCGTCCAGCGGGTGCGTGACCGGGATCCGGACGAACTCGCGTACCTCGACGGTGCGGGGATCACGCCCGGTACCGTGCTCCGGGTCGTCGAGGTCGCACCTATCGGAATGGTGACCGTCGAAGTGGACGGGGAGCAACTGTCGCTGCCGGACGGGGTGACCGCGTCGATCTTCGTCGCCGCCGCCGAGGAGCGCGCCGACGCGAACGGTGTCGCATGACCGGGAAACGGTCCGACGCGGCGGAACTGACCAGTCACCTCACCGATAGACTGGTCGACGCTGTCTCGAACGACGCCGAGGTGAGTCGCCGCGCGGTCCTGGGCGGGATCGGCGTCGCCGGTGCCGGTGCGGTCGGTCTCTCGGGACGGAGCCGCGCCGACGATACCCCCCACGACGAGGCGTCACACGGCGGGTTCGGTCCCGTCGGGGAGTTCGACTCGACGGACTTCGACCCCCACGAGTTCCTCCGGGAGTTCAACACCGGTTTCGACGGTGCCGACGACTTGCCACAGCGGGTGTACGAGCGCGACGGCGAACGCGTCCGGGAGTTCGAGCTGTACGCCTCGCTGAAGACCATCGAGATCGCGCCGGGCGTGGAGTTCCCGGCCTGGACCTACCAGGGCCAGGTCCCCGGGCCGACGTTGCGGGCCACGGAGGGTGACATCATCCGGGTGAAGTTCCAGAACCGCCAGTCACACCCCCACACGATCCACCCGCACGTCAAGAACGTCGCCCCGGAGATGGACGGCGTCCCACAGAACGGCCCCGGCGTCGTCGAACAGGGCGAGGAGTTCGTCTACGAGTGGCGCGCCCAGCCGGCGGGCTGTCACCTGTATCACTGTCACTCGATGCCGCTGAAAGAACACGTCCACCGCGGGCTCTACGGGGCGATCATCGTCGACCCCGACCCCGAGCGCGTCGCCCGGAACCCCCGTGATTACGTCAACTACCAGGGACCGATACCCGACTCCTACCGGGAGGACCTGGTCGAACGCGCCGAGTTGCGCAACCACGAGTACCGCGCCGACGAGGTCGACGAACAGGTGATGGTCATGAACGGCTTCGACACGAACTTCGACGGGGACAACGAGGTCTACGCCGCCAACACCCGCGCGTTCGCCTACGGCGTCGGGGACACCGACCCGACCGAAGGCGAGTGGGAGGCCGGTGACACAATCCGGCCCATCCAGGTCCAGCGCGACCAGCCGGTCCGCGTCTACCTGATCAACACCATCGAGTTCGACCCTATCAACTCCTTTCACACCCACTCGCAGTTCTTCGACTACTACGACCACGGGACGACACTGCAACCGACGCACAAGACCGTCGACACGGTCATGCAGTGTCAGGCCCAGCGTGGCATCGTCGAACTGGACTACTCCGACCACGAACCGGGGCTGTACATGTTCCACGCCCACCAGTCGGAGTTCGCCGAACTGGGCTGGATGAGTTTCTTCGAGGTGCAAGCATGACTGACGGAGAACCGACCGACCACGGTGTCTCGGACGCCGGCGGGATCATCGACGAGGAAACGACCGCCGAGGAGCTGACCGACGGCGGCACCGCAACCGAGCCGGGAACGGACCTCCCGCTGGGCATCCCGCGGTGGGTCGGGGCACTGGTGCCGCTTCTGTTGCTGGCACTGGTCGTCGGCGGGTTCGTCCTCTTTCCGCCCTTTGCGGGCGTCCAGTCTGGCGAACCGTTGCCCGAACTGTCGGTCTCACACGTCACACTCCCGAACGACGAGACAATCGTTCTGCACGTTACCAACAGCGGCGCCGAACCCGTGACAGTCAGCCAGGTCCTCGTCGACGACGCCTACTGGAACTTCAGGATGACAGCGGGCGGCGAGGAGACGCGGACGCTCGCACCCATGCAGAGCGGGACGATCACGATACCGTACCACTGGACGCCGGGGTGGGACCTGGAGACCGCGATCGTCCTCGATAGCGGTGCGACCTTCCACACGGACATCGAGGCGCCACAGCCCTCGCCGGGAGTGACCGGTGACGTCCTCTGGACGCTCGCGGTCGTCGGCGTGTTCGTCGGCGTCATCCCGGTCGTGCTCGGGATGCTGTGGTTCCCGTTCATGCAGGGGCTCTCTGACCGCTGGCTCCACGCGGTGCTCGTGTTCGCGGCCGGCGTGCTCGCCTTCCTCGCGTTCGACGCCGGCTTCGAGGCCTTCGAGATAGCCGAGGGCGTCCCCGGTGCCTTCGAGGGACCGCTGCTGGTGGTGACGGCGATCTTCGGCGCCGCGCTGCTGGTCCAGGCGGTGTCGGCCTGGCAGACCCGGCGGACGAGTCCGGACGGGGCTGACGGCGGAGACCACGCTGGTCCGACGCCGCTCGCGCTGGCCTACCTGGTCGCGCTCGGCATCGGCCTGCACAACCTCGCGGAGGGACTGGCCATCGGGAGTTCCTTCGCCTTGGGGCGGGTCTCGCTCGGTGCCTTCCTCGTGATCGGGTTCATGATCCACAACGTCACCGAGGGGCCGGCCGTCGTCGCGCCGGTCGCGCGGGGCGAACGCCCGTCGCTGGCCCACTTCGCGGCGCTGGGCGTTCTCGCGGGCGGGCCGGTCATCCTCGGCGGCTGGATCGGCGGGTACGCTTTCTCCCCGACGCTCGGGGCGCTGTTCCTGGCGCTGGGTGTCGGCGCAATCGCCCAGGTCAACTGGGAGATAGCCGGCATGGTCCGCCGGTCGGGCCGGCTCGGCACCGCGACGAACCTCGTTGCCTTCCTCGCCGGCCTGGTCGTCATGTACGCCACCGACCTGCTGGTGACGCTCTGAAGCGACCGCACAGTTTTAGGGCTCGACCCCGCGAGTTGCGGTATGCGAACGCTGGCGTTCGACGGGCGGGTCGGCGCGAGCGGCGACATGCTGCTGGGCGCACTCGTCGCCGCCGGCGCGGACCCGTCAGTGCTCGACCGCGTCGAAGCACACCTCCCAGTCCGCTACGACGTGGACACCGTCACGAAACGCGGTATCGAGGCGACGTCCGTCGACGTCCTCGTCGACGAGGAGCAAGACTCCGAACGCGACGAGAGCCACAGTCACGACCACGACGAGAGTCACAGTCACGAGCACGCGGAGGGCCACGCTCACGACCACACACACGCAGAGGGCCACGGGCCACAGCGAACCTACGCGGAGGTCGTCGAACTCGTCGAGTCGATGGACCTGCCCGCGGGCGTCGAACGCGACGCGCTCGCGGCGTTCGAGATACTGGGTGAGGCGGAGGCGAGCGTCCACGGGACCGACCTCGACGACACGCAGTTCCACGAGGTCGGTGCCGACGACGCCATCGCGGACGTGGTCGGGGTCGCGTCGCTGCTCGACGACCTCGCCCCTGAACGGGTCGTGACGACGCCACTGTCGGCCGGTGGCGGCGCGGTGACGATGAGCCACGGCACCTACCCGGTCCCGACGCCGGCGGTCGTCGAGGCCGCCGAGCGGGCAGACTGGTCGCTCCGGGGTGGGCCGGTCGACCGGGAACTGCTCACGCCGACCGGCGCGGCACTGCTGGCTCACATCGCCGACGGCGTCGAACACCTGCCCGACCTCGAAGTGTCCGCGTCGGGCTACGGCGCCGGCGGCTACGACCTGGATGCCCACCCCAACGTCCTCCGGGCGCTCGTCGGCGAGAGTCGGGGTGGACTCGCTCGCGAACCGATCACGGTCCTGGAGACGAACGTCGACGACGCGACGCCCGAGGTCCTGGGCGGTCTCCAGGAGACGCTGGCCGATGTCGGTGCGCTCGACGTGTCGATACTGCCAGCGACGATGAAGAAATCCCGGCTCGGCCACCTCGTGAAAGTCGTCGTCAGTCCCGAAGACGCCGAGCGGGTCGCGCGCCGCCTCGCCGAGGAGACGGGGACGCTTGGCGTCCGCGAACACGGGGCCGGCCACCGCTTTCGGGCCGCTCGCGAGGTGGTCACCGCTACGATACTGGAAGCCGGCGAGCGCCATCCCGTCGACGTGAAAGTCGCGGGCGCCGACGACGCTCCCTTCGACTACAGCGCCGAGTTCGACGACGCGCTCGCGGTGGCCGAGACGACCGGCCTCGCAGTTCGTGACGTCCAGCGCCGCGCCGAGGCGGCCGTCCGCGAGGGGTTGGCCGACCTGCTCGTCCACGTCGTCGAACGCGACCGCTGGCGCGAGTTCGCGGACGCCGAAACCTACACCCACCCGACCCTGGACGCCGAGGGGTTCGTCCACTGCGCGACGCCGGGGCAGGTGCTCGCCGTCGCCGAGGCGAACTACGCCGACGCCGCCGACCCCGTCGTGCTCGTCGTCGACCGTCACCGCCTCGACGCTCCGGTCAGATACGAGGAACAGCCCACCGGCGGGTACGCACACGTCTACGGCCCGGTGAACACCGACGCCGTCGTTGACGTGCTGGCTCTCCCACGCGAGGACGGGCGGTTCGTCCTTCCGAGCAAGCTGGAGGACTGACGGCCTTTCGGGGGTCGTCTCGCCCGGGTCGCTTCATACGGTCGTGCGTACCCAATTTCGGCAGTGTCGGTGAGGATCGGCGTTTCGGACCACGGGGACAGTCTTCTGTTTCCTGGGAATCAAAAGAACTACGCACGACCGTATCAGGAGCCGTCTGACCCGTCGGCGTCGGCGGTTCCGGCGTGTTCGGCCAGGGCTTCCTCGACGGTTATCTCGCCGGCGGCGACGCGTCGGGCCAGCTGCTCGTCGATGGCGCGGTTCGTGTCGCTTTGCTGGCGCGAGCGGTCTTTGATCCGCTTCAGCTCGCCGGGTGTCGGCTCGATGGTCCGGGAGTCGACGCGCTCGCCCTCCAGGCGGGCGATGTTGACGGCCGCGAGCACGTCGCCCATCCCGCGGGCGCCGTCGCCGACCCGGACCAGCGGGTCGACTGCCTCCGCGACTTCCTCGCGAACGACGTCGGCGGCGTCGGCCAGCGGGACGGTGAACACGGCGACGACCGTCTCGCCCGATAGAACTGCGATCCCCGGTCGGTCGCCGGGGTCGACGCCGACGACCGTGCGGCCGCCGCCACCCCGCAACAGCGCCAGGACCTCGTCGACGGCACGGCGAGCGTCGTCGGGGTCGGCCCGGACCAGTGGTGTCTCGTCGGGGACCGGCGGCTCCTCGCCGTCGGCGGCGACGACGACGGACGTTCGCTCGGGCAGGTCGTCGTCGGGTTCGATCGTCGTGAACACCACGCCGCGGTCGCGTAGCTCGTTGACCACGCCGTGGTACACCTCGAAGTCATCCGTCGCGACGACGATCACAGTGGCGGTTGACGGGCCAGGTACCTAAGCGTTCGACTCTCCACCGGCGACGGATTGTACTGTCGGACACAAGCAAGTCGACACTCGATACTTCGTTTAGCGGTCTCCGAGACGTCTCGATGGTGACACACCGACGAGTGTGTTCACGTACTTGTGTCCGACAGTATCAGGCGTGGGCCAGTCGATACGGCCAGTAATCGGCCACCCGGAGCGCCCGACCGACGGCCCGGTGGAAGTCGGGGAAGCCCTCGAACTCGGACTGGTCGACGGTCTCGAAGATCTCCTCGATGCTGACGACTGTCTCGTAGTCGATCCGGACCGGGTGGTCGCCGTACTCGGAGACGAACTCCGCGCTCGTGAGCGGGAAGTCCTCCTCCTCGTCCAGTTTCTTGGCGATCACGGCCTGCCCGTACTTCCGCTGCCCCTCACTGCCGTCCTCGCCGTCCGGGTCGTGTGGCCAGTCCATACTCGCTCCTCTGGACGACGCGCTCAAAAGAGTTACTGTGTATCACGCTCCCTCGACCGCTATCTCTATCGTGAATGAGTGCACTCGGTCGGTCGTTCGGTCCACAGACTACCGGATTGTATCGCATCAGGAGTAACCGGCGCTGGTGAAAACATGGTCCACAAGGGAGACTAAGTATTATTTATTATATCTAAAAGCGAGAAAAATTAAGTACTGTGACGACGACTCTTCTCTCATGTGCGATGGCACGTATGGACCGGAGACGACGCCCGGGGGGGCCTGGGACAGAGTCTTCGAGGCGCTCGGGTCTCCAGCACGACGGACACTGATACGGTCGCTCTCGGAGGTACGTCCGGGGGAGGGGGTGTCGCTGCCGGAGAGTGCCAGGTTCGCGGATGCCGGGCCGCCGGTAGAACGACTCGAACTGGACCTGCGCCACAAGCACCTCCCGAAACTCACCGCGGCGGGCTACGTCGACTGGGTCGAGGACCCGTTCCGGGCCTACCGCGGCGCCAGATTCGACCACCCGGCGGAAGTTCTCCGGGTGATCGACGACCATGGGTCGGAACTGCCGACGACACTCGTCGACGGCATCGACGGCACCGAAGGTGTCGACAGTGGTCGGTTCTGAGGAGTCGTGTCGAGAGAGCGCGACTTCCGCCGCGGTCTCACGGTGGGGCTGGGATTTGAACCCAGGAGTCCTCCCGGACACCTGCTCTCAAGGCAGGCGCAATAGGCCGCTCTGCCACCCCACCGCAGGCGACAGTTGCCACCGGCCCGAGTAAGACCTGTCGGTCCAGTGCTGTCGCGTAGCGCTCGCGGCGGCAGCGAGCACAACGGCCCTCCTCGAGGACCTAACGGACCAGCACGTCCCGTTCGAGACGGGCGTGGCAGGTCACGACGGGCGATCAGCTCCGGGTGACGTCGATACCGTCGTCCGTCGGAACGACAGCCAGGTCGAATGCTTCGAGGCGGGCAGTCGTGTGCGCCGGGACGTGTTTGTCTGCCCGCTTGCGTGCCCGGAGTTCGACGAGCGTCCCGGCCAGGTCGGCCGGCGTCTCGACGACCGGGAGTCGCTGCATGAAATCGACGTCGTTGTCCTCCGAGCGTCCGCGGTCGGTCAGCGTCGCGAGCGCCGGCGGGTCGTACACGTCGGTGAAATCGACGGGGACCGTGAACGCGGCGTACCAGGCGCGACCGCCGGGTGCGGGGCCGAGCACGACCTCCGACTGGCGGAGTTTCATCGCCGCGCTGTCGACGTGGCGCCGTTCGACGAGCGCCGCCGTCGGGTCGAGGGCGGCGACGCTCCGGACGCCCTCCTCCTCCAGAAGGTGGGTCACGGTGTTGCCGACCCGGGCCGACCTGGACGACCCGACCTGGACCTCGAACCGGGTGCTCCCGGTGTCGAGCGCCGGGTCCAATGCCGTCCGGACCGCGGCCTCGGCCTCGTCCTCGGAGAGGTCAGGCGGGACCCGGTAGTTGACGAGCAGGTCGGCCCCGCTGGATTCGACGGCCAGGCACACGTCCCGGAGGGTGGCCGTGTAGAGGTCGGCGGCCTCCTCGTCGTCGAGCGGACCGTCGTCGACGAGCGCGGGGAGCACCGCACCCGGTCGCGGCGGGTCGGCGAGTACTGCGACAGTGGTCATACCCTACGCTCGGAACGATGGCGTCTTGAAAGCGCCGTTCCCGCCGCGGTCAGGCGCCGAACTCGTCTTCGGTGACCCGTTCGACGACCGTCTCGGCCACCTCGCGGAGGTCGTAGGTCGGCAGGGCGCCCCCGGTCCGGGTCACGTACATCGGTTCGACGAGACGTGGCGGCTCCGCCCGGTCGCTCCCGGCGTCGTCGGCAGGTTCGTCCGGGTTCTGCTCGTCCCCGCCGTCCACGGGGTCGACGACGCCGTAGATCTTCAGGTACCGACCGGATTCCTCGGGCCCGAGGTCGTCGTCCCGGACGGCCGTCGCGAGCGCCCGCGAGAGCCACTCGTCGTCGCTGACGCTCGGTTCGAGCACCATCGCCTCGTCGACGAACCGGGTGAGATACCAGTCCAGGTCGTTGAGCAACGCGACGGCGGCGCCGAGACTGACCGTCTCGACGCCCACCGCGTTCTCGAACGGTTCGTACAGGTCGTAGGTTGCGAGCGCTTCCCGCGACGTCTCCCGCGACAGTAGTTCGTACTGGAGGGTGACGTCCTCGCTCCCGACCAGACAGACCCGCGTCATGCACCCATCGACGCCCGGGCGCCTCTAAGCGGTTTCGCCTCGCGAGGGCCGTTAGAACGTGGCGATTTCGCCATCGATGACCCGCTTGGTCACGTCGGTGACGGTCGCCAGTTCCTCGTCGATGGCGGCGGCGATGTCGTCCTCGATGTCGGTGAGCGCGACGCCTGGCTCGGTGATCACCGTCGCGTCCGCGACGTGTGGTTCGTCGATCGGTCGGCCGATCTGGCTGAGCAACCGGATCTGGAGTTGCCGGATCCCGTCGACGTCCGCGACGACTGACTCGGCGATCTCGGTGCTGAGAAGGTTGTAGATCTTCCCGATGTGGTTGACGGGGTTTTTGCCACTGGTGGCCTCCATGCTCATCGGTCGATTGGGCGTGATGAGGCCGTTGGCGCGGTTGCCACGGCCGACGGAGCCGTCGTCGCCCTGTTCGGCCGACGTGCCGGTCGTCGTGATGTAGATCGACCTCTCGTCGTAGTTGTCGGCCGTGTTGACGTGGACGGTCACCTCGCGGTCCGTGTACGCTGTCGCCACGTCACGAACGTACTCGCGAACGTCCGCGATGACGTCCTTGTACTCCTCGAGACCGTCCAGGTAGTAGTCGATGGTCGCGACGGCGACGGTCACGTCGACGTGGTCGCCCTCTCGTTTCCCCATCACCTTGATGTCCTGGCCGACGACCGGGTGCTCGGACGCGTACTCGGTGACGAGGTGTCGCTCGGTGTTGTAGACGATCTCCTCGGTTTCGGTCAGTGGGGCGTGTCCCACACCGTAGCTCGTGTCGTTGGCCATGGGAACGGCCCCCTCCTCGCCGAACACCGTCTGGAGGTCCCCGCTCCCCTCGCCCAGTTTCACGTCGACGATGACGTCTGTCCCGACGTCGAGAGAGGGGAAGTGCTCGTCGAGATACTCCCGTGCGGTCTTCAGTGCGATGCTCTCGGCGGGGAAGGTCTCGCCGTCGTACTCCTTGGTGGCGCGGCCGACGATGAGGATGTATATCGGTTCCAGCACTTCGCCGCCGCCGAAGGCCGGCGCCGCGTTGCCGGCCACGAGCTGGGTCTCGTCGGTGTTGTAGTGCAACACCCGCCCGAACCGCTCGACGTACTCGCGTGCCAGCGCCTGCGAGACGGCTTCGGCCACGCCGTCACAGACCGAGTCCGGGTGGCCCAGTCCTTTCCGCTCGACGACCTCGACGGCCTCCTCTTCGACCGCCCGTCCGTCCGACGGCTGGACCCGGATGTTCCTCTCAGTCATCACCTCGTCTTTCGACACCGCACGTAGTATAACTTGTGGAAACCAGAAACGACAAAAATATTACTTCGAGGCATCATCCTCGGCAGTATCGAGCAACAGTCCGAGATACGAGGTGCGGATCCCCTGGTCGGGGTCGAGGCCGAGCGATTCGAGCAGCGCCGCCGCGCCCTCGCGTGCTCGTTCGATGTCGTCGGTCTCGGTTTCGGTTTCGACCTCGACGAACTCGCCGAGGCCGTCGACGCTGTCGAGCGTGACGGTGTATCCGTCGAGGTGGTAGCGGTCCCGTTCCTTGCGAACCTCGGCGGCGGGGGCAAAGCCCAGTCCGTCGAGCAGGCCACGGGCGGCCTCGGCGTCGGCGACGGCCGTCTCGTGTTCCTCGCGGGACTTCGACGCGGCCTCCAGGAGCGGTCCCTTGTAAGTGAGTTTGGCGACCTCGTCGCCGTCGGCCTGTTCGTGCCGGATCCGGAGTGCTTCGTCGGTCTCGGCGAAGTCGCGGTGTGGGGCGTCGTAGTAGGTGTCGACCTGCGTGACCGGCCCCAGGTGACGCGCGTCTCGGCGCTCGAGTCGGTCCCGGACGGGCCCGTGGTCGGCCCGGACCTTGAGTTCGACTTCGTACATGCACAAACCGACGCCGAGCACTGCAAAAACGACCCGGGTTTGCCACCGACGCTCCCGAAACGTTGTCCTTAAGAGTACAACGCTAGTCCGTTTCGGTATGAGCAACGACGCCGAGGCCGATGAGGCCGAGCAGGACGCCGAAGACACCGAGCAGGCCACGACGGAGGAGACGTCGGCCGACGAGGAGTCGACCGAGGCGGAGTCCGGACTCCAGTACGGTGATTTCGTCGAGATAGACTACACCGCTCGCACGGTCGAGGACGACACCCTGGTCGACACGACCGACCCCGAAGTCGCGGAGGAGGAAGGCGTCGGCGAGGACGAGGAGTTCGGTCCCCGGACGGTCGTCCTGGGCGAGGGGCACGTCTTCGGCCCCGTCGAGGAGGACGTCGTCGGGCGCGACGTCGGTGACGAGGGCACGGTCACGGTCCCCGCGGCCGACGCGTTCGGCGAGTTCGACGACGAGGAAGTCCGGACTATCAGCGCAGACCGCATCGACGAGGACGACCGCTACCCCGGCGCACACGTCACCATCGACGGCGAACACGGCCACGTCGAAACCATCATCGGCGGCCGCGCCCGCGTCGACTTCAACCACCCCCTCGCCGGTGAGGCCATCGAGTACGAGTACGAGGTCCGCGACGAGGTCGATGACCGCGAGGAGAAGGCACAGGCGCTCGTCGGCGTCTTCCTCGACATGGAGCTCGACCTCTGGTTCGAGACCGACGTCGAAGAGGAAGAGCAACTCGTCGAATCCGACGACGAGGACGAGGATGACGAAGACGAGTACGAGACCGTCGAAGTCGAGAAGGACACCCTCTACATCGAGGCAACCCCCCAGCTCTCGATGAACCAGCAGTGGATGATGGGCAAACAGCAGATCGCCCAGCAACTGGTCGAACAGCTGGGCGTCGACCGCGTCATCGTCCAAGAGACGCTCGGCGAAGGCCCCGGCATGGGCATGGGCGGTCTCGGCGGGATGATGGGCGGGGGCGACATCGAGGACGCCCTCGAAGACGAGGACGTCGACGCCGAGGACATCGTCGAAGAACTCGAAGAAGCCGGCGAGTAAACTTCTTCTACCAGGAGGACCCCGACCCCATGGTGAAGTGAGGACTCCCCGGTAGTCCGGTCGCGTCTCACTGGTGTGAGTGTGGACGCCGCTGCCCGGGCCTCGCGCCCCCCGGCGCGACGGCCTCAGGCGATGTCCCGCGAGGTGTCGATGGAGACTTGCTCCATCAGGTCGAGCTTGATGATGTCGCTGGGCGCTCGCCCACCGCGGAACTTCGGGATCGCCAACCTGTTTTCGACCTCGTCGGCCGAGGTGTCGGTTTTCAACTGGAAGATGACGTCCGCGAAGTGTTCCGTACTGTCACGGAGCGGCGGCACGCTGCGGCCGTCCAGACAGTGTAACACTCCCAGACTGCCAGTGTTGACGATGTGGTTTTGCAAGTCGTTCATGAAACTCCGGAAGCGCGAGGGTGGTTCCTGTGATTCCAGCACGTCCAGCGGGTCGACGATCAGATTCGACGCCTCGGGCAACGCCGAGATCAGCTTCCCGGCGTTGTCGAGTGGCGCCTCCCCCGAAATGTGTCGAACCGTCGGGTCGCCCGTGTTCGCAGGCGTCTGTTCGATACTCGCCGTGACCGACTGTGCGGTTCGGTCGAGCGAGAGATACAGCGTCCCCCGCGTTGCGGTGAGTTCGTACAGAAACAGCTCCGCCTGGCTCGCCGGCTGGGCACAGAGAGCGATCAAACTGCCCTCGGGAATCCCACCCCCGAGCTTCCGGTCGAGGACATCTATCCCTGTGTGTAGCCGGTTGACCATGCAGATTGATTGTTCTAAATAGAAGGGATTAAACATTGCGCTCCTGGATCCGTCGCGCCAGCCGTTCGTGCGCCGCTCGCGCGGCCGGCTGGTCGAGCACCGGCCTGCCGGTCTCGATTTCCGGCACCGTCGCGAGCACTGCACAGGTCGACCCGAGCTGGTCAGTCACTGGTTCCGGACTGTCTCCGGCCCGAGTTACGACCGCGCCGCGGACGGGTACGTCGAGTGCCCGGGCCATCCGGACGGTCTTGGCGGCGTCGTCCATGCTCGGCCGGTCGGGCGTCGAGACGACTATCGCGCTGTCGACCCCCCGCAACGGCGTCGCGACCGCTCGACTCGCACCCGCCGGACAGTCGAGGAGCACCCGACCGTCGACGCTGGCGAGTTGCCGGACCGTCCGTGGCGACATCGGGCCCGTCGCGGTGCCCGCAGGGAGCACGTCCACGCCCGGGACTGCTCGGCTGCTGTGGAGGGCCCGCTCGACCGGCGCACCCTCCGTCACGGCGTCGAGCCCGGGTCTCCGGTCGGTGCGGGCCATCGTGTGCAGGTTCGGCATATCGCAGTCGGCGTCGACCACCACCGGTCGCTCCCCGAACCTGGCGAGTGCGCGCGCCAGCCCCAGTGCGGTGGTCGTCTTGCCACAGCCGCCCTTGCCTCCGACGACAGCGAGCATGCCGGTTCTGCTCGCCCCCTGGTATTTGAACGCTCGCCCTGCCCGGGGCGCCAGCGGTTTCACTGTCGCGTGCATGTGTGTCAGTACCACACGAGGTGCTCACAGATGGGAGTCGAAACACAGGAACGCACAGAGCTGTCGACCGGTCCTCGCCGGCGTCGTCTACGGGTTCGTCCTCGGGGGCGCGTACACGGCGTTCGACCGCCGCTGGGAGGCCTGATACTATCGGACACAAGTACGTG
>PXQN01000094.1 GCA_003021305.1 Halobacteriales archaeon QH_10_67_22 | reverse complement strand
ACGTCTCGATGGTGAAACACCGACGAGCGTGTTCACGTACTTGTGTCCGACAGTATGAGCCGATTCGCCAGCTCAGAGGTCGGCGTCCACGTGGTCGGCGGCTTTCAGCGCGAGCGCGCCGATCGTGAGCGTCGGGTTCATCGCGCCGGCCGTGACGAAGACACTGCTGGAGGCGACCGTCAGGTTGGCCACGTCGTGGGTCCGCAGTCGCGCGTCGACGACGCTCTCTGTCGGGTCGGTGCCCATCCGGGTCGTCCCCATGTGGTGGAAGGCGGGGCCGGTGTTGTCGGGCCCGACCGTCCAGCCGACGTCCGCGCCGAGTTCGTCCAGGACGCGGTGCTGGATCTCGTTTGCCTTCGAGAGCGTCCGTCGCGTGCGTTCGTCCAGTCGCCATTCGATTGCCGGCACCGGGTTGCCGTGGTCGTCGGTCGTCTCCGGGTCCAGGGTTACACGGTTGTCCGGCCGGGGGAGTTGGCCGACGAGCCCGCCCATCGCGACGTGGGTGCCGTAGCCCGCTCGCAGTGAGGACAGCAGTTCGTCGCCCCACTCGTCAGCAGTCAGGGCCGTCTCGACCGGCGAGGGGCCCGCGTAGTTCAGACACTCCAGTTTGATCGGGCCGACGCCGTCGAAGCCGTTGTCGTAGAACTGGTGGGACTCGCTGGTGATGAAGCCGACGTGGTTCTGTCTGGTGGCCCGGTCGAGGGTGCCGCCAGCTCCGGCGAACAGGTGGTCCATGAAGTATCGCCCGACGGCGCCGCTGGCGTTGGCGAGCCCGTCGGGGTGGTCGGGCGAGCGTGACAGCAAGAGGAGCCTGGGCGTCTCGACGCCGCCCGCTGCGAGGACGAACTGCCGGGCACACTGTCGGTGTTCGGTCCCGTCGGGCGTCGCGTAGACGGCGGCCTCGACGCGTCCCTCGCCGTCGGTCGCCAGTCGCTGGACCGGGACGCGGTCCAGGACACGGACGCCCTTCGATTCGGCGGCCCCTATCGTGTGGTCGGCGGAGTACTTCGCGCCGGAGGGACAGACCGGCTTGCAGGTGCCGTAGCCGACACACTCGCTCCGGCCGTCCCGCGGTTCGCTGTTGCGGGCGTTCGGGACGGAATGGACGCTGATATCCAGTTCGTCACAGGCTTCGGCGAACAGCGAATCGCTGTACGAGGGCGGGAACGCCGGCATCGGGTGGGGCTGGTCGCGGGGTGGGGCGAACGGGTTGTCGCTGGCGCCGGCGACGCCGAACGCCCGCTCGGCCTCGGCGTAGTACGGCCGCAGGTCCGCGTAGTCGATGGGCCAGTCGGCGCCGGCACCGTCGATACTCCGGCGCCGGAAGTCCGACTCGTGGAGGCGCATCACCATCCCCTGCCAGTGGAGCGTCGTGCCGCCGACGCCCTTGACCCGACCCCAGCCTCCAGGACGACTACCTCGTGGCCCGCCTCGGCGAGACGGTTCGCGACGAGCGCGCCGGCCGGTCCCGCGCCGACGACGCAGGCGTCGACCCGCTCGCTGGGTGTCCGGTTACTGCCGTCGCCGACGCCGCCGTCGCGGTCCCCCTCGCCACCCCTGCCGGACCCGACACCGGTCATCCCGGAGGTCCCCGCTGGTAGCTGTCAGTCCCGCCGGGGTGGCCCTGCGGGTTCTCGATCCCGACGAGTGCACCGCCCGTGGGCGAGGCGTACAGCGCGTACAGCACCTCGTTGACGAAGTAATATCGGACCCGCTCTGCGCCCGTTCCGTCAGGGTCGGGGTCGGCCGTCTCGGCCCCGACTCGCTGCAACACCACTTCCCGGTCGTCGGCGTCCAGTTCGGCGTACCGCCGGTCGAACGAAATCGTGCTCTCGCCGTCCAGCACTGGAAGCGTCTCGATGGCGCCCTGTCGGTACTCCGGGCGGGCGTCGAGTTTGGTCGCGCCGTAACTCTCGACGAACGCCGGCACGTTCTCGACGGCGGACGGATACACCACCTCGGCAGTCCCGACGAGCGCCGCGATGATACTCTCCGCGTCTCCCGTCACCTCGTCCGGCCGGTCACGGCCCGCATCCCCACCTTGCTCGGCCGCGAATCCGTCACGCGCGAGCGTCGCTGTCGTCGCGCCACCCACGATGCCCGCACCGACGAGCACGGCCAGCGCGTCCCGGCGCGTCAGTTCCATCGGCGATGGATTAGGTAAACCTAAACTTAGGAGTTGTCATCCGGCCCACGACGTGTCGTGAAAGCAACAGAAATCCGCGGTCAGCGCCGGTCGGGGAACGTGACGGAGTGGCGGAGCGTGCCGACGCCCTCGATCTCGATCTCGACGGTGTCGCCCTGGTCGAGTGGGCCGACACCTTCGGGGGTGCCGGTGGCGATGACGTCGCCGGGTTCGAGGGTCATGTAGGCGGTGGTCTCCTCGATCAGGGTGGGGATCGAGAAGACCATCCGGTCGATGGTCGCGGACTGTTTGGTCTCGCCGTTGACGCGGCTCTCGATGGTGGCGTCGTCGGGGAGGTGTTCGGGGGTCGCGATCACGGGGCCCAGGGGGGCGGCGCCGTCGAACGCCTTGCCACGGACCCAGTTGGTTTCGCGGTTCTGGTCGTCCCGGTTCGAGAGGTCGTTGAGGCAGGTGTAGCCAGCGATCACGTCCTCGGCGTCGTCGGCGTCGACGTGGCGACACTGCTCGCCGATGACGACACCGAGTTCGGCCTCGAAGTCGACCCGGTCTTTGCCTGCCGGGAGTGTGACCGTGCTCCCGTGGCTGGCGAGTGTATTGGGTGGTTTCAGAAACAGGAGCGGACGGTCGGGCACTTCGGCGTCGTGTTCGGCGGCGTGGTCCGCGTAGTTACGGCCGATACAGACGATCTTGGTCGGCTCACAGGGAGTTAGCACGTCGACCTCGTCCGGGTCGAACGACTCGTCACCGAAGGCGATGCGTCCGTACGGCCCGGCGGCGGCCGTGACGACCTCTTCCCCGTCGACCGTCGTCCATCGACCACCGCGGACGTTGCCAGCGGTGTCACGAAAGCGGACGCGTCTCATGCCGGAAAGCAATCGCGCCCCGGTCATAAGCGTTTACAGACCCGCCCCGGGACCGACCGTTCGGCCACTGTGTTCGCGGGCGGCGCTCGGTCGTTCCCGACCGGCCAACGCCCCGAGACGGGCGGGTGACCGAACGGTTTTTGCACGGCGCCCGGATACGTGCCGGCGATGAGACTACTCGTCGTCGGTGCGGGCGAGATGGGGACCTGGTTCGCCCGCACGGTCGCCGCCGAACACGACGGTCCGGTCGGCGTCGCGTTCGCGGACACCGACGGCCAACGAGCGGCCGCGGCCGCCGAGACGCACGGCGGTCACACCGTCACGCTGGACACGAACGAACGGTTCGACGTGGCGTGTCTGGCAGTGCCGATCCCGGCCGTCGAGGCCGCCGTCGCGGACTGGGCGGGGGCGGTCGACGCCGCGCTGGTCGACGTGAGCGGCGTGATGAAACCGGTCGTCGCGGCGATGGCCGACCACGCCCCCGACACCGAGCGGGTCAGTTTTCACCCGCTGTTCGCGCCGGCTAACGCGCCCGGCAACGTCGCAGTCGTCGCCGACGCCCCGGGTCCGGTGACCGACGAGGTGCGCGCGGCACTCTCCCAGGCCGGCAACAACCTCTTCGAGACGACCCCAGGGGAACACGACCAGGCGATGGAGACCATCCAGGCCAGGGTTCACGCCGCCGTCCTTGCGTTCGGCCTCGCCGCCGAGGAGGTCCCCGAGCGGTTCCACACGCCCGTCTCCCACGCCCTCTCCGACGTGCTCGACACGGTGACCGGCAACGACCCGCGCGTGTACGCCGACATCCAGTCGACCTTCGACGGCGCGGACGACGTGGCCGCGGCGGCACAGGAACTGGCCGACGCCGACGGGCAGGCGTTCGAACGACTGTACCGGCAGGCCCGGCGACAGCGGCCGGCCAGCGACCCCTCGGACGACACCACAGAGGCCGGCAGATGAACGCCGACCAGCGCGAGGCCGTCCGCGAGAACGCCAAGTACCTGCGCAACGTCAGACCGCTCGACCCCGACGAGATCAGCGAGTACGTCACCGGTCAACCCCACCCCGCGGCGGTCAGACAGGTACTCCGTGAGTCGGCCGTCGAACTGGGCCTGGTCGAGCGCGCCGACGGTCGGTTCGAACCGGTCGCCGACGGACCCCTCGACGTCGCGTTCGACGGCGTCGCTGCGTTTCCCGACTCCTGCGGACGGGTTCTGGACGAACGCCTGGTCGAGCGGTACGGCCCGGACTGGCCGGCGGGCGAGTCGGGCGCCAGGATACGCGAGCGAGTTCGCACGGTCAAGGCCGCCTACCTCCGGGGTGACCCCGTCGAGTACGACGCCGAAACCGCGCTGTGTTACGCGCTCTATCACCTGCCGGACTACTACGCGGCCGTCCAGTACGTCCTCGCGGAACTCGTCGACGCGAGACTGCTGGACCGCGACCTCAGAGTCCTGGATGTCGGCGCCGGCGTCGGGGGCCCGGCGCTGGGCCTGGCTGACTTCCTGCCCGAGAACGCCCTCGTCGGCTACCACGCCGTCGAGCCCAGCGAGGCTGCGGACGTGCTCGACCGCCTCCTCTCCGAGACCGGGCGGAACGTCAGGGCGACAGTCCACCGGACGACGGCGGAGGCGTTCGACCCCAGGCGCGACGTCGAGTGGTTCGACGCCGACGAACGGTTCGACCTCGTGGTGTTCGCGAACGTGCTGAGCGAACTCGACGACCCCGCGGGCGTCGTCGAGGCCTACGCCGACGCGCTGGCCGAGGACGGGACGGTAGTCGGACTCGCGCCGGCCGACCGGAACACGGCCCTCGGGCTCCGGGCGGTCGAGCGAACCGTCGCCGACGAGGGGCCGCTGACTGTCTACGCGCCGACGGTACGGCTCTGGCCCGGGTACGCGCCGACCGACGAGTGCTGGTCGTTCGACGCGCGCCCGGATTTGGCGGTCCCGGCGTTCCAGGAACGGCTCGCGGAGGCCGCCGACGGCGACCCCGAGGAGTTCGTCAACGTCGACGTCCAGTACGCCTACTCGCTGTTGCGACGCGACGGCCGCCGGCGGTACGACGTCGACCTCGACGCGTCACAGGTGGCCAGGTTCGCAGACGCGGACACTCACGTCACCGAACGGGTGGACTGTTATGCGGCCAAGCTGAGCCACGACCTGAGCGACGGCGGGAACCCGCTGTACAGGGTCGCCGACGGCAGCCAGCGGACGGCACATTTCGCCGTCCTGACGAGAGAGACCGCTCTCAACGACGTGCTCGGCCAGGCCGACTACGGTGACCTGCTCCGGTTCGAGAACGTCCTGGTGCTGTGGAACGACGACGAGCGGGCGTACAATCTCGTCGTCGACGACGAAACGATCGTCGACCCGATTCCGGGCTGAGTCGGCACAGTCGACCCGACCCCGTGGCAGGTCGGCAGTCGGTCTCGATTCGGGCCGAACCGAGGTCGTCGAGCGGTTCTTACTTGTGCTGAGCCACCACAGGGGAGGTATGGACGGCCCATCGATCCTCCTGACGAACGACGACGGTGTCGAGAGCGAGGGACTCGTCGGACTGTACGAGGTACTCGACGAGGTGGGGGACGTGACCGTCGTCGCGCCCGTCGACGACCAGAGCGCTATCGGGCGGGCACTCTCCCACGACGTGCTCGTCCACGAGCACGAACTGGGGTACACCATCGAGGGGACGCCGGCGGACTGTGTCGTCGCCGGACTGGAGGCGCTGGTGCCCGACGCCGACATGGTCGTGGCGGGGTGTAACCGCGGGGCCAACCTCGGCGCGTACGTCCTCGGGCGGTCGGGGACCGTGTCGGCCGCCGTCGAAGCGACGTTTTTCGACGTGCCCGCCATCGCGGTGTCGCTGTACGTCCCCGTCGGCGAGGAGACGAGTTACACCGACGTCCACGTCCCCAGAGACGCATACGCCGAAGCCGCCCGCGCGACGCGATATCTCGTCGAGCACGCGCCCGACGCAGGCGTGTTCGACCACGCCGACTATCTCAATCTCAACGCGCCGATCGCCGAACGCGGCCCGGCCGAGATGGCCGTCACGGTTCCCTCCGACGTGTACCTGATGACCGCGACTCGCGACGGCGGGGAGATCCAGCTCCACGACGAGGTCTGGGAACGGATGGCCGGCGACGACATCCCCGACCCCGCGGGGACCGACCGTCGAGCCGTGTTCGAGGGGAACGTGAGCGTCTCGCCGCTGACCGCCCCGCACACGACACGCCAGCACGACTCGCTGGACGACCTCGCTGCCGGCTACCGGGACTGATACTGATTACTGTCGCGAGGGACGGTCCCGGGGAGCGGAAACGTCCCTGTCGACGGCGAAACGCCCCCTGGAACGACTCTCGCGCCTGCGCCGGAAACGACGACAGCCCCGTCACTCGGGCACCGTGTCGACGTTGAGAAACTCGAACCGGGCACCCCCGTCGACAGAGTCGGTCACACTGGTGTCCCAGTCGTGGGCTTCGGCGACCTGTTCGACGATACTCAGTCCGAAGCCCGTACCGTCCTGGGAGGTGGAGTAGCCCGCCTCGAACACGATGTCGCACTTGTCCTCGGGGATGCCCGGTCCGTCGTCGGCGACGTAGAACCCTCTCGGTCCGCTGTGAGCACCTCTCGTCGTGGTAGGAAACGATTCGACCGGACCGACAGTGACGGTTCCGTCCGCGTGTTCGACCGCGTTGCTGAACAGGTTCTCGAACAGCTGGCAGAGCCTGTCAGGGTCGGCCTCGACCCCGAAGTCGGCCCGGATGGTGAGCGCGGCATCAGGTGTGTCGACCATCGTCCACGCGTCACGAGCGACGTGTGCGAGCGACACCTGTTCGGTGTCACTGATCTCTTCACCCTGCCGGGCCAGTGTGAGCACCTCGTCGATGATCGCCTCCATCCACTCGTGTGCGTCCCGAACCTTCTCGAAGGCCGTGTCGTTACCGGTCTCCCGTGCGACTTCCAGTTGCCCGCTCGCGACCTGGAGTGGCGTCCGGATGTCGTGGGAGACGACGTGTGCGAACTCCTCGAGTCGCTCGTTTTTCCGTTCGAGACGCCGTTCACGTCGTTTCCGCTCGGTGATATCCTGGAGGATCCCCCGGACGCGGACGACGTCGCCGCCCTCGAACTGCGGTTCACCGCTCGTCCGCACCCAGCGGTGATTCCCGTCGTCGTCGATGAACCGCGTTTCCCGGTCGTAGGGCCCGCCCGCCTCGAGCGCGCCCTCGAATGCATCCCGTATCTTCGACCGGTCCTCGGGGTGGTAGTAGTCTAGGGACCGGTCCACGGACAGGTCCCGGTCGACGTCCAGCCCGTAGATCCGCATCACCTCGTCGGTGCTGTACCCCTCTCCAGTGGTGCAGTCGTACTCCCAGGCACCGACGCTGGCGATGTCTTGTGCCTTCGCGAAGAGGTCGACCTGACGCTCCAGTTCGCGCTCGGCGCGGTACCGGGTCACTGCCGTCTCGATGCGGTTGGCCAGGAGCGTGTACCGCTCGGTCCCGCTCCCCTTCTGGAGGTAGTCGGAGACGCCCGCGGAGATAGCGTCGCTGGCGACGGACTCGCTTCCCTTCCCGGTGAACAGGACGAATGGCAGTTGGGGGTAGTCCTCGCGGACGGCGGCCAGAAATTCGAGGCCGTTCCGACCTGGCATATCGTAGTCCGAGACGATACAGTCTACGGCCATCTCCTGGAGTCGTTGTAGCCCCTCGTCGGCGCTGTCTGCCGTCTCGACGTCGAATCGCTCGTCCTCCCGTTCCAGCATCTCCGCCGTCAGATCCGTGAACGCCGGCTCGTCGTCCACGTGCAACACCCTGACCGCTGCCCCCGGGTCGTCCATCTCTGTGATTCCCTGTCCGTAGGGTGTTCACATACAAATTATTGGTGACGAATATTAAAACTCTGATATAAGCTGTCTTCGGCACCACAGCAGCCCGTATTCCTCAAGTGAGAGCTGCCGGGGTCGGGGTCGAACGGGTGTGAAGTGCCTCGGGGTCAAGCCCCGTGGCATTCGCCTCGGCAGCCTGTAAAACCTGTCTGAAACACAAGCGTAATTTCCCAGTGGGGTCTGGTGGTATTATGCACCAGGCGTTCGTCGCTTTACTGGAGGGGAACGCGAGCCACGCCGAGCAGTTCGACTCGCGGTTCGACCACGTACAGGAGAGTCAACACCCGGACGCGGTCACTGTCTGTTGTTCTGACTCGCGGGTCCTCCAGGACCACGTCTGGAACAACGACCAGCCCGGGCGGGTGTTCACCTGCGGGAACATCGGCAACCGGGTCGTCCAGCAAACTGACGCGGGCGAGGTCGTCTCCGGTGACGTGCTCTACCCCATCGCCCACACGGGGACGGAACTGGCGGTGGTCGTCGGCCACACCGGCTGTGGCGCCGTCACGGCCACCTACGCGGAGTTGACCGACGGGCTGTCGGAACCCGCGGGCATCGAACACTGCATCGACCTGCTCGCCCCCCACCTCGAACCGGGTGTCGACGCGCTCCCGACTGGACTCGACGACGAAACCGCCGTCAACCACCTCGTCGAATACAACGTCGACAGACAGGTCGACGCCCTCGACGACAGCGCGGACGTCCCAGACTCGATGAGTATCGTCGGCGTCGTCTACGACTTCCAGGACGTCTACGACGGGCGCCGTGGCGAAGTACACGTCATCAACGTCGACGGAGAGACGGACATCGAGAACCTGCGAACGGACCACGCCGAAATCGGGTCACGCATCGACCGCCTGTGGTCGTACTGACTGGGCTGCCGGGATACTCTGCCGTCCCACGACGGGCCGTGAGTCCCGTTCCCGTCACCGTTTCTCGCGCTGTTCGACCTTGTTCAACTCGATGAGCAGGCGGAAGATAGCCTTGACCAGGTTGGAGTCGACGTCGAACTGTTCGGCGTTGTTCCCGGCGCGGTCCATCACTGCCTGTTCCTGGTCCTCGTCGGTCGTCGGCAACCCCCGTTCGTCTTTGACCTGTGCGATGGTCTCGGCGACGTAGGTCCGCTGTGCGATCAGTTCGACGATCTCGCGGTCGATGCTCCGTATCTCCTCGCGGAGTTCGTCCAGACTCATGTCCTCCGGTGTGCGTTGACTCATAGCGGTAACAGCGCGGAAACCCACCCGTTCACGGGTGGGAGGAAGCGCGTGCGCTCCGTGCCGCTTAATCCGTTTCTTCGCCCGGCTTGGTTTCTAACTGGGCGAGTAACCATTCTTCCCACGTCCCGCCGTGGTCGTCTTTTGCGGCCTTCAGCCGCTCGTAGTCC
>PXQN01000093.1 GCA_003021305.1 Halobacteriales archaeon QH_10_67_22 | reverse complement strand
GCACAGACACATTCGTGGCCCTGCGAGGACCGCCCGACCACGAACTCGTGAACCTCCGTCGCGAGTTCGTACATCTTGGCGGCGCGCCGGGCCGCTGTGTGCCGTCGCGATGTTCGCGACCAGCGTCGCGCGGATCTTGTTCAGTCCGCTCGTGCCAGCGATAACGGAGACCTACGGCGTGTCGAACGGGTTAGACAGCGCCGAGGGCCTGACGTCGTTTGTACAGGTAGTAGCCGCCAAACAGGAGATAGCGGCGACCCTCGAACACCGCGCCTGGTTTGCTCCGGGGCCTCACCCCCTCTATCGAACAGACGAGTTTTTCAGCAGTGGATTGCTACACCTCTCCGGTGGCGATGACGAGCAGTTACCCCCACTGAGCCCCTTGTGACGACAGTTCCCACCGAGCCACCATCCGACTCGAACCGTACGCGCTGACTGCCGAGCGCAGCCAGCGTCGTCCAGTCGCGCACGACGGACCGTTCTCCGTGCTGCCAGTCGACGAGCGGGTGCGCGCCGCCAGCCAGCGGGCGGGTGTGAGCCGCGGGCACCGACCCGCGAGAGGTTCAAGCGGGCCCCGGTCTAGTCCCGACTATGGACAGGCGTCGGTTTCTCGCCGCGGCCGCGACCAGTGGCGTCGTCGCGACCAGTGGCTGTGGGGCCGCAAGCGACGGGGAACCGACCGACAGGGCCGACGAAACGACCGCCGTACCGACCGACGAGAACAGTCGAACGGAGACGCGCGCGACCCGGACCGTCGACCGGACGCGCCTGGCCCGGCGGGGCGTCCCGCAACAACGGCAACCTCGTCATGTACGGCCGCGCGACGGGGAGCTACTGGAGCCAGATCCTCGCGACCGCCATCTGTAGCCCGATAACCGACACCCGCCCGGCGAAGGGCAATAGCTGTCGCGGGAGACGGTCAGAACGGCGCCGGCGAGCCGTCCGCGCCGGAGGCGTCGTCGTCGCTTCCGGTCCCGCCGGCCGACTTGTCGGTGACGATGGGGCCGTCCCAGGCTTCGAGACCGCCGTCGAGGCTCTCGACGGGCCCCTCGACGCCCTGGTAGGAGTCGATCAGGCGGGCGGCCTGGACGCTCGCCTGGCCGTGTGGACAGACCGTCACGACGCGGTCGGCGTCGTCGAGTTCCTCGACGCGGTCGGTGAGTTCCGGCGCCGGGACGTTCTCGCTGCCCGGAATGTGTCCGCGGGCGAACGACTCCGGGTTCCTGATGTCGACGATCCGCAGGTTCTCATCGGCGGCCTGTTCGTCGGTTCCCGCCCCGTCCACGTCCCCGCTCTCGTCTAGCAACGACCGGAGGTCGTCGGCCGAGATCTCGCCGTCCATGGTGTCCCTGCGTACTTCGTCGACTCAAAAAGCCCCGTCGATCGGCGCTCGGACCGCCGTTCAGACCACGCCGTGATACCGGGCGAGAAGCAGGGACGCCAGTCCGGGACCGTAGGCCGGTGACCGGGCGTCGACGGCCTCGACCGCCACCACGTCCGCGGGGTCGACCCAGTACCAGCGCCGTTGGGCGCCCTCGGGGCTCTCGACGACCGTGTACCCCGCGGTGAAGTAGGGGTTCTCCCAGACCACCTCGCGGTCGAGCACGGGCCAGTCGGCGTCGGGTTCGTCGGCCAGCGCGGCGGGGTCGGCGACCGCGGTGACGGGTTCACGGTCGTCGCCGGTCACAGCAGCCCCTCCTCGCGGGCGAGCAGGAGCCCCTCGATGGTGGCGTCGTTGGCGGGGTCCCGACGGGCCACGTCGAGGGCGTCCGCGACCGGGACCGTACGCACCGAGAGGAACTCGTTGCCGTCCAGGTCGCGCTCGACCGGTTCGAGTCCCTCGGCGAAGACGATCCCCCGGCGGTGCCGGAGTACACCGGTCGCACACCAGAACTCCTCGACGAGCGAGACGCCGGCCGGCTCGAAGCCGGTCTCCTCGCGCAGTTCGCGCGCGCCGGCCTCAGAGAAGGACTCGCCGTCCTCGACGATCCCGGCGGGCAACTCCAGGCACTGCTCGCCGATCACGGGGCGGTACTGGTCGACGAGGACGATGCTGTCGTCGGTCCGGGCGACCACGACGACGGCGTCGGGCAACTCCGCCCAGTAGTATTTTTTCTCGGTGCCGTCGGGCTGGGTCACGCGGTCGTAGCCGCCGGTGTACCAGCCGGTCTCGTACTCGACTGCCCGTTCCTCGACGGGCCACTCGTGGGTCGAGGTTCTCGCTCGGTCCGCGGTGTCGGGGGGCGTGCTCGACGCGTCGTCGGGGTCGTCGGTCATGGTCGCTGTCGGACTGCCACCCGGTAAAGCGTGGCGTTGTCCCTGACGAGCACGCCGTCGTCGGTCGCCGCCGACGCGTTCGCGTCGCTCGCGTTCTCGGGCCGAGCACGTGATAACGACACGAATGCGCGGCCGGGCGCCACCCGGCGGCTCATAGTGATTATTGTCGGTCTGTTCCGGATCGACCGCACGCAATCGTGCGGTCGTACCGGTAAATCGCTACAATAATCACTATCAGACGTCGAGCAGATCCCGGTAGACGCGACCGAACGCCTGGCGCCGGAGGGTGCCGACGGCGGCGCGACGCTCGTCCTGGAACGTCGCGGCGACGACTGTCCCGGCCGCGGGGGCGACGTGCCAGACGACGTTGTCGACGTGCTCGCTGCCGACCACCTGGACGTCGTGGTCGGGGTGGTCCTCGAGCCAGGCCTCGTACTCCGCGCGGGTGCCCACGTGGACCCGCAGCGACGACGCGAACAGGGCGTCTCGCGCCGTCTCGATGACGTCGCCGGTAACGCGTTCGTCGTACTCGTCGGCGTCCATCTCCATCGCCTTCGCGACCTCCTTGACGACGACCTGGGCGGTCGGCCCCAGCGCGTCGTAGCGCTCCCGGGCCGCCGCGGCCGTGGCCGGCGCGTACTCCCCTTCGGTGTCCATACCCGCGGCTTCGGTCCGGTTCCCCTTATACGGTCGTGCGTAATTCTTTTTGTTCCTACGAAACAGAAGACTGTCTCCGTGGTCCGAAACGCCACTGCTCACCGGCACTGCGGAAATTGGGTACGCACGACCGTATAGACACTCCTGGTTTCCCACCGCCGGCCGTCACTGCCCGCTCTCTGTCTCGCTCTCGTCCTCGCCCGCGGCGTTCTCCCGGCGTCGCCGGGTGAGTTCGCGGGCCTCGGCGATGACGTCGGCCGTCTCCTCGCGGCCGCCTTCCAATGCCGACGGGTCGGCGGGGGCGACGCCGTCGAGCCCGTCGACCGGGGACTGGCCGTGGTCGTGGGTGTGGCCGGTCCCGTCGGTCGTGTCCTCGAACAGCTGGGGGAACTCCCCGGACTCGGCGTGGTCGGTGACGCGAGGCGCCAGTTCGTCGGGGTCCGTGTCGGCCCAGTCGGGGACGGTATCGTCGAGCCAGGCCTCGTGGTCGTCGTCGCCGAGCATCGCGGTGAACGCGAGGTGGTTCGCGAGGTGGTGGCCGTCGGCCTGGGGGTCCTCACAGACCGGACAGACGTAGCCCATACTCGCGGTTGTGGGGCCCGCCGGAAATGTCTTCGTTCAGAACTCCCGGATCATCACGATGGCGTCCTCGCCGTTGTCGTAGTAGCGCGGGACTGCGCCGCGGCGCTCAAAGCCAAAGCCCTCGTACAGGTCTCGGGCGCGGTCGTTTGACCGACGGACTTCGAGTTTGACCGAGGTCGCACCTTCCTCGGCCATCGTCCGGAGCGCACGCCCCAGGAGGCGCCGGCCCACGCCCTCCCCGCGACACGCCTCGGCGACGGCGAGGTCCTTGATGTGGCCGATCCCCTCGCCGTGGTTGGGGACCGTATCGGCGACCACGTACCCGACGACGCGGCCGTCGTCGCCGACGCTCGCCGCGTCGCGGGGGCTGTCACTCTCGTGGACCTGGGCGACGAGAAACCCCGGTTCGCCGAGGAACCGCTCGAACGCCGCGAACGGCCAGGGCTGTGGGAACGCCGCCTGCTCGATGTGAAACACCGCGAGCAGGTCTGCCCGTTCGGCCGTCCGAACCTCGACGTGGGGTCCCGCCTCCTCGTCCGGTGCAGCGGTCGTCACTGACGGCCGTACGGCGCGTGCCTACAAATGTCTGCTGGCACTGGGCGTCCCCCCGGCGCACCCGCTCGGACCCTGAACGCACAGAGAACACGACCAGTGAGCGTATTTTACGTTCCATATATTTGCGAAAAATCCAGGACAGAAGCCGGATACGAAAGATTCTTTACTGACAACGACTATTAGACGGACGCACCCACACGGGTGCCACCCCCACCCTCTCCCCACCCACCCACCCCCTATTTAGGGTTTTTCCGCTCGTCGACCGCCGAGCGACGCCGCTGTCCGGTCGGACTCGGGAACACCAGTAAAAAAAGCGGCGGCGCGTCAGTCGTCGGCGTGGGCGGCGTCGTCGCCGGATTCGTGTTGCTGCTTGACGTGGGTGAGCTTGCCCCCGTCGGCGAGGATCTCGCGTTCGCGCTCTGAGGCGTCCAGGTAGGCGGACGCCTCCCAGTCGCCGTTGACGCGGATGGTGAACTCCTCTTTGCCCGTGCGGACGGCCTCGGCGACGTCGTCGACGACCTCGACCTCGTCACCCTGGTCGATCTCCGTGTAGGTGGCGGCGTCGATAGTGAGGGGAACGATGCCGAAGTTGAACAGGTTCGCCTTGTGGATGCGGGCGAAGCTCTGGGCGAGGACGGCGTCGATGCCCAGGTACATCGGGCACAGCGCGGCGTGCTCGCGCGAGGAGCCCTGGCCGTAGTTCTCGCCGGCCAGCAGGATGCCGCCGTCGGCCTCAATGGCGCGCTCGGGCAGGGTCTCGTCGACCCGGGTGAGCGTGAACTCCGACAGTTTCGGGATGTTCGACCGGTACATCAACACGTCGGCGTTGGCCGGGCTGATGTGGTCGGTCGTGATGTTGTTGGGCATCTTCAGCAGGATTTCGCCCTCGAGACCGGCCGGGAGCGGGTCTTTCAGCGGCACGTCGCCGATGTTGGGCCCCTTAATGAGTTCGTCGTCGACGGCCTCGTCGGGCGTGATGAGGTCCGACCCGCTGACGCCGACGTACTCGTCTGCGAGTTCGAAGCCCGGGTCCTCGACGTCGTCTAAGTCCCGCGGGTCGACGATCTCGCCGGTGAGTGCGGCCGCAGTGGCGACCTCGGGCGAACACAGGTACACCGAGTCGTCCTCGATGCCCGAGCGTCCCTCGAAGTTGCGGTTGAACGTCCGCAGCGACACGGAGTCCGAGGCGGGGACGTGGCCGTTACCGATACACGCCCCACAGGTCGCCTCGGAGAAGTTGACGCCGGCGGCCATCATCTCGGCCGTCCACCCCTGGCGGGCGAGCATCTCGCTGGCCTGCTTGGAACCGGGCGCGACGATCATATCGGTGGTCTTTGCCGTCTCGCGGCCCTCGAGCATCTTCGCGGCCGGGAGGATGTCCTCGAAGGCGCCGTTGGTACACGAGCCGATGATGACCTGGTCGACCTCGGTCCCCGCCACTTCGCGGACCGGGACGATGTTGTCGGGCATCGAGGGCTCGGCGATCAGCGGTTCGATCTCCGAGAGGTCGACCGTGATCTGGTCGTGGTAGTCGGCGTCCGCGTCGGGTTCGACTTTCTCGTAGTCTTCGGGCCGGCCGACCCGGTCGAGGTACTCCTGAGTCCGCTCGTCGGTCGGGAAGATGGAGGAGGTCGCGCCCAGTTCCGTCCCCATGTTGGTGATCGTCGTCCGCTCGGGCACCGAGAGGGTCTCGACGCCGGGGCCGGTGTACTCGAAGATCTTGCCGACGCCGCCTTTCACCGACAGGCGACGCAACAGCTCGAGGATGACGTCCTTGGCGGTGGCCCACTCGGGGAGTTCGCCCTCGAGGTGGACGTTGACGACCTCGGGCATCTCGATGTAGTAGGCGCCCCCGCCCATCGCGACGGCGACGTCGAGACCGCCGGCACCGATCGCGAGTTCACCGAGTCCCCCCGGCGTCGGGGTGTGCGAGTCCGACCCGAGCATCGTCTTGCCCGGCGCGGCGAAGTTCTCCTTGTGGACGTTGTGACAGATCCCGTTGCCCGGGCGCGAGAAGTACGCGCCGAAGGTTCCGGCGGCCGAGCGCAGAAAACGGTGGTCGTCGGTGTTCTTGAAGTCGAACTGGTAGGTCTGGTGGTCGCAGTACTGTGCGGCGACCTCGGTCTGGGTTTCGTCCAGGTCGAGCGCGTCGAACTGCAACCAGACGAGCGTCCCGGTCGTGTCCTGCGTGAGCACCTGGTCGATCTCGATCCCGATCTCCTCGCCGGGTTCGAGTTCACCTTCGACGAGATGGTCGTCGAGGATCTTCTCCGTGAGCGTCTGTCCCATAACAGTGATAGTTGGAACGCGCGCGGACATAAAACCCGCGAGTTCGTGCAAGTCCTACACAGCGGCCATCGTGCGGTCGCGTGGGCGTGACAGCCACACTGCACCCCGGGCACGCGGCCTGTGATACTGTCGGACACACGCAAGTCGACACTCGATACCTCGTTTGGCGGTCTCCGAGACGTCTCGATGGTGAAGAACCGACAAGCGTGTTCACGTACTTGTGTCCGACAGTAGAACCACGCCGTCGGCGACGCGGACACAACCCCTTTTGTCCGGCCGGTCGGACGGTCGATATGTTCAAAAGCGGGCAGTTCGTCGCCGACGCACTCGGTGACATCGACGACGAGCAGGTCCAGCCCAACGGCGTCGACCTGCGACTGGGTGGCGTGTTCGAACAGGTCGGACCCGGCCGCGTCGGCACCGACGGCAAGACCGTCGGCGAACGGCGGGAACTCGAACCCACCGACGGCGTCTACCACCTCGACCGGGGCGGGTACGTCGTCCAGTACGCCGACACCGTCCGGATCCCCGAAGGACACGTCGGCTTCCTCTACCCCCGCTCGTCGCTGCTTCGCAACTCCTGTATGCTGGACACGGCCGTCTGGGACGCCGGATACGAGGGCCGCGGCGAAGGCCTGCTCGAAGTCCACCACGCCGTCGAACTCGAAGCGAGCGCCCGGATCGCGCAGCTGGTCCTCGCGACGGCCGCCCACGCCGACACCTACGAGGGCAGTTATCAGCGAGAACGCCTGGAGTGACGCCCTGCGGGTCGGACACGGACAGCATCGGTCGGGGACTGGAGTGGCCACGTTCGCAGTCGCGGCGTCGCACCCGGTCCGGTGCCTGACGAACCAAGCCGTAAAGTTAATTCATGGAGGCGTGTGTTGTCACAGTACGGTGTTAGGGGGAGTCCACGCCGGACCGTGCCTCTGACATCCACTACCGGACGACGCCTCCAACACCGCATTCGGGGGGAATCCCCGTTTTCGATGGTACGACGGCCAGTCACACGTCCGCGGCAGGTCGTAGCTATCGCGAACTACCGTGAACTGTCGTACGGTCGTGCGTAATTCTTTTCGTTCCCACAAAACCGGAGGACTGTCTCCGTGGTCAGAGACTGACTGGCGCGCCGGTCGCGCGGTTTCAGAGCCTGAAACCGTGGGCGGGAACTTTATACGAGGACGTCAATGATCAGGTATGCCAGCCACCGACGCACTGTACGTCTTTAGCCCGGGGGAAGACGAGGGGGAGTGGGTGCGTCCACAGCCGGTCGAGGATGTCGTCGTCGAGGAGGTCACGTCGTCGACGGACCTGACGGCCGACGACCTCGACGAGTTAGCAACGTACGTCGACCTCGACGAATTGGAGACCCACCTCGCCGACGACCCGGCGGGTGAGGCTCTCACGCCGACGGCACGGTGCGCGTCGATCCGGCCTGATCCCAGTCCGTTCTGTCGTCTTTCGCGGCGAGTCGGAGGTCTGAAGCCGTCCCGATTCGACCGGACAGTGTGACACGACTCGCACTCATCGCACACGACGACGAGAAACCGGACATGATAGACCTGGTCCAGTCCTACGAGTCGACGCTGACCGGGTTCGACCTGGTCGCCACGGGGACGACGGGATTGCGTATCGAGGAGTCGACCGGTCTGACCGTCGAGCGCAAGCTGTCCGGGGCGGTCGGGGGCGACGTCCAGATCGCCGCCGAAGTCGCCGAGGACCGACTCGACGGCGTGGTCTTTCTCCGTGACCCCCAGACGGCACAGCCACACGAACCCGACATCACTGCACTCCTGCGGATCTGTGACGTCCACGACACGCCCCTGGCGACCGCCCGGACCGCCGCCGAGTACCTGCTCGACGGACTGGCCGCCGACCGACGCGACTGACCCCCCTCGGCGGTCATACTGTCGGACACAAGCAAGTCGACACTCGATACTTCGTTTGGCGGTCTCCGAGACGTCTCGATGGTGACACACCGACGAGCGTGTTCACGTACTT
>PXQN01000092.1 GCA_003021305.1 Halobacteriales archaeon QH_10_67_22 | reverse complement strand
ACCCGCCGAGGACCTCTACCGCCGACTGGTCGTCTCGCTCTCCCGCCAGCAGGTGTCGATGGACGCCGCGGCCGCCATCGAGGAGCGCCTGTTCGACCGGTTCGAGGTGACGCCCGCGGCCATGCTCGCTGCGGACCCGGCGGACCTGCAGGCGGTGGGACTGTCGGCCGCGAAAGCCGAGTACGTCCGGGCTGCCGCGCGGGCGTTTCGCGACCGGGAATGGGACCACGACTACTTCACCGGGATGAACGACGACGCCGTGCGGGCCGAACTAACAGAAGTACGTGGTATCGGCCCCTGGACGGCCGACATGGTTCTCATGTTCGGACTCGGCCGCGAGGACGTCTTTCCGGTGGGCGACCTCGGCATCAGGAAGGCCATGCAGGCACTGTTCGACGCGGAGTTGGGCCGTTCCGAGATGCGGACGCGAGCCGCCGAGGGGGCGCCCTACCGGAGTTACGCGAGCCTGTACCTCTGGCGGGCTGTGGAGGACGAGTCGTGAGCGACGACACCGAGGAGTCACCGGCCGCGGTCGCCCGGCGAGTCCACGAACACCTCCGGGCGACAGAGGAGTTGCCGGTCGACCGCGAGGCGAGTCGCTGGATCGGCGAGGCCCAGGCCGTCGCGGGCGACGCCGCCGACGGTGGCCTCGCCGACGAGGTGGTCCGGGAGCGACTCGGGCACGTCCGCCGACTGCTCGACAACGTCGACGGGACTGGCGAGAGCGACGCCGACGAGCACGTCCGGCGAGCACTGAAACTGACCGAACGGGTGCTCGACGGGGAGCGGTGACCGTCCAGGGGCGGTAGCGACGCGAGAACGGGGAGGGGAGTCGTTCGTGCAGGCGAGGGATCATAGTGATTATTGTCGGTCTGTTCCGGATCGACCGTACGCAATCGTGCGGTCGTACCGGTAAATCGCTACAATAATCACTATCAGTCGTCGGCGACCGCGTCGGTCCCCTTCTCGGACGTTTCGACTTCGATCGACCCCGTGAGCTCCGTGTAGGGGTAGGGCATGCCGATGCCCTGGTCGTCGAAGTGGCCCTTGACCGCCTCGACCCAGGCGTGCTTGACACCGCCGGCTCCCGTCTCGGCGGGGTCGATCCAGAGACGACCGTTCAGGACGACCGCCGAGTCGCCGAGTCCGGTGACCGGTGCCGACGGCGCCGGGTCGGCGAGAACGCCCTCGATGGCGTTGGCCTCCTCGATGATGATCTCCCGAGCCTTCTCGATGTCGGCGTCGTACTCGATGCCGAAGTCGAAGGTTACCCGGCGCGTGTCGTTCGCGACGGGGTTCATTACGACCGCGTTCGCGAGGTCGCTGTTGGGGACGGTCAGCTGTTCGTTGTTGAACGTGTCGAGTTTCGACACGCGGAGGTTGATCTCGCGGACGATCCCGCTGTTGCCGTCCCACTCGATGTAGTCGCCGGCCTCGAAGGGGTTGTCCCTGAGGATGAAAATCCCCGCGACGAAGTTCTCGATGATGTCGCCGGCGGCGAAGGAGATACCCAGCGCGAGGGCACCAGCGATCGTGGCAAACGCCGTGAGGATCGCCGGAAACCCGGCGACGGTCGCGGCGACGGCCACCGCGCCGAACAGCGCGACCACCGCCGCGACACTCGCCGCGAGGCTGACCACCGCCGGCGAGAACTCGCGGGCTTTGAGCGAACGCCTGGTCACCCGCACGAGGACTGACTTCCCGATCCGGTAGATGACCAGGAAGGTCAGAACGAATATAAGTATCGTGACAATAACCGATACCACTGCGTCCCCGTACTGTGCGATGGCAGCATCCGGGGACGTAGGGATTCCTTGTAGTAACACTGTGGACGCCACATCTGAACCAGTCGCTGGCGAGATATAAAATTACGTGTCGAATATACGTGATATAATCCCGCCCCCGGAGACACCGCACCACCCGGACCGTCGAGACAGTATGGATATACGTACCCAGTGGTGATACGAACGGCGGTCGGGACCGGGTGGATGAACGGAGTCGGGGCGTGATACGGTCGTGCGTAATTCTTTTGATTCCCACGAAACAGAACACTGTCTCCGTGGTCCGAAACGCCGATCCTCACCGACACTGCCGAAATTGGGTACGCACGACCGTATGACTGGGGGCGACTCGAAGACATTCGGTACCCTCTCGTGGTGGGGTAGAAACTACTATACCCCCGTGGGGCTATGCCCCAACGTATGAGTCGAGCGTACGACCGCGGCGCCGTCGAAGACTTCGGTCGGTGGCGCGAGTTCGAGCCGGGTATGTGGGCCTGGATCTTCCACAAGTTCACCGGTTGGGTGCTCGTGGGCTACCTGTTCACACACATCGCAGTGTTGAGTACCGCGACGGCCGGCGACCCCGTCGTGTACACGAACACGCTCCGCGGATTAGAGGAGCTGTTGATAGTGCGGATCCTGGAGGTCGGTCTGCTGGCCGTGGCCGTCTTCCACATCCTCAACGGCGTCCGGTTGCTGTTCGTGGACCTGGGGTTCGGGCTGGACAACCAGAACAAGAGTTTCTACGCGTCGCTCGTCGTGACGGGTGCGATCACCGTCGCGAGCGTGCCGACGTTCCTCGCGGGGGTGTGAGATGGCCGAACACTACTCCTCGTTCGAACGCGGGGGCACCAAGTGGCTGCTCCAGCGGATCACGGCCGTGTTCCTCGTCGGCGTACTGGCCTTTCACTTTTTCCTGTTGCACTTCGTCAACCACGCCGCCGAGATCACCTTCGCCGGCACCCAGGCCCGGATGAGCCAGGTCGGTTACTTCGTCACGATGGTCGCCTTCCTCGTCGCGGCCACGTTCCACGGCGTCAACGGCGTCTACAACGCCCTGGTCAATCAGGGGCTGTCGGGGACGCGAAAGAAAGCGGTCGGGGGCGTTTTGGCGCTGGCGAGCATAGCACTGGTCGGACAGGGTATCCGCGTCGCACTCGCAATGACGGACCTACTATGAGCACACAGATAGAGGAGAAACCCGAGACAGAGACCGAGGAGACCGAAACCGAAACCGAGACCGAACCCTCGCCACAGGAACGGCGACTCGATGAGAAGCGAGCACGCCAGGAGGCACGCGAGCGCGAGCGCCGGGCCCGCGAAGAGGTCCGTGACGCCGACGAGTCGGTGACGCTGAAGGTGTTCCGGTACGACCCCGAAGTGGAGGACAAGGAAGAACCACGGTTCGACGACTTCGTCGTCCCCTTTTTCAAGGGAATGACGGTCCTGGACGCGCTCATATACGCACGGGACCACTACGACTCCTCGCTGACCTTCCGCCACTCCTGTCGGCAGGCGGTCTGTGGCTCGGACGCGCTGTTCGTCAACGGCCAGCAGCGCCTGGGCTGTAAGACCCAGATGGCCGACCTGGAGGACCCGGTACGGATCGAACCGCTCCCCCACCAGGACGTCGTGAAAGACCTGGTCGTGGACATGGAACACTTCTACGAGCAGATGCACGCCGTCGAACCGTACTTCCAGTCCGAGGACCTCCCCGACGGCGAGTACGAGGAACAGCGCCAGTCGCCCGAGAACCGCGAGAAGATCAAGATGTCGACGCGGTGTATCTGGTGTGGTGCGTGTATGTCCTCGTGTAATATCGCCGCTGGCGACAACGAGTACCTGGGGCCCGCGGCGATCAACAAGGCCTACCGGTTCGCGATGGACGAACGCGAGGAAGCCGACCTCAAGGACCACCGGATGAACATCTTAGAGCAGGAACACGGCGTCTGGCGCTGTCAGACGCAGTTCTCCTGCACGGAGGTCTGTCCCAAGGACATCCCGCTGACCGAGCACATCCAGGAACTGAAACGCGAAGCAGTCAAGTCCAACCTCAAGTTCTGGTAACCATGTACGAACACGACGTCCTCGTCGTCGGTGCGGGCGGTGCCGGACTCCGGGCGGCCATCGCCGCCCACGAGGAGGGTGCCGACGTGGCGCTCGTCTCGAAACTCCACCCGGTCCGCAGCCACACCGGCGCGGCAGAAGGCGGTATCAACGCGGCGTTACACCCCGAAGACTCCTGGGAACTGCACGCCTACGACACGATCAAGGGGTCGGACTACCTGGGCGACGCACCGGCGGTCGAGACGTTCGCCCAGGACGCCCGCGACGAAGTGATCCAGCTCGAACACTGGGGGATGCCCTTCTCCCGCGAGGAGGACGGCCGCGTCTCCCAGCGCCCGTTCGGCGGCCTCTCACACCCGCGGACGACCTACGCGGGCGCCGAGACCGGCCACCACCTGCTGCACACGATGTACGAGCAGGTGGTCAAACGCGGCATCGAGGTCTACGAGGAATGGTACGTCCTCGACGTGGCGGTCACCGACCACGACGACGTCGAGGACCGCTCCTGTCACGGCATCGTCGCCTACGACATCGCGAGCGGCGAGATCGAAGGGTTCCGGGCCCACGACGGCGTGATCCTCGCGACCGGCGGCCCGGGTCAAGTGTACGACCACACCACCAACGCCGTCGCCAACACCGGCGACGGTTACGCGATGGCCTACCGCGCCGGCGTCCCCATGGAGGACATGGAGTTCGTCCAGTTCCACCCGACGACGCTGCCCTCGACGGGCGTGCTCATCTCGGAGGGTGTCCGGGGCGAGGGCGGTATCCTCTACAACGACGAAGAAGAGCGGTTCATGTTCGAGTACGGCTACGCCAACAACGAAGGCGAACTCGCCTCCCGTGACGTGGTCTCCCGTGCGGAGTTGACGGAGGTCAACGAGGGCCGGGGTATCGAAGACGAGTACGTCCATCTCGACATGCGCCACCTCGGCGAGGAGCGCATCCTCGACAGACTGGAGAACATTTTGCACCTCGCGGAGGACTTCGAGGGCGTCGACGGCCTCGACGAGCCAATGCCGGTCAAGCCCGGCCAGCACTACCAGATGGGCGGCGTCGAGTGCGACGAGAACGGCCACACCTGCATCGACGGCCTCTACGCCGCCGGCGAGACGGCCTGTGTGAGTCTCCACGGCGCCAACAGGTTAGGCGGCAACGCCCTGCCGGAACTGCTGGTCTACGGCGCCCGTGCCGGCAGACACGCCGCCGGTGCGGACATGAAAGCGGCCGAGGTCGCGACCGGCCCGAGCGCCAGAAGCGAGGACGGCGGCATCGACGATTCGATCAGTGTGGGTGCGGTCGGCGGGAGCAGCGAACCCACGGCGGCCGACGGCGCGGCAGTCGAGGCCGAGACGGTCGTCGACGCCGCCGTCCAGCGCCAGGAACGACGCGTCGAGGAACTGCTGGAGGCCGAGGGCATCAACCACGCCCACGTCCGCGACGACATCCAGGAGACGATGACCGAAAACGTCAATGTGTTCCGCCGCGAGGAGAACCTCAAAGAGGCCCTAGAGGACATCCACGAGGCCCGCCAGCGCTACCAGCACGTCGCCGTCTCGGACCCCTCGCGCACCTACAACACGGACCTCATCCACACCATCGAGACGCGAAACATCCTGGACGTCGCGGAGGCGATCACCGTCGGCGCGCTCGCCCGCGAGGAGTTCCGTGGCGCCCACTGGCGCGAACAGTACCAGTTCCGCGACGACGAGAACTGGCTGAAACACACCCTGCTCGCCTGGAACGAGGGGTCGCCCGAACTCTACTACAAGCCCGTCATCCTCGAAGGCGAGGACAAGGCGTACGAGCCCAAAGAGCGGTCGTACTAACCCACTTTTTTCACCGGGGCGTCGCGCTCGCTGGCAGTGAGCGCTCAACCCCGGTCAAAAGATCTGGAACAAAAACGGGGTCGGACGGCTGCCGGGACAATGCCCGATCCCGGCAGCGGCTGTTTTCCCTCGGCCCCTGCTCTCATAGTGATTATTGTCGGTCTGTTCCGGATCGACCGCACGACTGCGTGTGGTCGTACTGGTAAATCGCTACAATAATCACTATCAGGTCCAGAACTCGCTAGCCCGGCGCCGCCCCCGTCGGCGCAGTCGCGCCAGAAAGTCAGGGTCCAGGTCCCGCTTCGAGTACAGGTCCAGGTCCGCGCCGACCGACACCTCGGACACCTCGATGATCTTGTAGTCCTCGTCGTCGATGACCTCGTTCTGGATGAGGTCGTTCACTGCCTCTATCGTGTGGATCTCCTGCTGGAGCGAGATGTTGGCGGTGAGTTCCTGCCGGCGGTCCCTGATGTCTGCGAGCGTCCGCAGCGGGTCGTCGCGTTCGACGGGGCTAATACGGACGATCCAGATCTCGTCGGGTTTCTCCTCGGGTGGGACTTCGGTCGTGAACTGGCGGATCGGGGGGTTCTGTGAGAAGAGCCCGTCCCAGTAGGTCTCGTCGCCGACCTCGACGGACCGGAACAATGTGGGGACCGCAGTCGAGGCCATCAGCGAGGCCACGCCGTCCTCGCCGTCCTCGAACACTTCGAAAGTCCCCGACTCGACCGCGACCGCACCGACGAACAGGTGGGGCGGCGACGCCGGCGCGTCGCTGTCGAAGGTCACGTATCGCTCGATGGTCCGTCGCAAGTCGCGCCTGACCGCGGCCGCCACCGGGTCGAAGTTGGGGTTCGTCCGAACGTTCAGGTACCCCCCCCGTGAGCCGGCGACCCCACAGCGCGGCGTCGTTGGCCAGCAGTTCCGGCCCCGTGTCGGCGGCGAGTTCGTCCCAGAACCCTGCGAGGCGGTCTCTGGCGTCCCCGGGGTCGTCCCGTCGCAGTCCGTCCCAGGCGATGGCGGCACAGATGGCCCCGCCCGACGTGCCGCTCAGCGCCGTTATCTCGTATCTCTCGGGGAGTTCCAGGAGGGTCTCGCGCAACACGCCCGCAGTAACGGCCGTGTGGCTGCCCCCGCCCTGACAGGCGATAGCCACCGTGGTCTCGTCGCTCATGTCAGCGGATACGACTGTTCGGTAAATCAGCCTGGTTACCAGTTCCTTGCGGGGGGTCGGAGACCGGCCCGAACGGGGGCCCGTCGCCGGAGTGTCAGTAGACGACGTATAACAGCGCATAGACGACGGTCCCCAGAGCAAAGGAAACGAGCCACAGCGTCGCCGCGACCCGGCCGACCGTCGGGTGCCGGGTGTCGGGCAACTCACTGACTGAGTGGGTGCCGGCGAGCAACAGGACGTAGATGACCAGCGGCACACAGACGACGGCGAGCAGGATGTGGACTCCCAGGACCGGGAAGTAGACGAACCGTTCGACTGCGGCGGGGCCAGCGAACTCGGTCGGGCCCTCCAGGGCGACGCGGTAGAGGTACGCGACCAGGAACACGGTGAACAGCCCGGTCGTCGCGAGCATCGCCCGGCGGTGGCGCGCGACGTTCCCCCGGCGTATCGCGCGGACGCCGACGACGATAGTGGAGATGGCAGCGACGCTGATAGCGGCGTTGACGTGCGGGATGGCGGCGATCACGGCTTCGGGCGCACGCGGGAGCAACCACGCCGGAATGCGACGCCCCGCGGCGGCGAACACGAGCCCCAGCGCGACAACCGAGAGCACGCCCGTCAGCGTCGGGACGTGGCGTCTGACGTTCATCACCGACCACTGAGGGCTCGTGGTTCAATCGTCTTGTGTTCGCGACCGACTGCGAGCGAAACGGACCACGGCAGAAAAAACGTGTCCGGCGCGCAACAGCGTCAGTGGAAGGTGCGCTCGAAGCGGTCCTCGCCCTCGGTGGGTTCGGTCGACTGGAACGTCTCTTCCATGCGCTCGTACTCCTCGCGGGTGTCCTCGTCGACGCTGGGCCCGACCTCGTCTAAGGCCTGTTCGAAGTGGGCCATCGTGATCCGGACGTTGCCGACCGAGTCGCCGATCTCCTCGGGGTCGACGCTGGTGATGAACTCACGGCTGGCGGCCATCGAGGCCTCGCGGGTGAGCGCCTCGATGTCGGCGCCGACGTAGCCCTCGGTCCGCCGGGCTAGCTGGTCGAGGTCGACGTCGTCGGCCAGCGGTTTGTCCCGCGTGTGGACCTCGAGGATCTTCCGGCGGCCGTCCTCGTCGGGGACGGGGACGTGGACGTGCCTGTCCAGGCGGCCCGGGCGCAGGAGTGCCGAGTCGATCAGGTCCGGACGGTTCGTGGTCGCGATGACCACGACGTCTTCCAGCTCTTCGAGGCCGTCCAGTTCGGTCAGCAGCTGGGAGACGACGCGCTCGCCGACACCCGAGTCCGTGGCCTGTCCGCCGCGTTCGCCCGCGATCGAGTCGATCTCGTCGAAGAAGATCACGGTCGGCGCGTTCTCGCGGGCCTTCGAGAAGACCTCGCGCACGCCTTTCTCGCTTTCGCCGACGAACTTGTTCAGCAGTTCGGGCCCTTTCACGGAGATGAAGTTCGACTGGGCCTCGTTGGCGACGGCCTTGGCCAGCAGTGTCTTCCCGGTGCCCGGCGGGCCAAAGAGCAGGACGCCCTTGGCGGCCTGCATGTCCAGCGTGTCGAACACCTCGGGGTAGTCCAGCGGCCACTGGATGGTCTCGCGCAGGCGCTCTTTGGTGTCCTCGAGGCCGCCGACGTCCTCCCAGGTCACGTCCGGGACTTCGACGAACACCTCGCGCAGTGCGGAGGGTTCGATCCCCTTGAGCGCCTCGCGGAAGTCCTGCTCGGTGACCTCCAGGTGTTCGAGCACCTCGGCGTCGATCTGGTCGGTTTCGAGGTCCAGTTCCGGCCTGATACGGCGGAGCGCGTTCATCGCCGCCTCTTTGGAGAGTGACTCCAGGTCAGCGCCGACGAACCCGTGGGTGTTCTCGGCGTACTGTTCGAGGTCGATGTCCTCAGTCAGGGGCATTCCGCGGGTGTGGACCTGCAGGATCTCCTTGCGACCGTTCTTGTCGGGGACGCCGATCTCTATCTCGCGGTCGAAGCGGCCACCGCGCCGGAGCGCGGGGTCGACGGCGTCGACGCGGTTGGTCGCGCCGATGACGATGACCTGCCCGCGCTCCTCGAGCCCGTCCATCAGGCTCAACAGCTGGGCGACGACGCGCCGTTCGACGTCACCCTGGGTTTCGCCGCGCTTGGGGGCGATGGAGTCTATCTCGTCGATGAAGACGATCGCCGGGGCGTTCTCCTCGGCTTCGTCGAAGACCTCGCGGAGCTGTTCCTCGCTCTCGCCGTAGTACTTCGACATGATCTCCGGCCCGGAGATGTCGGTGAAGTAGGCGTCGATCTCGTTGGCGACGGCCTTGGCCATGAGGGTCTTCCCGGTGCCGGGCGGCCCGTGCAGGAGGACGCCTTTCGGGGGCTCGATGCCCAGCGTCTCGAACAGTTCCGGGTGGCGCATCGGCAACTCGATCATCTCGCGGACCTGTTCGAGTTCCCTGTCGAGGCCGCCGATGTCCTCGTAAGTGACGTCGGGCGCCTCGGCGCCGCCGCGACCGGCACCCTGGATCTCCTCGGCGGGCTGGTCGGTCACGTCGACTTCCGTCGAGTCCGTGACGACGACCGTGCCGCTCGGGTCGGTGCTGGCGACCTTCAGCGGGATCTTCTGGCCGCTCATCGAGGAGAGCGGTCCCAGACCGAAGGACACCGGAACCGTCTGGCCCTCGGTGACCGCCTGGCCACTGAGGTTGTTGCGGATCATGGGGCCGACGTCGCCACGAACCCGGAGGTTCTGCGGGAGTGCGACCGTCACGCGGGTCGCGGGGTTGACGTCGGCTTTCTCTATCTCGACGATGTCGTCGACGCCGACGTCGGCCTCCCCGCGGAGGCGACCGTCGATGCGGATGACGCCCCGGCCCTCGTCCTCGGGGTAGCCGGGCCAGACCCGCGCCACTGCGCGCGAGTCGCCCTCGATGACGATGTAATCGCCGTTCTCCAGGTCGAGTTCGGCCATCGCGCCGCGGTCGACGGCAGCCAGTCCGCGGCCGGCGTCTTTCTGTTTCAGGGGCTTGACGGTGAGTCTCATCGCTCCACCTCGATGGTCAACACACCGTTGTTCATGGACGCGCGCGCCTCGTCGTCGACGGCGAGTTCGTACTGTTCGCCGTCGACGAGCGCTATCACGGTGTCGTCTAACACCGGCCACGACCTCGCTGTCAGCGTAGTCGTATCGCCGCACCACAGTCTCCTCGTCGAACTGCGTGGTTTCTATCATACTAACTCCGAGTTACCGCTACAAGTATTTAAATCTATCGGTAATTCCGGCAAACAGTGCCGGGGATATCGACGACCGGTAGCATTGCGATTCGGGGGAGAGCAGTGCGGTCACGACCCGGCCGGACTGGTGCTGGCCGGGACCGGCACGAGACTGACAGTCCTGGAAGATTTTCGGGAGTGGCTGGTCGAGGACTTCGAACGCGCCGTCGACTTCCTCCACGGCCCCGACAGACTGTTCCACAAGCCCGACGAGCGGACCGTCGAGCGCTCACGGGCACAGCTGCGTGCGACGGGCCAGGCAGTGACGAGGCGGGACTTCCTGACCTGCCACCGGTTCGACGTCCGGGAGCGCCTTCAGGAGGTGACGACCCCGACGCTCGCCATCGTCGGCGAACACGACGCGCTCACACCGCCGTCCTATCACGAGTTCCTGGCCGAGCAACTGCCGGACTGTGAGATGCGGGTACTGACCGAGGCCGCCCACCTCGCGATGGTCGAGCGACCGACCGCGTTCAACGAAACCCTCGCCGGCTTCTTCGACGACTCGGTAGCGGCGTGAGCCCTGTCGCGGCTCCGTGCCTCGCGGGAGGCCGCGGCGGGGCCCGGGGCCAGCCCTGCTTCGCACCACTCAAGACGCCGGGACCAGTAGAGGCGGGCGTGCCAGAGAGCGTCGAGCGGACTGACCCGGACGGCGTCGACTACGGCCGGGTGATGCAACTGACCTTCGTCGCGACTATCCTCGCGGGTGCGCCGCTGGTGGCACTGCTCTCGGTGACCGCCGACCTCGCGACCTGGGGGGAGCGGGCGATGTTCGCCGTCCGCCTGGGCGCCGCAGTCTGGGTCGTGACGGCGCTTTCGATGTACGCCCTCGAACGCTGGTACCGGTAGGCGAACGCGACCCGTTCGGGCTACGCCCGGTCGCGGACCCACTGGAAGGCCATCCCGGCGTTGCGGGCGGCCTCGCGGTCCGACGCCGAGTCGCCGACGAACAGCGCCCGACCCGGCGCGACGCCGAGTTCGTCGAGGGCGTACAGCAGCCCTTCGGGGTCGGGTTTGACCGTCTCGACCGTCCCACGGCCGACCACCACGTCGACGTGGCGGTCGAGCCCGTACAGCTCCAGGGCGATCCGGCAGGCCGACTCGTCGTTGAGCGAACAGACCCCGACCGGCACGTTCGCCGGGAGGTCGCCCGCCAGCGGGAGCTTGTCCGCACTCATCGCGCCGTCGCGTTCGAACTCCGCGATCACCTCGTCGATCCTGTCCAGTGCGTTGTGGTCGTCTGCGATCTGGCGTATCTCCCAGATGTCCGCGCCCCCGACGTCGACCCCGCGTGCGTCCATCACGGCGACACAGCGGGCCCGGACGTCGTCCCAGTCGACGTCCAGGCGGACGAGCGTCCCGTCGAGGTCGTAGACGATGGCGTCGTACTCCGGCACGCCGCCGACTTGGGACCGCCGCGAGAAAGGCGTTTGGCTCCGCGTGGGGAGACCTCCGTATCAGAACAGCGCGCGGGCGACCACGTCTTTCTGGATCTGGGTGGTCCCCTCGTAGATGGTCGTGACCTTCGCGTCCCGGTAGAACTGCTCGACAGGGTGGTCGGTCGTGTAGCCCGCGCCGCCGTGGACCTGGACCGCCTGGCCCGTCACGTCGACGGCCGCCTCGCTCGCGAAGTACTTCGCCATGCTCGCTGCGGTCCGGGCGTCCTCGCCGGCGTCCATCCGCCGGGCGGCGTCCCGGGTGAGCAGTCGCCCGGCCTGGGTCTGCGTGTGCATCTCCGCGAGCGTGTGACGGACCGACTGGAACTCGCCGATGGGTTGGTCGAACTGTTCACGCTCGCCCGCGTAGGCGAGGGCCTCGTCGAGGGCCGCCTGTGCCAGGCCGACAGCCTGGGCCGCGATGCCGACCCGCCCGCCCGTGAGGATGGAGAAGGCGGCCGCGAGCCCGCGACCCTCCTCGGTCAGGCGGTACCGGTCGGGCACCCGAACCCCGTCGAAGGTCAGCGAGACGGTGTCGCTGGCGCGCAGGCCCAGTTTGTCCTCTTTCTCGCCGACGGTGAGGCCGTCGGCGTCGGCCGGGACGAGAAACTGTGTCACCGACTCGGGGTCGTCCGGGTCGGTCCTGGCGAAGACGACGACGACGCCGGCGCGGGCGCCGTTGGTTATCCACTGTTTGGTGCCGTCGATGACGTACTCGTCCCCGTCGGACCGGGCGACGGTCGACATCTCTGCCGGGTTCGACCCCGCCTCGGGTTCAGAGAGGGCGAACGCACCGACGGGGCGGCCCTCGACCATCTCCGGCAGGAACTGCTCGCGGACCGACTCGTCGCCGAACTCCGCGAGACAGGAGGTCGCCAGACAGTGGACCGACAGCGCCGTCGCCACCGCCAGCGAGCCGTAGGCGACTTCCTCGTTGACGACGGCGTAGGTGAGCCGGTCGGCGTCGAACCCGCCGTAGGTCTCCGGGGTCGTCAGTCCCGTCAGGTCCAGGTCGGCCAGGCCGTCCCACACGTCCTCGGGGAAGGTCCCCTCGCGGTCGTGTTCCCGGAGCGTCGGACGCACCTCTGCGAGCGCGAACTCCCGTACAGTGTCCCTGATCGCCGCCTGGGTGGCCGAGAGATCCATGCCTCCGGTTGCGGCCCTGGCGGCAAAAATTGCCCGGCCGGTCAGTTCGACGGACAGCTGACGGCCGGCGCGTCGAGCGTCTTCGGCAGTTTGCTCGGGTCGTCGTTGTAGGGACGCGTGTCCGGCACGGCCACCGTCCCGTCGACCAGCAACTGGTTGTGGTAGCCGGCCTCGACTCCGATGAGTGTGTCCGCACGCCGGACACGAATGCTCGCGTACCCAGATCGGCTTATCTGTTTCGACACCACAAACCGAACACTCTTTTGTCGTCCCGCGAGGTTCGACCGTCTCATACTGTCGGACACAAGCAAGTCGACACTCGATACTTCGTTTGGCGGTTTCCGAGACGTCTCGATGGTGACACACCGACGAGCGTGTTCACGTACTTGTGTCCGACAGTATCAGGAGGAGTCGGCGAGTTCGATCTCCAGTTCGCGTTCGAGGGCGTCGATGAGCGAGCCGCCGACCCCAGCCTGGGTGGCCCGGCCCTGTTCGACCGCGAGGACGTCGCTCTCGTCGGCCCCGACCGCCGCCGCGAGTTCGTCAGTCTGGAGGCCCGCCTGCTGGCGGGCGTCGGTGAGTCGGTCCCCGTAGTCCGCGACGAGGT
>PXQN01000091.1 GCA_003021305.1 Halobacteriales archaeon QH_10_67_22 | reverse complement strand
GACGACGCCCGGGAGTTCGAACCCCGGCGCCTCGTCTCCGACGCCGACCATACTGTCGCGAGGGAGAGCGGCGTAATGAACGTCCGCCGGGCGTGCGTCGCCGGCGCACGCGACCCGCAGAGCGTAACGTACTTGACCGCGACGGGCTTCGCTCCGGGCGTGTCCGGGTTGGGGTAGTGGTTATCCTTCAGCCTTGTGGAGGCTGAGACGCGGGTTCGATTCTCGCACCCGGACTTTTTCACGACGACCAGAGGGAGGAGTGGAAAAGCCGGAAAGCGAGAATCGAAGCCTACCAGTCGCGCGCAGCGGAGCGAGCACGTCTGGTTTCGGTTCGATTCTCGCACCCGGACCTTATCAAAATTCGGTCCTGTTGAACCTCGTGGGACTGGGGGAGGTCGCGGCGAGTCTGGGCACCGGCGCCGGGTTTCTCGCGCTTGGGGTTTCCTATCCCTCTCGGAGATGACGAGGGCGCCGTCTCGGGGGTGTACCTGCTTCGCGACCCGTATTTCAACCCTGGCGACCAGGTGACGACCGGGTCGGTCACCGGCACCGTCACGAGCATCGAGATCAGGAAGAGCCGCTTCGAGACCGACGACGGCGACACCGTCGTCCTGGCCAACCGTGACGTCGAGAAACGCTGGACGAAGGAGGCAACGCTCTAGCGCGAGGGGTCACCGCGGGTCGAGTCGGTAGCGGACAGTCGACTGGCCCTCGAAAGCGGGACCGGCGCCCGTGTGGTCGAAACCGGCGGCCTCGGCAGCCTCGCGGGTGTTGGTCTCGTCTTCCGGGACGAGCAGTTCCACGTTCATACGTTCGGTCCGGGCGAACCGGACGGGCTCTTCGAGCAGTCGGTCGTAGACGCCGCCCTCGCTCTCCAGCTGGGTGACGTGGACCGTCCGCTCGCGTGCGTCGAACGAGACGAACCCGACGATGCCGTCGTCGGTCTCGGCGACGCGGACGGTCCGGTCGTGGACGAGATTGCGCATCACGTCGGTCGGAGAGTCCGTCATCTCTGCGAGTCGCTCGGCGTCGGCCTCGACTGCGTCCCGCACGTCCATACCTCGTGGTAGCCCCGCGGGCAATTAAATCCACGCCTGTACCTCCCCGACGGGTGGCGTTTTTATTCCGGGAGCCCCTTCCGGGGGTATGGACGTAGACGGCGTGGACCCGGCGTCGGTCACGGACCGCATCGAGCACACCGTTCTCGGGCCCCAGACCACACCCGACGACGTGATCGGGGTGCTCGACGTCGCCATCGAGTACGACACCCGCGCCTGCGTCCCGCCCTGCTATCTCGACCTGGCCAGCGGATACGCACCGACGGTCCCGCTCGTGACGGTCGTCGGGTTCCCCCACGGCACCCACGGGACCGAAACGAAGTGCTACGAGGCGACCGCCGCCTGGGAGGACGGCGCGGACGAACTCGACGTCGTGCTCAACGTCGGCCGGTTGCGTGCTGGCGAAGGCGACGCCGTCGAAAGCCAGCTCGCCGAAGTGGTCGCCGCCGTCCCGGTTCCGGTGAAGGTGATCGTCGAGGCACCGCTGCTGTCGGACGCACAACTGCGACGCGCGGCCGAGTGTGTCGTCGAGGCCGGCGCCGACTACCTCAAAACCGGCACCGGCTACGCCGGCCCCGCGACCGCTGCCGACGTGGCGGTGTTGAGCGAGTATCTCCCGGTGAAGGCCGCCGGCGGGATCGGGTCGTGGGTCGACGCGAAACGGATGTTCGAGGCCGGCGCCGAACGGGTCGGCGCCTCCAGCGGCGACGTCATCGTCCGGGAGTTTCTCGACCAGCGCGACGAGGACGGCTGACGACCGTCGCGTTTTTGCCCGCCCAGGCGAAGGGACAGACACGCGATGGCCCGCTACCACATCGAGACCTACGGCTGTACGGCAAACAGGGGTGAGAGCCGCGATATCGAGCGGGCGCTGCGCGACGGCGGCCACCATCCCGCCGACGGCCCCGCTGAGGCCGACGTGGCCATCCTCAACACCTGCACCGTCGTCGAGAAGACCGAGCGGAACATGCTCCGGCGGGCCGAAGAGCTCGACGCCGAGACGCCAGCAGACCTCGTCGTGACCGGCTGTATGGCGCTCGCCCAGGGCGAGACCTTCGAGCAGGCCGACGTCGACGCCGAAATCCTCCACTGGGACGCGGTTCCGGAGTACGTCCGCAACGGGGAGTGCCCGACCGTTACGCCCGACACCGACCCCGTCGTCGAGGGCGTCGTCGGCATCCTCCCGGTCGCCCGTGGGTGTATGAGCGACTGTTCGTACTGCATCACCAAGCAGGCTACCGGCCGGATCGACTCGCCGCCGGTCGAAGAAAACGTCGAGAAGGCCCGTGCGCTGGTCCACGCCGGCGCCAGGGAACTGCGGATCACCGGCCAGGACACCGGCGTCTACGGCTGGGACCGCAACCAGGGCGAGAGCCTCCTGCCCGAACTCCTTAAGCGGATCTGTACGGAGATCGACGGCGAGTTCCGAGTGCGCGTGGGCATGGCCAACCCCAAGGGCGTCCACGGGGTCCGCGAGGAACTCGCAGCCGTGTTCGCCGAGCACGACGATCTGTACAACTTCCTGCACGCGCCCGTCCAGTCGGGCAGCGACGACGTGCTCGCGGATATGCGCCGCCAGCACGAGGTCGGGGAGTTCCTCGAAGTCGTCGAAACCTTCGACGAGCACTTAGAGGAGTGGACGCTGGCGACTGACTTCATCGTCGGTTTCCCGACCGAGACCGAGGCGGACTTCCAGCAGACGATGGCCCTCCTGGGCGAGACCCGCCCCGAGAAGATCAACGTCACGCGCTTCTCGAAGCGGCCCGGCACCGACGCCGCCGACATGAAGGGACTGGGTGGCACAGTGAAAAAGGAGCGCTCCAAGGCGATGACCGACCTGAAGATGGACGTGGTCGGGGCGGCCCACGAGGCGATGGTCGGTCAGCGGCGGTCGGTGCTCGGAGACGGCGGGCGTCGAACCCGGCGACGTCGTCGACGTCGAGGTCACGGGCCACAACACGGTGTACGCGCTGGGCGAACTGGTCTGAACTACGTCCCGGCGTCGTCGTCCGGGTGCTCGTCGGTGGCCCCCTCCATCGACCCCTCGTCTGCGGCGTCGTCGGGTGACGCGTCCCCGCCGTCGCCGGCGAGTTCGTCGACGGAGCTGTCGTGTTTCCATTCACCGGCCTCGCGGGGGTCGACGTGGACGAAGACGTCGTCGACTTCCGGGAGCGCCCCGACGGCGCCGGCGACCGCCGACTCGATGTCGTGTGCCTCCAGCAGCGTGCGGTCGCCCTGGACTTCGACGTGGAGTGAGACGTCGATCTCGGGACCGACGTAGTGGGCGACGACGTCGTGAGCGCCGTCGACGTCAGGGTGTTCGAGTGCCCGGCGGATGATCTCCTGGCGCAGGTCCTCGGGCGGGGCGCGACCGACCAGATATCCGAGGTTGTCGCGGGCGATTTCGACGCCGGTGTAGAGGATGCCGACCGCGACGACGGCCGCGGCCAGCGGGTCGAGGATCGGGTAGCCGGCCCCGGCCCCGGCGACGCCGACGATGGCCGCCCCGGCGGTGAAGCTGTCGTTGCGGTTGTCCAGCGCAGTCGCCGTCAGCGCCGGCGAGTTGTGGCGCTCGCCGGCCGCCAGCATGTACCGGTAGAGACCGTACTTCGTGACGGCGGCGACGGCCAGCACCGCGACCGCGACCGGCCCGCGCGACACCGTGACCGACCCCGACAGCAGCGTCGTCCCCGACTGGTACAGCACTGTGCCGCCCGCGACGACGATCCCGGCGGCGACAAACAGCCCGACGAAGGGCTCGATGCGCTCGTGACCGTGAGGGTGTTCGAAGTCGGGCGGGCGCGTCGTCATATACAGCCCCGCGACCGTGACCAGCGAGTACACCGAGTCGGCGAGGCTGTTGACCGCCTCGCCCTCGACGGCCAGGCTCCCGGTCGTCAGCCACGCCCCGCTCTTGACGAGAAACAGGAGGAGGTTCACCCCCAGCAGAAGCAACCCGACCCGCCGGAGCGTGTTCGACCGGGACATCGCCACCCCGTACGCCGCCCCGGGTCAAAGCCGCTTCGACGGGTCGGTAGTGCTCGGGTACGATCGGGCCCGAAAGGAGTGCGGACGGGACGGCCGTCCGGTCGTCGACCTACAGGTCCAGCACGACGGCGCGGTCCTCGCCTGCGACCTCGGCGCCGGGCTGGGCGCCGAAGGCGTCGTGGAGTCGGTCGTATGTGTCGGCGATAGCCTCGACGATGACGGTGGTGTCGCTGACGACAGCCATGAAGTCGGTGTCGCCCGCCCACCGCGGGACCACGTGCGTGTGGACGTGGTCGTCGATCGACCCGCCGGCGGCCGCGCCGCCGAGGTTGCACCCGGCGTTGTACCCGTCGGGGCCCAGGCCCTCGTCGAGTGCGTCGAGGGTACGCTGTTTGAGGCGGGCGTGGTCCAGCAACACCGCGTCGTCCAGGTCGCGGTAGTCGCCCGTGTGGTCGTGGGGGATGACCATCACGTGGCCGGGGTTGTACGGGTAGTTGTTCAACAGGACGAACGCGTACTCCGAGCGGGCGACGACCCGGCGCTCGCGGTCCAGTTCGGCGTCCCCACTCCCGTAAGCACAGAACACGCAGCCGTCGACGTCGTCGTTGCCGCCGTCGCGTTCGACCCACTCGATGCGCCACGGGGCGAACACCTGGTCCATACCGTCACTGTGGCGGCGACCCACAAAACCCCGGCGAGTCGCCTGCTCTCCCCCGCACCCGTCTGTCGACCGGTCGTCGTCGACGCGGACCACACGACTCGTACTGTCGGACACAAGTACGTGAACACGCTTGTCGGTGTTTCATCATCAAGATGTCTCGGAGACCGCCAAACGAAGTATCGAGTGTCGACTTGCGTGTGTCCGACAGTATCAAAAGCCACCAGTCCAAGCGACGGACGATGCGGGAGTACTCACGGCGGCGGTTGGTACAGTCGATGGGCGTCGCGGCCATCGGCGCGCTCGCGGGGTGTGCCGACCGGCAGACCCGGGAGACGCCCACGACCGACGGCGACGTCGCCGTCGGCGCGAACGGGGCTAACAGGTTCGCGCCGGAGGATCTGGCCGTCGCGGTGGGCGAGACGGTGACCTGGACGTTCGTCGGGCCGGGCCACAACGTGTCGGGGGTGCCCGACCACTCGCCGGAGACGTCCATCCCCGAGGGCGCCGAACCGTTCGCGTCCTACGGCGCCGACGGGAGCCCCAACGACATCGAACCCATCGACGCGACCTACGAACACACGTTCGAGACGCCCGGCGAGCACACCTACGTCTGTATCCCCCACATCCGGACGGGCATGATCGGAACGGTCGTCGTCGAGGAGTGAGCGCCGGCGCGGGTCGTGTGGACCGCTGGCGGCCGTCCGTCTATCCCGACGACGCCCCGGGCCGTCGAGCGCCGGCACGGAGGACGGCCGAGGGTCTCAACACCAGTCGGGGATGCCATCGCCGTCGGTGTCACTGCTCGCGTCAGGCGGCAACTGCGGGTCCGTCGACGCCTCCCACTCGTTTAGTATCACTCGCTCGCCCTCGTCGTTTTTCACGATGACGGTGTAGGAGTCGCCCGCCGCACAGATGGGGTCGAGAACGCTGTCGCTCCCGAACCCGTCGATGTGGACGTACTCGCTGGACCTGACGACCGGCCCGCCGGTCCAGACCTGGTCCCAGCGTATCGAGTTGCCCGACTGGTCGCGTATCACGATGTTCTCGGCGTCGACCTCGCGCCCGACCCGGTGGGTGATCTCGACGTACGGCCGGTAGTCGGTGTTCCCCTCGCCCGTCGAGACGTACTCCTGTTCGAACGCCCCAGTGGGTGCCGGCTCCCGCAACCTGTCCTGGAACCCCGTCGCGGCGGTCGCGACGACGGCCGCGAGCAACACGACGATGGCCGTCACGAGCACGACACCGACGACCTTGCTGACGCCGCGTGTCCCGCGCCGGGTCGGTACGCTGGGTCCCATGGTTTCCGCTCGACCGCGAGTACGGACCGCGTTCACTAAACACCCGACCAGTAGTTTCAATTAGTGATAACACTGAATTGGGGCAGTCTAGCGTTATACTACCTCCACTTCAGAATGAGATATTTCGAGCGGCGAGCGAGCGGCGCGGTTCCGAGACGTTGGGTCGGGTAGCAGGCGAGGGACGCGGACCGTCAACACTCATTACCCAGGCATCGCAAGGGCGGGGTATGCACTGTCTGTTCGAGGCTGGCGCGCCGGGACCTGCCGAGTCGAGAGCGGTCACGGACGGAGGGATGGCCCCATGAGCGACCGACCGGAGATGTACGAGGGCGTCGACGAGGTCTGGCTGGACGGCGAGTTCGTCGACTTCGAGGACGCCAACGTCCACGTGTTGACCCACGCGCTCCACTACGGGACCGGTGTCTTCGAGGGCGTGCGCTGTTACGAGACGGCCGACGGACCGGCTATCTTCCGGTGGGACGAACACCTCCAGCGCCTTTATGACTCCGCCAAACCCTACGACATCGAGATCCCCTTCGACCCCGAGGAACTGACCGAGGCGACGGTCGAACTCATCGACCGCGAGGGGCTTGCCTCGTGTTACATCCGGCCGATCGCCTTCTACGGCTACGGCCCGCTGGGGCTGAACCCCGCCAACTCGCCGGTGCAGGTCGCCGTCGCCGTCTGGCCGTGGGGCGCCTACCTCGGCGAGGAAGCCCTCGAAGAGGGCGTCGACGTGGCGATCTCATCGTGGCGCAAGTACGCCTCCAGCCAGATCCCGACCAACGCCAAGACGACCGGCGCCTACGTCAACAGCGTCCTCGCCTCGCTCGAAGCGAAGGGCAACGGCTACACGGAAGCGATCGTCCTCAACAAGGAGGGCCAGGTCGCCGAGGGCCCCGGCGAGAACCTCTTTCTCGTCCGGGACGGCGAGATCTTCACACCCGGCCTCGCCGAGTCAAACCTCGACGGTATCACCCGCCGGACCGTGATCCAACTCGCCCGCGACATGGGGTATACGGTCTACGACCAGGCCACCATCTCCCGCGGGGAGCTGTACACTGCGGACGAACTGTTCTTCTCGGGCACCGCCGCCGAGGTGACGCCCATCCGGAGCGTCGACGATAACGTCGTCGGCGAAGGCACCAAAGGCCCCGTCACCGACGAGATCCAGACGCAGTTTTTCGACCTGGTCGAAGGCGATCTCGCCGGCTACGACGACTGGTTCACCGACGTCTGACTGCTGGTCGCCGGTCGACGCTCACTCGTCCGTGGACGCTCATTTGTCAGTCGAGTCGTCGGTCTGGCCGCCGGTCGGGCCGGACTGACCGCCGGCAGGCTGTGACTGGCTTCCCGGCGGGTCCGACTGGCCGCGGTCGGAGTCAGACCGACCGCCCGCAGGGTCCGACTGGTCGATGGTGGTCTCCTGTTCGGACGGCGGGACCGGCCCGGACTCGTTCGACCGTGTATCGTCGGCCGCTCGGTGGCTGCTCGGCGCGCCGGACCGGTCATTTCCGTCCGCGTCGCCGAGTTTCGCCTCGACGCGTTCGAGCGCCTCGCGAGTCGCACGCAGTTCCGCGACTACCTGATCCAGCTGGTCGGCGCCGGCCGTCTGTCCCACACTCCCGCCGCCGCCGGTGCCGTCCGACGTCCCGCGGTCGCCGCCCGCGTACTCGCGCTGGGCGCGAGCGATCCGGTCGCGCACCTCGCGTGCCTCCTCGACGCCGCTGAAGGAGATGTCGGCGCCGGAACTGCCGGCGGTGCTGACCTCGATCGTCCCGAAGCCGAGCTGTTTGCCCCAGAACGACTGGGTGAAATCCGTGTTCTGGATCCGGTCTAGGTCGACGGTCTCGATACTGGTCGAGAGCACGCCCTCTTTGACGTACAGCGAACGATTGGTGAGCACGTAGTCGGTGTTTTTGATGTTGAGGTAGGTCAGCGGGGCAAAGAGGAGTATCAGGAGTCCGAGCAGGAAGGGGATCAACACGATACCCCAGACGACGGTGCTGATGATCCGGAGGTTCGTCGGGCCGCCGACCCACTGGACCTCCTCGCCGGGGTCGAGCGAGAGCCAGTCGGAGACGTCGGTGTCGACCGCGCTGGCGACCCCGTCGACCGCGCTTTGCCCGTCGCTCATACCGACTCCTCCAGTCGCTCGGCGACGTCACGGAGCCCCCGCGCTTCCGCCAGCAGCGCGTCGGTAGTCTCGGCGTCGAGCGCGCTCCGGTCAGCGGGCCGTCGCCGCCACCGGCGTCGTCGAAGTTGCGGACCTGCTCGTTGAGGCGGTCACGGAACGTTTCGGGGTCGTTCAGGTCGTCGATCACCAGGTCCGCGCCGCCGCTGCCGGCGGTGCTTATCGTGACAGTGCCGTAATCGAAGGCGTTGCCGAACATGTCCTTCGAGAGGGTCGTCTCCTGGACGCGGTCGACGCCGACGTTGGAGACGTGTTCCGAGAGGATCCCGTCTTTGCGGTACACCCGTCTGTCGGTCAGGACGTAGTCGGTCTTCTCGACCCGGAGGTAGGCGGCGACGACCGAGACGAGTTTCCAGCCGACGACGAGCGCGGCGACGCCCCAGACAACGACGCTGTCGGGGACCGGAATCGCCGCGAGCGGGTTCGGGTTCAGTCCGGGGAGCACCAGCGTGAGCACGAGATACGCCCCGACCACCGCGACGGCCGACACGACGAGCGTGTTCGCGACAGTCCCCCAGATACGCCAGATCCGCGGCTGACCGGTCCAGACGACCGTCTCGTCGGGGTCCGGGGAAAACCACTCTGCCTCGACGTTCATACCCGGGCATGCGAACTGTCGGGCTTAAATGTTCCCCTGGCCGGGAGACCCGGGCCGTACGCTTAGGGACGTGGCTCCCGATGGCGGGGGCATGGAGACAGTCCAGCACTCGGCACGCGAGACGGTCGAGGCCGTCGACGGCGTCCACCTCACCCAGCTGGCCGTCGGCGCGGAGATGAGCGTCCAGCACTTCCACATCGAGCCCGGCGCGACGGTGCCCCAACACAGCCACCACCACGAACAGGTCGGCTACGTCTCGGGGGGGACGTTTACATTCGTCGTCGACGGCGAGGAGTTCGTCGTCGGGCCCGGCGACTCCTATCGGATTCCGGGGGACGAGCCCCACGCCGCCCAGAACCGCAGCGAGGAACCGGTCGACGGCATCGACGTGTTCGCACCCCCGCGGGCCGACCCCGACTGGATGGACTGACCGTGGCCCCGGGCGCCACCGTTCGTCTCCCGGGGCCGGTGGGGAGAACCGCACGAGTCCAAAGGTCTAAACACCGTCGCCGCCAACCCTAATATACGATGAGCACCGAGACAGACGAGGGAGACGACCTCCAGGAACGTATCTCGAACTTCCTGCGACGGAACTTCCCGCAGATCCAGATGCACGGCGGCAGCGCGGCCATCCAGGAGATCGACCGCGAGGAAGGCAGCGTGTCGATCGAACTCGGCGGCGCGTGTTCCGGCTGTGGCATCTCCCCGATGACGATCCAGGCGATAAAGACCCGCATGACCGAGGAGATCCCCGAGATCGAGACCGTCCACGCCAACACCGGCGGCGGCATGGGCGGCGGTGAGGGCATGGCCGGCGCCAACACCGGCCCCTCGATGCCCGGCGAGAGCCGCGGCGGTGACATCGGCGGCGACGACGACGAAGGCCCCGAGGCCCCGTTCTGAGGCCGTTTCGACGGTTTCGTTTCCGGACGAGAGACCACGCCATTTAATTCCGTGGCCGGCCCCGTGACAGCCATGAGCGACACCGACGGGCCGGCGAACGTCCTCTTCGTCGTGATGGACACGGTCCGCAAGCGCAACCTCTCGGTGTACGGCTACGACCGGGAGACGACGCCCACCCTGGAGGCGTTCGCCGAGGAGGCGACGGTGTTCGAGGAGGCCGTCGCACCCGCACCCTGGACGCTGCCCGTCCACGCCTCGATGTTCACCGGGCTGTACCCCTCACAGCACGAGGCCACCCAGGAGAACCCGTACCTCGAAGGCGCGACGACGCTGGCCGAGTCGCTGTCGGCGGCCGACTACGCCACCGCCTGTTACTCCTCGAACGCCTGGATCACCCCCTACACGAACCTCACCGACGGGTTCGACGACCAGGACAACTTCTTCCAGGTGATGCCCGGCGACGTCCTCTCGGGAACCCTGGCGCGGGTCTGGAAGAAGATGAACGACAGCCCCACGCTCCGGAAGGTGGCCGACCGCCTAGTCGAACTGGGCAACACCGCCCACGAGTACTTCGCGAAAGAGGGCGGCGGCGACTCCAAGACCCCCGCCATCGTCGAGCGCGTCCAGTCGTTCGTCGCCGACGCCGAACGCGAGGACCGCGAGTGGTTCACGTTCGTCAACCTGATGGACGCCCACCTCCCCTACCACCCGCCAGAGGCGTTCGCCGAGGAGTTCGCCCCCGGCGTCGACTCGACGGCGGTCTGCCAGAACTCCAAGGAGTTCAACTCCGGAGCCAGGGACATCGACGACGAGGAGTGGGACGCGATCCGGTCGCTGTACGACGCCGAGATCGCCCACATCGACCATCACCTCGGGCGCTTGTTCGACTGGCTGCGCGAGACCGACCGCTGGGCGGACACCCTGGTCGTCGTCTGTGCCGACCACGGCGAACTCCACGGCGAACACGACCTCTACGGCCACGAGTTCTGTATCTACGACCCGCTGGTGAACGTCCCGCTGCTGGTCAAAGCGCCCGGCCTGCCGGCCGAACGTGACGCCGAGACCCAGGTCGAACTCGGGGACCTCTATCACACGGTGTTGGACTACGCGGGCGTCGAGGCCGCCGAGGGGGGCGAACCCCTGGACCGTGCACGGTCGCTGCTGTCGGCCGACTACCGCGAGTTCGCCGCGGTCGACGGTGCGGGTCGGACCCGCTTTTCGGCCCACGACGACGGCGACCTCGACGACTACGCCTTCGTGGACTACCACCGTCCGGTCGTCGAGTTGCGCCAGCTGGAGAGCAAGGCCAGCGCCGCCGGGATCACGCTCGACACCGACTCGCGGTTCTACTCGCGGATGCGCGCCGCTCGCCGACCCGACGCCAAGTACATCCGCAACGAGCGTATCCCCGACGAGGCCTACCGCCTGGACAGCGACCCCGGCGAGACGGAGAACCTGGCCGGCGGCACCGACGCGGACGACTCCCCGACCGCCATCGAGGAGACGGAGGCCGCACTGGCCACCTTCGAGGCCGAGGTCGACGGCGAGTGGGACGGGGTCACCGACGAGGACGTCCTCAAGGACATGGATGAGGAGGCCAGGGACCGCCTGCAGGACCTGGGCTACATCGAGTAACCGTGTCCCGGATCGCGGACGAGGTGGGCGAGCTCGTCGACCGCCAGACCGCGCTGAAGATAGGCGGCGGATTCGCCATCGCGCTGGTCGTGCTGTACCTCTTTGCCGTGGGGATCGGCACCGAGGAGGTCCGGGCGGAACTCGCCGGCGCACAGGTGCAGTGGCTGGCGGCGGGGTGTCTGTCGACGGCCATCGGACTCGTCGCCTGGGCGCGCGCCTGGCAGGTCGTCCTCCGGGTCGTCGGCGTCGACGTCCCCTTCCGGAAACTCGTGGGCACCTACTACGCGGCCACGTTCGCCAACTACGTGACGCCACTGGGCCAGGCCGGCGGTGAACCCTTTATCGCATACGTCCTCTCGCGGGACACCGACGCGAGTTACGAGGACGCGCTGGCGTCGGTCGTCACCGCCGACGTCCTGAACCTGTTGCCCTTCTTCACGTTCGCCGCGCTGGGCACGGTCGTGCTGGTCGTCCAGACGACGGTGACCGACCGGATACAGAACGTGGCGGTCGTGCTGGTGGTCTTCGCGGTCGGCGCCCCGGTCTGTGCGGTCGCGGGCTGGCGGTTCCGCCGGTCGTTCGGCGGTGTCGTCCTCCGGGTCGTCGAACCCCTCGCCCGGTGGACGCCACGCGTGACCGTCGCGGGGGTCCGCGAACGATTGTCCGACCTCAACGAGGCCTTCGAGCGCATCGCGGCCGACCCGCCCGCGCTCGCCCACGCGCTGGTTTTTTCCTACGTGGGCTGGCTCTTCTTCGCGCTGCCGCTGTACTTCGCCGTCCGCACGCTCGGGGGGTCTATCTCGCTGTTGCTCGTCTGTTTCGTCGTGCCGGCGAGCACGCTCGCAGGGTTGACCCCCTCGCCGGGCGGACTCGGCGGCGTCGAAGCCGCGCTCGCGGGCCTGCTCGCCACGCTGGCGGGACTGACGCTGGCCGAGGGCTACTCCGTGGCGCTGGTCTACCGCCTCGCGAGCTACTGGTTCGCAATCGGCGCCGGCGGTATCGCCGCCCTCGTGGTCGTCTTTCGCTCGTGAGCGTCCCGGAGAGCCTAGCCTTTTCTCGCCGGCGCCCGGTGGACGGGCATGGACGAACTCGTCGCGCTGACGCGGGACCTGGTGTCGATCCCGAGTCACGAGAGCGAGGCGGCAGTCGGGGAGTACATCACGGACTGGGTGCGCGAGCACACCGACGCGCGGGTCAGTCGGGACGACGCCGGCGGCGCCGAGCGTGGCGGCAACGTCGTCGCACGCCGGGGGTCGGGCCCGTCGCTGGCGCTGGTCGGCCACCACGACGTCGTCCCACCCGACGACACACAGACCGAGGACGGCGACTACGTAGTCGAGCGACGGGACGGCCGCCTCTACGGTCGCGGGAGCGCCGACATGAAGGGTGCCGTCGCGGCGGCGATGCTCGCCTTCCGGGACGCGGAGCCAGCGGGCGAACTCGTCTTCGCCTCGTTCGTGGGCGAGGAGGTCGGCGGCGTCGGCGCGCGCCACGCGGTCGACCGGGGGTTCGCGCCCGACTACGCCGTCGTCGCCGAGGGGTCGACCGGCTACTCGGCGCCGGGCGTCACCGACGTGGCCGTCGCCCACAAGGGCCGGCGCGGGTCGACCCTCTCGGCGGCCGGGACGGCCGCTCACGCCAGCGAACCCGAGGCGGGCGACAACGCCATCTACCGGGCGAGCGACGCCGTCGACCTGGTCCGGGGGATGGACGCGCCGACGGCCGACGTCACGGGACAGACGGTGACGGGGAGCGTCGCAGTCACCGAGATCGAGGGTGGGTCGGCCTGGAACGTCGTCCCCGAACACTGCGAGGTGACCGTCGACGAGCGCACCGTGCCGGGCGAGCGCGCACCGCTGGAGCGCGTCGAGGACGTCCCGGGCGTCACCTGGACCGTCGACCAGGACCTGCCGCCGATGCGGTGTGAGGACCGGGAGTTCGCTGACGGCGTGCTCGCGGCCGCTCGCGCGGTCCACGACGCCGACCACGGACCCGAACACGTCGTCAAACCCCACGCGACCGACGCAGGGTGGCTCGCCGGGGCGGGGACGACCTGCGTGGTGTGTGGCCCGTCGGAACCCGGCGAGGCCCACACGGCGACCGAGAGCGTCTCGCTAGCAGTCCTCGACCGCTGTGCCGACCTCTACCGACGCGTGGCCGACACCTGGCCGTGAAAGAGTGGCCGGCGGCCCCCATCCGCGAGGGCCACGTCGTCGCCACAGCCGACCGCGGAACGGAAAAACAGGATTCATATCGGCCGGGATACAAGCGCAGCCAATGACGACCGGACCTCCGGACGAGGCGCCCGACCGGTATCCGGCGTTTCTCGACCACGTCAGGCGGACTACCTACGTCGGGGACGCCGAGGAGATGCTCGGCTGGGACCAGCAGGTGATGATGCCCGAGGGCGGGACGCCCGCCCGGTCGAAACAGTCCTCGGCGCTGTCGTCGGTCCAGCACGACCTCCTGACTGACGACCGACTCGGCGACTGGCTCGACGAACTCGAGGGCCGGGACCTGACACCGGACCGGGCGGCAGTCGTCCGGGAAGTCCGGCGCGAACACGACCGCGCCGTCGAGGTCCCCGAGCCACTCGTCGCCGAGATCGCCGAGACTGCCGCGAACGCCCTCCCCGTCTGGGAACGGGCCAAAGCCGACGACGACTTCGACGCGTTCGCGCCGACGCTGGAACGGATGGTCGAACTCAAACGCGAGTACGCCGCGGCCATCGACCCGGACCGGGACCCCTACGCCGTCTTGTTCGAGGAGTACGAACCCTATCTCGGACTGGACACCGCCGAGCGGGGGCTCGAACGCCTCCGCGAGCGACTCGTCGAACTGATCGACGAGGTCGAAGAAAGCGACGCGGACCTGGCCGAACCGTTCACCGGCGAGTACGACCCTGCCGACCAAGACGTGCTGTCGCGTGCCGTCCTCGACGAACTGGGCTACGACTGGGAGCGGGGCCGCCTCGACACAGCGCCCCACCCCTTCTCGACGGGGACGCAGTTCGACGCCCGCGTGACCACCCGGTACGAGCCCGACGACCCGCTGTCGGGACTGAGTTCGACGGTCCACGAGTTCGGTCACGCGACCTACACGCTCGGACTCCCCGACGACCACTACGGGACGCCCCTGGGCTCCCACCGGGGGCTGTCGGTCCACGAGTCCCAGTCCCGGCTCTGGGAGAACCACGTCGGCCGCTCGCGGGCGTTCTGGGACTACTTCGGCCCCGCGGTCCGGGACCACCTGGGTGTCGACGCCTCGAACCGCGACCTGTACGAGGCCGCCAACAGGGTCTGCCCGGACAACCGCATCCGCGTCGACGCCGACGAACTGACCTACCACCTGCACATCGTCCTCCGGTTCGAGATCGAACGCGATCTCGTGTCCGGCGACCTGGCCGTCGCGGACGTCCCGGCCGTCTGGAACGAGAAGATGGAGGAGTACCTGGGCGTCCGCCCGGAGACCGACAGCGAGGGCTGTCTCCAGGACATCCACTGGACCAACGGGTCGCTGGGCTACTTCGCGACGTACTCGCTGGGGAGCGTGCTGGCAGCCCAGCTGTACGACGCTGCCCGCGAGGAGAGAGACGGTCTCGACGGCCGGATCCGCGAAGGATCGTTCGACGCCCTCCACGAGTGGCTGACGACCAACGTCCACCGCCACGGCTGTCGCTACGAGACCGACGACCTCGTCAGGGAAGCCACCGGCGAGCCGTTCGGGGCCGACGCCTTCCTCGACTACGTCGACCGGAAGTTCGGCGCCCTCTACGGCCTCTGATAGTGATTATTGTAGCGATTTACCGGTACGACCGAACGCAGTCGTGCGGTCGATCCGGAACAGACCTACAATAATCACTATGACTCGCCGGGCGGTGGTCCGCAATCGCCACCCCAGTTATCAGATCCGATTCCGACACTGCAGAAATTAGTTACGCACGACCGTCTCAGTCCCACTGCACGCCGGGGTTCGTCACCGCGCCGTTGGCGGCCGAACCGAAGTCTCGGCAGTACTTCGCGAGGACCCCGTTGTCGTAGGCGGGGTCCGGGTCGTGGTCTTCGAGGCGGGACTGGATCTCCTCGTCGGAAAGGTCCACGGAGAGTTCGAGGTCGTCGACGTCGATAGTGACGACGTCGCCGTCTTCGAGTGCGGCGATCGGGCCGCCGACGTAGGCCTCGGGCGCGACGTGGCCGATAGAGAGTCCGCGGGTCGCCCCCGAGAAACGTCCGTCGGTGAACAGCGCCACGTCGTCGGCGTGTCCCTGGCCGGCCACCGCCGAGGTAACGCCGAGCATCTCGCGCATCCCGGGGCCGCCCTGGGGGCCCTCGTTGCGAATGCCGATGACGTCACCGGTCTGGACGTTGCCCTCCTGGACGTACTCCATGGCGGGTTCCTCGTTTTCGAACACGCGGACCGTCCCCTCGTGGTGGAGGTGGTCTTCGCCGGTGATCTTGATGACGGCGCCGTCGGGCGCGAGATTGCCCGTGAGGATGCGGATGGCACCGCGTTCGTGGATAGGGTCCGCGACCGGGTAGAGGTAGTCGACGTCCAGGTCAGCGATGGTCGGCGGGTCGATGCGGTCGAGTTCCTCGCGGACCGTGTTGCCGGTGACGGTGAGCGCGTCGTCGTGCAGCAGGCCGGCCTCGGACAGCGCACCCAGGACGACCGGGACGCCCCCGACCTCGTGGAGGTCGTTCATCACCCGCTCGCCGCCGGGTTGCAGGTCGGCGACCTTGGGCGTGCGAGCGCTTATCTCGTTGAACGTCTCGATGTCGAGGTCGACCCCCGCCTCGGCGGCCATCGCCAGCAGGTGGAGGACGGCGTTGGTCGACCCGCCGACCGCGACCTGGAGAGCGATGGCGTTCTCGAACGACTCGAGCGTGAGAAAGTCCGACGGCGAACGGCGCGCCTCGACGGCGGAGACGGCGAGTTCGCCCGCCCGCTGGGCCACCTCGTAGCGGGCGTCGTCCTCGGCGGGCGGGGAGGCCGACCCCAGCGGCGCGAACCCGAGCGCCTCCGAGATGGAAGCCATCGTGTTTGCGGTGAACATCCCGCCACACGACCCCGCGCCGGGACAGGCGTGGCGTTCCATCTCGTCGAGTTCGGCCTCGGTCATCTCGCCGTCGGCGACGGCGGCGACCCCCTCGAAGACGTTCTGGATGGTGACCTCGCGCCCGTCGTGTTCACCGGGCATGATCGACCCGCCGTAGAGGAACACGGACGGCAGGTCCGTCCGGATCGAGGCCATCATCATCCCCGGCATGTTCTTGTCACAGCCGCCGATCGTCACGAGGCCGTCGATACGCTCGCCGAATGCGACGAGTTCGACCGAGTCCGCGATCATCTCCCGGGAGATGAGCGACGCTTTCATCCCCTCGGTCCCCATCGAGATGGCGTCCGAGATAGTGATCGTCCCGAACTCGACCGGCATACCGCCCGTCTCGTCGATACCCTCGTAGGCAGACTCCGCCACGTCGTCGAGGTGGACGTTACAGGGCGTGATGTCGGCGGCGGGGTTGGCGACGCCGACCATCGGCGAGGACAGGTCCTCGTCGTCGTACCCCATCGCCCGGAACATCGCCCGGTGGGGCGCCCGCTCGACGCCCTCGGTCACTTCGCTGCTGGGCAGGTCGTCGGGCTTTCCGTCCGCGTCGCCGTCCTCGGGCGACGCCGGCTCCTGCTTGCTCATACAGTGCCGGTAGACGCCGCCGGACTTACGTGTTTTCACCCCATCCGAGACCTGTGACTGGCCGTCATGCGCCCGTCTGACGGGGAGTTTAGTGAGAGCCGCGCGTACTCGCCGGTATGACGAGCCTCTCGGAGGCCTACAGCGGCGGTCGATGGGACGGACGTGACCCACGGCGCGTGTCGGTCGGCGGCGGGTTGTTCGTCCTCGGGGCACTGGCCGTCGCCGCTGCCATCCTGGTGCTCACCACGGAACTCGGGATCCCGTTCGATGTGGCGACCGAGGTGGCCGCCAGGCGTTTCGCCGGCGTCCTCGCAGGAGTCGGCATTCCGGCGATGTTCCTCGGCGTCGTCGTCGTCCTGCCCGCCACCACGCGCCAGCGAGTCGGCGTCGTCCTCGGGGCACTCCTCTCGCTAGGCGGCGTCGGCCTCTTCTGGCACGCCTACCCGGCCCAGTGGACCGGAACGCCCGAGTCGCTGGCCTTCGAGACCGCCATGCTGTACTTCGCCGGCGGCTCGGTCGCGCTGTGGTTCGTCCTCTCGGCGGTCGCGACGTTCAAAGTCCGCAACAACCCGCAGGGCACGGTCACCCTGGAGGTGGTCCGCCAGGGCGAGACCCGCGAACTCCAGGTGACCCAGGCCGAGTACCGCCGTTACCGGGAAGCAATCCGCGGCGACGGCGACGCCGCCGTCGTAGACGAGATCGAATCCCGGCTGTGAACGACTCCTGGTTCTCTGTGCCAACTGCCATCGAAAAGAACACGACGAAGTTCCCCCGACAGTCACTGAAGAAGGCTGACCACACGGATGGTACCGCTTGACAGCGTCTCCGCCCTCCGCAACACTCAAGTGCGACTCCGCCATACCTGTAACTGGAACGTCGTCTAACATACGATGGGCGACATGTCAAAGTCCCGTGGGGTAGTGGCCAATCCTGTCAGCTTCTGGGGCTGACGACGGAAGTTCGAATCTTCCCGGGACTATCCTGTCGAACTCTTTACTCGGTTATCGCGCCCCAGCCCGAAAGGTGTTGAGACGCCAGCAGGGTTCGGTCGTCATCGAAGCGGCCCGGGGTCGTCGAAGCGGACCGGAATCCGCGTGCACGCGTGTTTCTGTGAGCTCCCGACAGGGACTTGGGTGATCCAAATCGTTATATTCATTCGCTTTGAGACGAGTGATAGCCGGCGGTGGGACCGGCAGTCGGACATATGGACTCGGGGGGCGATCACCTTGAGACGCAGTTGGCAGCGTACCTCGGCGGCAACGAGGACGTCAAGTGGCGACTGACGAACGCCCAGAGCGGGGTCGTCCGCGAGTCCGGGGGGACCGAAACGGCGACCCAACCCGGACGTGGATACGGTGCCGTCGCCGCCATCACGAACAGGCGGACGCTCTTTGTCGTGGGCGGTGGGGCCGACGACGGCAGTGACGACGTGGCCTCGATACCGCACTTTGAGGTCGCCGGCATCGACTACGACGCGGACCCGCTCGCGTCGCGACTGGTCCTCACGACGGCCGCAGGCTCGACCTGGCGGTTCACGGTCCGCGAACCCGACGCCCTGTCCGAGGTGCTCGCCTACGTCCGAGACCGGATGCGAGGCGCCGAGCACGTCACCGCCGCCCTCTCGACGGCCCGCGAGTACCGCGAGGGCGCCACGAGAGCCGACGACCTGGCGGTGCAAGCGCGACGGTACGACGAAGCCGTCGACGCCTATCGGCGGGCGGTCGACCTCTGTACCGCCCCGCCCGTCTCGGCCGACGTCGACACGACGACCGTCCGAGAGGAAGTCGTCGACGTCGTCGCGGAGGCCATCGACGCACACCTCGAACGCGCCCGGGAAGCGCGCTCGCGGGGCAACTGGGAGTTCCAGGCGGGCGACGAGCGGGCGGCCTCGGACCACCTCTCGACCGCGCTCGACGCGTTCGAGCGCGCCGTCGAACTCGCCCGGCAGTGTCCGCCCGGCGACGCGGACGCCATCGCGGACGAGCGTGCGGCGCTGGTGTCGAAACTGGAGGACCTGGAAGTCCGCGCCTCCGTCGCGGCCGCCGGCGAGGACTAATCGAGGAGGCTCTCGCCGGTCATCACGGCCGGTTTGTCGATACCCAGCAACGCCAGTAGCGTCGGCGCGAGGTCTTCGAGCGCGCCGCCCTCCCGGAGTGTCCGCCCGCCGTCGGTGCCGTCGGGCGCCACGTAGACGACGGGGACGGGGTTGGTCGTGTGTGCGGTGTGGGGGTTGTCCTCGGTGCCCATGTCGTCGGCATTACCGTGGTCGGCGGTGACGACGAGGTGGCCGCCGGCGGCCCCGACGGCCTCGACCAGACGCCCCAGCTGTTCGTCGACGGCCTCGACTGCCGTGATGGCGGCCTCGAAGTCGCCGGTGTGGCCCACCATGTCCGGGTTCGCGTAGTTGACGACCATCGCGTCGGGGTCGTCGCGCTCGATGACCTCGATGGCGGCGTCGGTGACGCCCGCGGCGCTCATCTCCGGCTGGCGGTCGTAGGTCGGCACGTCCGGGCTCTGGACGATCTCGCGGATCTCGCCGTCGAACTCCACCTCGCGGCCGCCGTTGAGGAAGTACGTGACGTGGGCGTACTTCTCGGTCTCGGCCAGGCGCAGCTGCGTGTGGCCGGTCTCCGAGAGCACCTCGCCGTAGGTGTCCTCGGGCCGGATCGGCGGGAACGCCGCCGCCAGGTCGAACGTCTCGTCGTACTGGGTCATCGTGACGACCCGACAACCCGGCGGGGTTGTGTCACCGCCCCAGGCGTCGGGGCGGATGTCCGCGAGCAGCCGGGTGAGCTGCCTGGCCCGGTCCGACCGGAAGTTGAAAAAGACCACCGCGTCGTCGCCGCTCAGGGCGGGGCCGCCCGCGACGACCGTGGGTTCGACGAACTCGTCGGTGTCACCGCGGTCGTAGGATTCGCGGACGGCCGCGACCGCCGACTCGGCGCTGTGTTCGGCCTCGCGGCCGACGATGGCGTCGTAGGCCCGCCGGGTGCGTTCCCAGTTCCGGTCGCGGTCCATCGCGTAGTACCGGCCCGATACCGTCGCGACGTGGCCCGTCCCCTGCTCGTCGGCGTGGGCCGCCAGATCCTCGAGGTAGCCCTCGCCGCCAGTCGGGGAGGTGTCCCGGCCGTCCGTGAACGCGTGGGTGACCGCCTCGACGTCGTGGTCGGCCGCGAGTTCGACGAGCGCGTGGAGGTGGGCCTGGTAGGAGTGGACGCCGCCGCCCGAGACCAGCCCCATGAAGTGGACGCGGCCGTCATTGTCCGTGGCGTAGTCGAACGCCGACAGGATGGCGTCGTTCTCGTCGATCGGGCCGTCCCCGACCGGGTCGTTGTCCGGTGGATTTCCGCGCCATCGCTCGATGGCGTCGGAGACACGCGCGGACTCCTGTTTGACGACGCGCCCGGCGCCGATGTTGAGGTGGCCGACCTCGGAGTTGCCCATCTGTCCCTCGGGCAGACCGACCCGCCGGCCCGACGTGACGAGCGTTCCGTGGGCGCCCGCGTCCCACAGGCGGTCGAAGTTGGGTGTGTCGGCCGCCGCCACCGCGTCCCTCGCCTCGGGGTCGGGGTTCAGAGCCCACCCATCGAGGACCACGAGCGCTGTGTCCATGCGCGGAGTGTCGGCTGGCCGACTCAAGACCGCTTCGGTCCCACGCCGTCTCCCCCCGCTCGACACCGTTCGGACCCGGCGAGCGAACTGGTGGCCTCGCTCGACCGCGCCGGGGGTCGCGGTCCGCCCCCCACACTCGGCCGCTATCCCTTTGGTGGTGGGCGGCGTTGACCCGGACATGGACTCCCAGCTGTTGGCAAACGACCTCGCCGACCAGATCGTGACGACGGCGCGGACGGCGACCGGTGACAGTCTCCGCTCGGTGACCTACTTCACGCGGTCGGACTTCGAGCAGCTGTACCTCCGCGAGGACCTCGAACGCGACGCCGACCTCAACACGTTCGTCGGCCACGAGTGGCGCGGCTTTCGCGACACGAGCAACGCCTACCAGAACTCCGAACTCGGGGGGTACCGGTTCACCGTCAGGGCCTTCGAGAACGGGTACCTCCTCCGGGTGACCGGCGAGCGCGCGGGCGTGCTGATCACCACCGACGGGCTCCAGGTCCAGTCCTACGAGGAGATCGCCGACGCCATCGAGAAGATGCTCGCCGAGGACCCCACCCGGCAATGACGGACCTCCCCCGCGAGGGGTCCGGCGACCCGAGCGAGCCGACCGTCACAGTTGCGCCGGCCGCGGGGTCCGGGTCGACCGTCACGAGCGGGGCGGCCGCCACCGACAGATGACGCTGGACCCGGTCCACGTCGACGGCATCGCCCGGTTGGCCGGTCGCGTCAGCAGCGGCGTCGACGAGCGCGACCAGCAGGACGTCGCCGAGACGGTGTGGGCGGAGTTTCTGGACCCACTGCGCGCCGACGGCGAGGCCGTGCTGGAACCGCTGGAGGAGGTGACTCGTCACACCGGCGACGTCGAGGACCTGGCGCTCCAGGACCCGCCCTTCGAGAGCCAGCACGGGCTCGACTCGGGGACGATCAACCCGACGACGTTCAAAAACGGGCTGGTCATCGACGTCTCCCAGGCGGCGATGGCCGCGGTCCCCTCGGACCTGGAACTGCACCGCGGGCGGACCATCGTGATGACGGTCCACTCGACCGACGACACGTACGTCCTCGGCGAGGACGACTGGCAGGTCCGCGACGGCGGGTACGTCCGCCAGCGGGCGTTACACGCCCCGCGGGTCGACCGCTACGAGCAGAACGTCGTCCACGCGCTGGCGCTGTACCTCGCCGAGAGCGAACACGCGCTGACCAACGCCGACGTGGTCTCGGACCTGCTCGTCCTCGACGGGCCGGTCTACCCTACCGGACTGCTGAAGTGGGCCGACCAGGGGGCCGAACTCGCGGACCTGCTCGAAGAGGACGAACGCCCGCGTGACGTCGTCGAGAACTACGTCCGACTCGTCGAGCGGTTCGTCGAGCGCGACGTCCCACTGCTGGGGTTCGTCAAAAACAGCACCGCGAAGGCAATCACGCGCGTGGTCCGCCGGCGGTCGAACGCCCCCTGGGCCAACGACGCCGCCTTTTTCACGCGCGTGCTGACCCGCCGTGACGACGACGGCGAGCGTCTGACTGACGCGCTGACGTTCACCAACTGGTTTCGCTCCCGGGTCGGGACCGACGGCTTCCTCGCGGCCGACGGCGACGCGCTGGGGATCGAGCGCGAACTCGACCCCGCCGCCTACGAGGTGACCTTCTTCGTGGTCTACGACCCGCGCGACGACCTACTGTACCGCGTCGAGGCGCCCCACGCGTTCACGCGAGACGCCGACCGTCGCGAACGGTTGCGACGCCAGGTGTTACGGGACGTGGCCGCCGAACGCGGGCCGCCCCTGGCCGTCGCGAAGGCGGACGAACTCGCCCACATCGACCGCGGAGCCAAGGCACAGCTCCGGACGCGCATCGAAGACGAGTTCGAGGCCGACCGCCAGCGCGAGTACGACGACAAACGCTGGGGCGTCGACATCAACGACCTGGTGTAAGTCGCCGGGCCGCTGCCCGGGTCACTCCTCGTCGGGGTCGACGAGTTCGACGTCGATGTCGTCACTGTCGACGCCGAGGCGGGCGAACTGCGTGCGGACGTGGTCTTCGGCGGCCTCGAGAGCGGCCTCGCGCGTCTCGAACCCGCGTGTCGTCGGCGTCTCGAAGGCGACGTTGCGCTTTTCCCCCTCGATGACCTGGACCTGGCCGCCCGAGGCCACCTCGTAGAACGAATCACACACCCAGACGTAGGGTGCGTCGTCGTCTGGCGCGCCCTTGAACGAGGGGGGCTGTTCGCCACGCTCGTAGAGGGTCCCGGTCAGCGCCGTCCCACCCGCGTGTCCCCGAACCAGCAACATACCGGGTGCTACGTGCCCTGTGGTCAAAAACACCCCGTCGCAGACATCGGACTGTTCGGCGACACTCCAGCGTGACACCGGGAGACGGTGCGAACGGGCGACCCGCTCCCGTGAGACCAGTCGGTTCGCGGGCGACTAGCCGTCGAACTCGGTGAGGTCGGCGGTCGGGCCGCCGTCGGGGCCGTCGTCGTGGGCGGCGTTGTAGGCGCGGCGGTAGCGGCCGAGTTTGCGCAGGAGGATGAGGCCGAACAGGCCGACGTAGACGATGACGAACCCGAAGAAGGCCAGGATCCAGGGGACCCCGAGGAACTCGGAGGCGAGAAACAAGACGACCCCCGACAGCGAGTTGTAGACGGCGTGGATGAGGGCCGCGATCAACAGGCCCTTCACGACGATGGGTCCGGCCCGGTCGGGGTTGAATTTGGCGAGGCCGAGGTAGTAGCCGGCGAAGGCCGAGTAGATGACGTGCCCGGGGCCCGCGAGGGCGCGAACGACGGCGATGGCGCCGCCGGTCGCCGCCAGGTTGAGCGGGTCGGAGATCCCCTCGATCTGCCCCGAAATGTAGATGGCGTTCTCGATGGTGGCAAAGCCCAGACCGGCCACCGCGCCGTAGACGGCGCCGTCGATGACCGCGTCGAACCGCCGACTCCGGAACGCGTACAGTCGCACTGCGAGGAGTTTGACCGCCTCCTCGACCGGCCCGACGACGACGAAAAAGAAGACGACCTGGACGATAAAGCCGACGATGCCGGCGGCCAGGCCGACCGATTCGAGACCGGAGGTGACCAGCGAGTTCACTACCCCCGCGAACCCGGCAAAGAGGATCCCGAGCACGAACGTCGCGGCGATCAGGTACAGCGGTTCGTTCGTCGTCACGTCCGCGTACCAGAGATAGGCCGCGAGCAGGAGCGCGGGCACCACCGACAGCAGTGTAAAGACCAGGACCACCTCGTCGTACAGCGCGCCCAGGACGACCTGGGCGACGAGCAACACCAGGCCGAGCAAGACGAGAAACAGTCGCGCCCCGGAGATGGCGAGACTGTAGGCGCTGGCGACGATGTGGTCCAGGACCGACCGTACCTCCCACGTCGACACCTCGTAGAGGTCGGTGTCGTCGTCGGCACGTGCCTCCACCGGGTCCCGCGGCTGTGTCATACCGGCCCGTCGGAGCCGTCGCACCTAACAGTTTGGCTCTCCCGCCGTCGAACCGTTTGACCCTCCCGCCGCTATCCTGCACGCGCGGGCAGTTTTCGGGACCGAGAGCCTGTCATAGAATCCATCTCATAGCTTGAGCTTCTCGCGGCCAGGGTCGTCGCCCCGCTCAAAATTGGTGATTGCAACGACGAGTCGGAGACCACTGCTGTTTCTTCCGATAGACGTCCATACTCCCGTCGTCGAGCGAGAGGTCTTCCCAGCGGACGCCGCGCCGACGCGGATCATTCGGGTCCCGGAGAAGTTCCCCGACACGGACAGCTGTGTACGCGAGGACGAACACAAGCGCCCGGTCACGAGCCGCCTTCAGCGCCGCGTAGCGGGCTCATTGTTTGTCGAGGGGATTATATCCTCTGGAATGTCATGTACGCCTCGACG
>PXQN01000090.1:83537-86048 GCA_003021305.1 Halobacteriales archaeon QH_10_67_22 | reverse complement strand
CAAACCTTACTCCTCGGGCCGGAAGCGGTCGATGCGGCCACGGACATCGACGAGGTCGTCGCGGCGGTCGAGGCGGCGTTCGCGGCCGACGCCGCCGGCGATAGCCGGATGCCCGCCAAGTCATACGTCGACCTCCCGCAGTACAACGGCGACTTCCGGTCGATGCCGGTCTACGTCGACGCCGGCGAGTTCGAGGGTGCGGCGGTCAAGTGGGTCAACGTCCACCCCGACAACCCCGCCGACCACGACCTGCCGACGGTGATGGGGACGCTCGTCTATTCGGACCCCGAGACGGCGTTCCCGCTGGCGGTGATGGATGGGACGAACCTCACCCGTCTGCGCACCGGCGCGGCGGCCGCGGTCGCGACGAAGTATCTCGCCGTCGAAGACGCCCGGTCGATGGGGGTCGTCGGCGCGGGCGTCCAGTCGTACACCCAGTTGGAAGCGGTCTCGCGGGTCCGTCCCATCGAGGAGGTGGTCGTCGCCGACCGCAACGACGAGAAGGTCGCGGCGTTCGTCGACCGGTTCGGCGAGCGGTTCGAGGTCCGGGGCGGCTCTATCGGGGCGGCCGGGGCGTGTGACGTGCTCTCGACGGTGACGCCCGTCGAGGACCCCATCGTCCACTCGGTCGGCGAGCACACCCACGTCAACGCTATCGGCGCCGACGCCGCCGGCAAACACGAGGTCGCCGACGCGATCCTGCAGGACGCGAAGATCGTCATCGACGACTACGAACAGTGCACCCACTCGGGGGAGATCAACGTCCCCTGGGCGGCCGGGGTGCTGGACGACGACGACATTCACGCCGAACTCGGCCAGGTCGTCGTCGGCGAGCGCGAGGGACGGACGCCCGCCGACGAAGTCACCGTCTTCGACTCGACGGGGCTGGCGATCCAGGACGTCGCCGCCGCTCACGTCGTCTACGAGCGCGCCAGCGACGCGGGCCTCGGAGAGACGTTCGAACTCATCGACACCGACGTCCTGTGACCGACTCCCGGCAAAACCGACGGGCGGCGGGGACGGTGGCCGTCGACCGGACTCACCGCTTCGCTGCCCCATGTCTCGTGGGAGACGAGGTGAACGCGAGGAAAAACCCACTCCCTCCGGTACAACGTTTGATAACTAGCCGCGTCCGCGGGTCGCGTCATAGTGATTATTGTCGGTCTGTTCCGGATCGACCGCACGACTGCGTGCGGTCGTACCGGTAAATCGCTACAATAATCACTATCAGTCGGCGGCGATGGTCGACGCCCGACAGGCGTCACTCGGGGATCGTGATCCCGAGCTCTCGGAGGTACGATTCGACCGGTTCGGCGTCGGCCCACAGCGACGCGAACAGCGCTTCGCCCCACTGGATCGCGGCGTTGGCTTCCGAGACGAGCGTGGGGGCTTTCTTGCGCCTGTCCTCGAGGTTGGGCAAGACGAGACACATGTAGGATTCGCCGACGTTGAGGCCGAACTCGACGGGTGCCAGCCTGATCTTCGACTGGGGGTTGACCTCGAGGATGTCGCGGTCCTCGTTGGCGAGGACGCCGTCGATGACCCCGCGGGTCAGCAGCATCCTCGTCTCCGGACTGTCCGGAATGAACGGGTCGTGTTCGGGGAGGTAGATCGGCGAGACGAGCCGACAGGAGTCGACTGTCTGCATCCGCTCTGCGATCACCTCGTGGTTCCTGTTGACCTTCGGGCGCTCGCCGCGGACGATCTCGTAGGGCGTGATCTCGTGGAGGCGCCGCTGGAACGCCGGTGGCAGCGTGTTTATCCGGTACAGTTCCCAGTATTCGGGGTCGGTCTCGACGAGTTGTTCGACCGACTGCCAGCGCTCGACCGACTGTGCGACGAGCTGGCCGTGCCCCGTCAGGCCCCACCCCGTCGACGCCTCACGGACCAGGCCGCGCTCGTCCAGTTCCGACAGTGCGTTGTACACCGCCGACTCGCTCACGTCGAGCGCGTCGATGAGGTCCTCCGTCGGCGCCGGCCCCGCCGACAGGTGACTGACGACGTTCGTCCGGACCGACGAGGACCCGACGAACTGGTGTGCGGATTTGTTCGGCATTTGCTATATTTGTTTCCGTTACGGGGTCATATCTATTTCGGTGATTCTGCACGAGCACTGGACCGCTGCAGCGACGAAAAGCTGGACCAGCAGCTGTCGAGCGTTACACATACGAAAAGTTACATATTTATCACGCTGGCAGCCGTGGCCGGTTCCATGGGAGACACCAGCCACGGTCCCGGCGACGGGGTCTCGGCGGACAGTGGGGACGACCGAACGTTGACGCGACGCGACGCGATGGGCGCACTCGCCGCCGCGGGCGTGACGGCAGTCGCCGGCTGCTCGGCTTTGAGCGGGGACGACGCGACGGCGACGCCGGACGACGGGCCGACCGACGCCCCCACGGAAACTGACGGACCGAGCGAGACCACTGCGACCGACGGGGACGACGAGGAGAGCGACACCACGCCCGTCGCGTCCCACGAACTGGCGACGATGCGTTCGCTGGCGACGGT
>PXQN01000090.1:50597-83446 GCA_003021305.1 Halobacteriales archaeon QH_10_67_22 | reverse complement strand
TGCTGTTCGCACTGTACGCCTCGCCGACGGGTGGCGAACTCGTCGGGAACCCGAACCCGCGCGGGTGGCCCGGCGGGTACGGCGACAGTCCGGAGGTGTCGGAATGACGGGTCCCGGCGCCGACAGGACGCCGGTCGAGGACGCCGACGTCTGTGTCGTCGGTGCCGGGCCCGCGGGGGCCATCCTCGCACACTCGCTGGCCCGGCGGGGCCACGACGTGGTGATCCTCGAAGCGGGCCCGCGGTTCGACATGGAGAGCCGCATCGACCGGATGAAACGCCAGATCCGTCCGAACACGCCGGTCGACGACATCTGGGACATGGGCGGCGAGCGCGACGCCTACACGGCGTCGGGAAGCCACTCCTGGCCGCTAAACAGGCGCCGCGTCAAAGGCGTCGGCGGGACCAGCCTCCACTGGGGCGGCGTCACGCCCAGGTTCCAGCCGAAGGACTTCGAGATGGAGAACCGCTACGGCGTCGCTCGCGACTGGCCGGTCGGGTACGAGGACCTCCGACCCTACTACGTCCGGGCCGAAGAGGAGATCGGTGTCGCCGGTGACGAGTCCGCCGACCACATCGCTCCCCGGGAGGAACCGTACCCGATGGACGCCTTCGAGCCCAGTTACACTGACCAGCTGTACGCCCGGGCGGGCGAGGAAATCGGGGTCGACGTCCACTCGGTCCCGCTGGCTATCAACGACGGCACCTACGACCGAAACGAGTGTGAGGGGTACGGCACCTGCCAGCACGTCTGTCCCAACGGCGCGAAGTACAGCGCCGACGTCCACGTCGAGAAGGCCGAAGCGGCGGGCGCGACGGTGATAGACGAGGCCCCAGTCCAGCGTTTCGAACACGGCCCCGACGGCGAGCGGGTCACCGAGGCCGTCTACGCGACGCCCGACGGCGGGACCCACAGCCAGGAGGCCGACGTGTTCGTCGCGGCGGCGGGTGCCTACGAGACGCCGCGACTGCTCTTTCTCTCCGAATCCGACCAGTACCCCGACGGTCTGGCCAACTCCAGCGGGACGCTGGGCAGGTACGTCATGGGGCATCCGCCCGCAGCCGTGTTCGGCATCCTTCCCGACCGGGAGACCTACCAGGGAGTCAACGGCGTGCCGCTCGCGTCGGGCACCTACCAGTTCTACGACGACGAGGCGGGCGAGCGTGGCGCCATCAACATCATGTTCGTCGACACCGCCGGTCCGTCCCCGGCCGAACTCGCACTCCAGAGCGACGGGGTCGGTGACGACCTGCTGGGAACCATCGACGGCCAGTACGGCAACGCAATCGGGCTGACCGCGGCCGTCGAGATGCTGCCCCGGGCTGACAACAGGATCACGCTCGACAACTCACGGACCGACGACCGCGGCAACCCGGTCCTCGATCTGCAGATGGAACCCGGCGCGTTCGCCAAACGGGCCCAGGAGCGGGCGATCGAGGTCGCCACGAACCTCATCGAGGAACTGGGTGGCACCGTTATCTACGGCGAGGGGACGCTGACGACGACCCACGACGACATGACCGCCGCTGCGAAGGGTGGCTACCACCCGATGGGCGGCACCAGAATGGGCACCAACCCCACCGAGAGCGTCGTCGACTCGAACCTGCGAACCCACGACCTGGCGAACCTCTACGTCGCCGGTGGCGGCGCCTTCGTCACGGGCGGTGCCGCCAATCCCACGCTGACGATCATGGCCCTCTCCCTGAAAGCCGCCGACCACATCGACGAACGGCTCTGACAGGAAGTAACCGAGTTCTTACTCATCCCCACCTCAACAACTCGCTACTGTATCCTCCTTTGAATAACGGATAGAGAGTAGGGTCAGTAGCTACCATTTTTAAATGGAGACAGCGAAACACATAGACAGGGTCGAAGAGTGACGATAACCAACGAGGACAGAGAACGGTATGAGACTACCGTCAGCGACTTCCACACTCAGCCCGAACCCGACAGCTGCTTTCCGACTGCTCTAAAAAACATCCTTGACGAACTTGCTGACCGCAAAAACCAGCCGAACCTTCGCCATAGTATCAGCAAACTCGCCGACACGCTTGGTTACGTTGAGAACCGAGCGTCAACCTCTGACCGCCTCGCAACACGCATCGATCCACTCCTGCAAGAAGCGGGTTGGGAAGTGAATCATATGACTGGTATGGGGTACGACCAACTTCAAACTATCATCGAATCCGATGATCGGTCTCTACCCTTGTGCGAATTCGACGAGCAGTATTTTGAAGACATCGGCCAACACACCGACGATTATACTCCCGAACCTGGACTGGACGGATTCGGAAGGTGGAAGCATATCGTCGTCCCATTCAAAATCAACGATAACAATGTACTCTATTTCGATCCATATATCCAGTTTTTCCACGACCTCGATGATATCGATGAATCCGGAGCGATGAACGTTCCAATTCAATCATTCAACGAATGGTGGTCACGTCCGGAGAAACGATGGGCATTATGGCTTGAACCGTCAAAACAACAAACGCTATCAGCGGCATTCGGAGATGAATAAAATGGTTACGACAGACGTATCCCCCGACGAGGCGATCCGTGTCCAGAACACAGAAGCACTGCAAGGTGGGCCCGCTGAAACTCGCCTCAAGCGCCATCTTGGCAGAGGCGTCTATGTCCACGACGTGCACGAACTTCCGAACGGGAATTTAGAAGTGACCCTCGGTAATGCATCTCCTCGAGACCTCAGTGACTGTCGTGACAACGATAACGTTCTGAAGTTCATCACACTCCGAGACGTGTACACAATTGAAGCCGAAAACACCGGTCAAGGAGTTTACCTAATTGACGTTCCCGACCGTAATGCCGTTATTGAAGGAATCGATGAGCGTGAGGAGGAAATCAAGGAGAAGCTTGATTTCTCAATGGCGCAGGCGATATACAAACACGTCTACGATCTCCCAGCAGTCAGAACGCAACTTAACCCGATTCTCCAAATCCTTCGCGCTGCTCGTAACCGACGAGGGATGACAGTCTCGCGGATAGATGAGAATCAGCGCTCGAAGAACACGCGTGAATACATCGATCTACTCAGTAACTTTGGATATATAAAGGTCGAAGACGGTGAAATCCTGCCTGGGGAGCGACTCCAATCTGCAGACTTGAATGAATACAGCTGGGATGAGTTCGGGCGAAAGTTCCTCGGTGACGTTGTCCAGCGGGGATATGTCACGATCCGAGACGAATTGAATTTGAGCATGCTTGGGCACTACCAGAAATACTCCGGCGCGTATTACTTCGATGCAGTTCAGCGCGGGAAGCAAGATTTATGGCTAGATGTAGATAAAATTGTAGATAATTTCGAAGAACTCCACGGCGATCGCAAAGACAGGCTCTACATTCAGGATAAACTGGGTGAGTTGGCTTCTGTAGACGTGATTCGGAAAGATGGGGACTTCGTACGCTCTGAAGAGGATATCTACCACCAAGTTGCTCAGGGCACACCTACGGCATGAGCGACTGTCTTCTGATGAACTTTTCAGGGGATGTGTAAAAGGAGCGGGCGCCTCAAAACTGGGGTGCCGTCACGGCTGCCCAACGGCACCCTCGTTCGTCGGCTACCCGTCCGAAGTCGGGGTGCTCGTCGCCGTGGCGGTGCCCGAGTCCCGGACCGATTCGGGAACCCACCGGTCGACGAACCACGCACCGCCCCGGAGCCGGAGGAACAGCCAGTCGGTGTTGGTCGTCGAGCCGGCCGGCGAGGTGTACTCGATCTCGGCGTGGACCTCCGCCCGTTCGTTCTCGTCCGAGACGACCTCCGTGGACTCGACGCTCGCCTCCAGCGACTCCAGACCGCCGTAGGGCTCGAAGTCCTCGGCCGTGATCTCCGGCGCGTCGCTCTCGGGGTGGTACAGTTCGTTGGCCGCCTCGATGTCGTTGTCGTCGTAGAGGACGCTGTAGAACTCCTCGACTTTCTCTTTGGCCGTCCGCTGCCGGGACGTCTGGGGCAGCCAGACGTTTATTAGCCACTGGTCGTCCTGTTTGCGCAGGTAGACGTAGTCGGTGACCTCCGCGGTCCCGGCCGGCGAGGAGTACTCCACCTCTACGTACACCGTCGCCCGCGGCCCGTTCTGCCTGACGACCTCCGTCGACAGGATGTTCGTGTCCAGCGCCTCGACGCCGCCGTAGGCCTCGAAATTCTCCGCCTTGATCGGCGGTGCCGGACTCTCCGGATGGTACAGCGCGTTGGCCCCCTCGATGTCGTCGTCGCCGTACAGCACCTCGTACAGCGTCTCCGAGGTCGCCGCCGGCGAGGACGTGTCGACCGTGCTCTCGCTCGCCGTCGCCGTTGGCGTCGCGGTCGCCGTCGGCGTCGCCGTCGACGTGGCCGTCGGTTCGGCCGTGTCGGTCGGCGTGTCCTCGTCGGTGCCGGTCGCCCCGCCCTCGCTCCCGCTACAGCCCGCCAGGCCGACCGCCGCCGCCGCACTCAGTGCCAGGTACTTCCGCCGCCCGATCCGATCCGAACTGTTGGTATCTCGTTGCACACCAATTTGTTCTCCAAACAGGGTAATAATTACACAGGTATCCAATTGAAGAACGTTTTACTGATTTTATTTTCACACACGAACCGAAAGCGATTCCAACAGTGGTGGAACGGCCCGGGACTCACTCGATGTGGACGGCCGGCCGGAACGGGACGGCCTGGTCGGCCTTGCCGCCGGGGTCGGTCGGGTCGGCGTCCTCGGCGTACACCTCGACGGTCGCGTTGAACGCCCGTTCGAAGAAGTCCCGGGCACCCTCGTAGACCGCCAGTTCGTCGACGTCGCCGAGCGTGTCGAGCGTCTCCTCGTCGCGCTCGCGGGCGAACTCGACGAGTTCCCCGGCAAGGTCGTTGACCGCGTCGCCCCGTTCCCGGAGGTGGTCCTGTTGCATCGCCTCGCTCATGACGGCGCCGACGTCGGCGCCGGCCTCGCGGACGGCGTCGAACACCGCGCGTTTCCAGTCGGCGGCGACGTACACCCGGATCGTCTCCGGGTCGGTGTCGGTCACGTCGACGATGTCGTTGATGTCGTCGCCAGCAGGCGCAGGCGCGTCTCGAGGACTCGCCGGAGCGTCCAGACAGCGCCGGGACGGTCGGTGTCGGTCCGGCGGCGGTACCACCGGAGGTCCTCCTCGAAGTTGTAGAAGGCGGCCTGGCTCGCGGTGCGGGTCTCGAAGTTCTCCAGCGCGTCGGTGGTCGTCTCGACAGTGGCCTGGAGCCGCGAGAGTAGCCAGCGGTCGACGCCCGAAAGCGCCGGGTCGTCGGGCACCTCGCGGTCGGCGATGTCCTGGGCGCGGTCCCAGAACCGCTCTAACTGGTCGCGGGCGGAACTGACCGCGTCGGCGCGCCAGTCGTAGTCCTGCCACGGCTCGGCGGAGTTCAGCAGGAAAAACCGGACGGTGTCGGCGCCGTACTCGTCGAGGGCCTTGCCCGGGAGGACGACGTGACCCTTCGAGGAGGACATCTTCTCGCCTTCTAGCAGGCCCAGGCCCATCGAGGTGATCCCCCCCGGCCAGTTGCCGGGCTCGAACAGTTCGGCGTGGTGGTAGATGTAGAACGTGAGGTGGTTGCGGATGAGGTCGGTCGCCGAACAGCGGTAGTCGACGGGATACCAGTACTCCCACTCCTCGCGCAGTTCCAGCGCGCGCTCGTCGGGGTCGTCGAACGCGACGTCGTAGCCCTCGGGGGCCGCCTCGCCCTCGGGGCCGAAAAAGAGCGCGTCGAAGAACTCCCGGTCTACGTCCTCAACTGGAACCTCGCGCAGGCGGGGCGCGATGGTGTAGTAGGCCATGTAGATAGTCGAGTCCGACAGCGGTTCGATGACGAACTCCTCGTCCCAGGGCAGGCGCGTCCCCAGGCCGTAGTTGCGGATGCAGGGCCACTCCTCCAGCCAGTCGATGGTGTCGTCGTACTGCTTGCGCGTGTTCTCGGGGATGGCGTCCATCCCCTCGACGACCTCGCGGGCTTTCTCTTGCCAGTCCTCGTCGTTGTACCGGATGAACCAGGTGTCCTGGACCGACACCTCGACGTCGCCGCCACACCGGCAGACCACCTCCTCGGTGTACTCGTACATCCGGTCGAACGCGCCGGTCTCGCGGTGGTGCTCGCGAAAGCGCTCCCGGACGTCCGCGACCACCTCGCCTGCGAACTCGTCGTACGAGTCCAGCAGGCGGCCGTTGTGGAACTCGGCCTGGTAGAGGTCCTCGGTGACCTCGCCGAGCGCGGGGTCGTCGGTACGCTCGACGCCGGCGGCCGCGAGCGCGTCGCGAGCGGGTATCTCGCCGTAGTCGTCGATGGCGAGGATCGGGACGGGGTCGATGGCGCGGATCGCGTCGGCGTCGACGCCGTAGTCGGCTTCGATCCGGTCGGCGTCCGCTCTGGCCTCCTCCAGAGCGAGGTAGTCGTCCGGGGAGTGGGCGGGGACGGACATCACGACGCCGGTGGCGTTGTCCGGGTCGACGAACTCGGCCGGGAGGATCGTGACCGCCTCGCCCGTGACGGGGTTGTCGACGGCGGTGCCCACCAGGTCCGCGCCCGACAGCCGCTCCTCGACGGTCACCGAGCGGTCCTGGAGTTCGAACTTCCCGGCGGCCTGCTCGCTGACGATCCATCGTTCGCCGTCGACCGTCGCGCGGACGTAGGTCGCCCCGGGGTTGACGAAGGCGTTGGTCACTCCCCGGACCGTCTCGGGTCGCAGCGTGGCCATCGGGTAAATCGTCCCGTCGTCGTCGGAAAAGCGGACGAGCGTGAACTCCTGGTGTTCGGCGTCTTCGCCCTCCAGGAGGTCGTGGTCGGTGACCGGTTGCAGTTCGTTGGTACAGAAATCGACCGGGTGGAGGCCCTTCTCCAGAAGGCCGCGCTCTTTGAGCGTCTCGTACTGCCAGGTGATGAACTTCGAGTAGCGGTCGTCGTTGGTGGTGAACTCCCGGCGCCAGTCGATAGACAGCCCCAGCTGGCGCATCCCCCGCTTGTACGAGGAGTCGGCTTCCTCGATGAAATAGCGGGCGAAGCCCATCGGCGTCTCCAGACTCTGGAGGTCGGACTCGGGGACGTTGAACGCGTCCTGGAGCGAGGATATCTGGTCTTCGTCGCCCTCCTTCAGGCGCTCGACGGCGCCGACGATGGGCGTGCCGGTGACGTGCCAGGCGATCGGAAAGAGAACGGTGTCGCCCTGCAGCCGACGGTAGCGGGCGTACACGTCCGGGACGGTGTAGGTCCGGCAGTGACCCAGGTGCATCCCGCCGCTGGGGTAGGGGTAAGGGACGGTGATGAACGTGGGGTCAGCGTCGCCGGGGTCGGGGTCGGCCTCGTAGCGCCCCCGGTCGGCCCACCGCTGTCGCCACTTCGACTCGACGTCCTGTGGCTCGTAGTCCATATCCGACCCTGACAGCGTGTAAGCAAAAGGACTGCCATCTCCACCCGCCGGCCAGCCCCACAGTTCTCGGCGCCGCGGGTGGCGACGGGTGTCGCCGACCCGGAACCGACGACGCCGAGGCCGACCGGTCCGGACGACCCGAAACCTATGTGTGCGGGCCGTGACCTGCCGGTATGGCCGGCCCGGTCGAGACGCTGGCGGCCCAGCCTCCGCTCGTCCAGGGCCTGGTCGGTGGGCTGGTGATCGCCGGGCTGAACCTGCTCGGTGCGTCGCTGGTGCTGGTCTGGCGGGACCCCTCCGAGCGGGCGCTGGACGGGGCCCTGGGCTTTGCGGCGGGGATCATGCTCGCCGCGAGTTTCACCAGTCTCATCCTGCCCGGTATCGAGGCCGCCGGGGGAAACCCACTGCCGGTGCTGGGCGGCGTATTGTTGGGTGCTGTCTTCCTCGAACGGGCCGACGTGCTGGTCCCCCACGCCCACTACCTGCTGACCGGCGAGCGCCGGGCCGACGCCGCCAGGCCGGGCGACGAGTTGCCGGCCGACGACGAGCGCCTCGCCTCGGTCGTCCTGTTCGTGCTGGCGATCACGCTCCACAACATGCCCGAGGGGCTGGCGGTCGGCGTCGGTTTCGGCTCCGGTGACGTCGGGAACGCGGTGGCGCTCATGATCGCCATCGGCGTCCAGAACGTGCCCGAGGGGCTGGCAGTGTCGGTCGCGGCCGTCAACGCGGGACTCGACCGGCGGAGCTACGCCGCCCTCGCCGGGATCCGGTCGGGCGTCGTCGAGATCCCACTGGTGCTGGTCGGCGTCCTCGCGGTGACCGTCGCCGCCGCCGTGTTGCCCTACTCGATGGGCTTCGCCGCCGGCGCGATGATCTACGTCATCAGCGACGAGATCGTCCCCGAGACCCACGTCCGAGGCAACGAGCGTGTCGCGACCATGGGCACCATCGTCGGCGTCGTCGTCATGCTGTACCTGGACGTCTCGCTGGGCTGACGGCGCCCGAACGCGTCCGTCCGTACCCGGGATCAGTCGCTGTCGTCCAGGAGCCCACCCAATTAACACTCCCGCCCGCCGTCGTCAAGGTAGCCCGACGACCCGAGCGCGCCCGTGTCCGTGGTCGTGAACGTCACCTGTGCGTACGCTCCCTGCCCCTGGTCTATGTCGTCGGACGACCGGTCGACCCGGACCCGTTCGGTCTCGCCATCGTTGAGCGTGCAGGTCACGACGAAGGGCCCGCGCCCGGACCAGTCGCAGGCGACCGACGTCTGGGACTGGTCGGTGCCGGACCCGGCCAGTTCGATGGTCTCCTCGTGGACGACCGACCCCGCCCGTTCGACCGCGAGACCGAACTCGTGGTCGGCGGTGTCGAGGTTCCGGACGGTGACGGCCTCAAGATACGGCTCCCGGCGGGTGCCCGTAAGTCCATGACAACCGCTCGCAGCCGCCCCCACACCGGTGCCCAGCACCTCGAGGAATCGTCCCCGGTACACGGCTGATCGTGTCCCGACGGCGTGGTAAAAGCCCCGACGAGGCTGCCGGCGCCCCCCTCGGCGGTGGCTCGCCGGCACCGGTCGGAGCCCCGCGCGAGCGGTCAGACGACGCGCTCGCCACCGATAGAAATCCCCTTACTGGCCCAGTCCTAACGGTCGGCTATGCCACCGAGTCGGATCTCCCGCCGGGACTTCGTGAAGACGGCCGTCGCCATCGGCGGTGCGTCGGCGCTATCGGCCTGCCTCGGCCGCGAGGACCCCGACCTGCCGACGGGGTCGGCCGGGGCGCGGCCGGCCCGCCAGCACGCCTGGAACGATGCGCTGGCGACCGACGACGCCGGCAACGACATCCCCCCGCGCCACCACCTGGTCCGACTGTTCGACTACCGCGGCGACCGGCCCACCGACGCCGACCGGGAGACCGTCGAGACCGCCCTCCGGTCGCTCGAACGGGCCTACCCGCGGAGCCACGAAACCGACGACGGCCACGGCGTGGGGCTGCTCTCGACGGTCGGCTATGGGCCGTCGTACTTCGAGCGGTTCGACGACCCGGGCGTGGCCCTGCCAGAACCGGAGCCGCTGGCGCCCTTCGAGAACCCGACGCCCGACGACGCCGACGTCATCGTTCACCTGGCGAGTGACTACGGCTCGGTCCTGCTGGCCACAGAACAGGCACTCGACGGCGAGCGCGACACCGTCAACGGCGTCGAGGTCGCGGCGACCCTCTCGGACGTGCTCGTCGACGCCGACCTCGCCGACGAGGGTCGGACCCGCCGGACCGGCTTCATCGGTGCCGGCCTGCCGGCCGACAACCAGGGCGTCACGGGGATCCCCGACTCCGAACCCGTCTCAGAGGACGCGCCGCTGTACATGGGGTTCGAGTCTGGATTCAAAGGGAGCCAGGCCAGCGAGGACCGCGTCACTATCGAGGGGGGCCCCTTCGCGGGCGGGACGACCCAGCACCTCTCGCAGATCCACCTCAACCTCCAGCAGTGGTACGAGCAGGACTCCCGCGAGCACCGCGAGTCGACGATGTTCTGTCCCGCCCACGCCGACGGGGACCGAATCGAGGGGACCGGCGAGAACCTCGGCGCGGACAACCAGGTGGCGGGCTGTGCCGACGACGTCACCACGGACGCCACCGAGTCAGGGAAAGTCGGTCACGCCCAGAAGACGGCACGCGCCCGCGTGGACGGCCAGCCACGCATCCTCCGGCGGGACTTCGACTCGACCGACGACGAGCGAGCGACGGTCCACTTCCTGTCGCTACAGTCGGCCATCGCGGAGTTCGTCGCGACCAGACAGGCGATGAACGGGACCACTGCCGCCGATTCGGCGGCCGTCGGCCAGCGTTCGAACAACGGCATCCTCCAGTACATAACCGTCGAACGGCGCGGCAACTACCTGGTGCCGCCCCGCAACAAGCGGGCACTGCCCGCTGCTCCCTGAGAGTCCCCGGTCACGCGAGAGCGCAGGTTCGACCGGCGACTCGAAAGGCGTACCAGAACCCGTTTGTAGGCACGGTCGCTACGGCCGATATGGACAGACGGCAGTTCCTCGCAGTCGGTGCCACGACGGTCGCGGGCGGGCTGGCCGGGTGTCGGTCGATGTTCGAGACGCGGTCGGCGCGGTCGCCGCCGCTGGTCGAGGACCGCCCCGACGCGGTGTACGTGCCGACCCACGTCGAGGGGATGGAGATGGTGGGGACGACGGAGGCCGGCGACTACGGCGTCGCGCTCACGTACAGCTTCCCCCACCGGTTCTGGCTGCTGGACGCCGACGAGACCAACCGGGTCGAGATCCGCGGCGAGGATTCGGCCCACCTGATGAGCGTCGTCTGGGACAGCGAGACCGGGACCGTCGTCCCCAACAGCAGCGTCAGGGCGACGGTCGAACGCGACGGCGAGACGGTCGTCGGGGACAAGTCACTGTGGTCGATGCTCTCCCAGAACATGGGCGTCCACGCCGGCGACAACGTCTCGCTGGACGGCGACGGGACCTACGACGTGACCCTCGAAATCGGGCCGGTCTCGGCCCGGCGAACCGGCACGTTTGCCGACCGCTTCGACCAGCTGGTCGAGGCCTCGTTCACCGTCGAGTTCCAGCAGTCCACGCTCGAAGACCTCTCGTTCGAACTGCTCCCCGACCGGCAGGGCGAGCGGGGCGCCGTCGAGTCGATGGACATGGAGATGCTGCCCGTCGCCCGGGCGCCCGACCCCGAAGCGATCCCCGGGGACGCTATCGGCGCCCCCTCGACGGGCGATGCGACCCTCGCCGTGACCCGACTGTCGACCCCGCCCGAGGGGATCGACGGCGAAGGAGCATACCTCGCCGTCTCGCCCCGGACGCCGTACAACAGCTACCCGCTCCCCTTTATGTCGCTCTCGGCGACGCTGACCCGCGACGGGAGCGAGGCGTTCGCGGGGGCGCTCGAACCCACCTTCGACCCCGACCTGGGGTATCACTACGGCGCGGTCGCCGACCCACAGGCGGGCGACGAACTGACGCTCTCCGTCGACCTGCCCCCGCAGATCGCACGTCACGAGGGCTACGAGACCGCCTTCCTCTCGTTCGAGGACGTCTCGCTCACTGTCTGATCGGTCGCGTTCGCTGCCGAGATAGGTCGTTCCCGCCGCTGTCGGGAACACAAGCGTCAACCCACCCCGGGGCAAAGGGCGGGTGTGACAGACGACAGTACGTTCGAGCCCCCCGACGACCCGGCGGCGGTCGCCGCCGCAGGCCCCGAATCCGGACCCGACGGAACGGCTGACCCTGTGTACGCGGTCGGTATCGGTCCCGGCGACGACGGGTATCTCACCCGGCGCGGGGACGCCCTCCTCGCGGACGCCGACGTGGTCGTCGGGTTCGAGACGGTCGTCGACTACGTTCGCGACCGGACCGACGCGGATCTATTGACGTGTGGGTACGACGACGAGGCGGCGACGCTGGCGACCTTCGCCGAGCGCGTCGCGGCCGGCGCCGACGGCGTGGCCGTCCTGATGGGCGACCCGAACCACTCGGGCTACCAGCTGGTCGGCAAGGTCGAGGCTGCGCTCGACCGACCGGTCCGGGTCGTTCCCGGGATTTCGTCGCTGCAGGTCGCGGCCAGTCGCGCCCGCACGCCGATGGAGGAGACGACGTTCGTCACGCTCCACAAGCGCGGCCCTATCGAGGCCGACCGCGAGCGCCTCCGGCAGGACGTCGGCGACAGACACCTGCTGGTGCTCCCGCGGCCGTTCGACTGGATGCCCGGCGACGTCGCCGCCGACCTGCTGGGATCGGGCGCCGACCCCGAGTTGACGGCGCTGGTCTTCGAGCGACTCACCCACGACGATGAGACGACAACCCGGACGACGCTGGGCGAGTTGGCCGACCACGCCGGCGGGAGCGGCCGCGAGGAGACGCCGTTCAGCGACCTGTCGGTGCTCGCGGTCCGGGCCGGCGATTCCGGCGCGACCGGCGACGGCGAGGCTGCCCCCGGCACGGGAGGGTCGTCGTGAACGGCCTGGTGCTGGCGGGCACGAGTTCCGGCGTCGGCAAGACCGTCGCCGCGCTCGCGGCGGTGCGCGCGCTGGAGGCAGCCGGCTACGAGGTCCAGCCTGCCAAGGCCGGCCCCGACTTCATCGACCCGAGCCACCACGCACAGGTCGCCGGCCGGCCCTCCCGGACGCTGGACGTCTGGATGCAGGGCGTCGAGGGTGCCCGGCGCAACTACCACCGGGGGGCGGGCGACATCTGTCTCGTCGAGGGCGTGATGGGGCTGTACGACGGCGACGGCTCCAGCACCGCGATGGTCGCCGAGGCGCTGGAACTCCCGGTGGTGCTCGTCGTCGACGCTAAGGCAGGCATGGAGAGCGTTGCCGCGACCGCCCTGGGCTTTCGCGAGTACGCCGACCGTGCCGGCCGGGATATCGAGGTGGCGGGCGTGCTCGCCCAGCGGGCCCACGGCGGTCGCCACGCCGACGGCATCCGCGAGGCCCTGCCCGCGGAACTGACCTACTTCGGCCGGATTCCGCCCGATGAGGACCTGGCGATCCCCGACCGGCACCTCGGCCTGCACATGGGCAGGGAGGCGCCGCTGGACGACGACGCGCTGGCGGCGGCCGCCGAGCACGTTCGCACCGACCGACTGCTCGACGCGGCGGGGCAGGTGCCCGACCCCGAACTCGGGACTGACGCCTCGTCGTCGCGACAGCGTGGCGACACCGGGAGCGGTGCCCCTCGCGTCGCGGTGGCTCGCGACGAGGCGTTCGCGTTCGTCTACCCGGCGACGATGGAGCGCCTCCGCGAGCGCGGGGAGGTGGAGACGTTCGCGCCGACGGCGGGCGACCCGCTGCCCGACTGTGACGGCGTCTACCTCCCCGGCGGCTACCCCGAACGGTTCGCCGGACAGCTGGCCGACAGCGCCGCGCTTTCGACCCTGGCCGACCGCGCGGCCGACGGGCTGCCCGTGTTCGGCGAGTGTGGCGGGTTCATGGCCCTGGCCGAGACGCTGACGACGGCCGACGGCGAGACCCACGAGATGGCCGGCGTGCTCCCGGCCGACGTGGAGATGTGCGACCGCTACCAGGCGCTGGACCACGTCGAACTGCGGGCTCGGACCGACGCGCTCACGGCGACTGCTGGTGACTCCCTCCGCGGTCACGAGTTCCACTACTCGACGGCCGACGTGGATAGCGACGCGCGCTTCGCCTTCGACGTCGAGCGCGGCGACGGGATGGCCGAGGGCCGGGACGGCCTCACCGAGCACCGGACGCTGGGGACCTACGCCCACGTCCACGCCGAGAGCGGTGCGTTCGACGCGTTCCTGGACGCGCTGTAGAACGGTCGAACGTGACGTTCGTGGCCGCTTTTCGATGGCGTCGCGAGACGGACGGTGACGTCGTTCCAGCAATCGTATAAAAAATAGTTAATGTTCACTAAGAACGTTTAAAATTGTACATTGCTAGAACAGATAGGGAATATATTGACTGTGCATTTCTATTTGTGGTGTAATAGAATTAACTTTTTGAATAGGGAGGGGCATCGTTCAGTCGTGAAACCGCCACTGTATCCACCAGCGGCGACGAGTACCGAGCAGTCGAACAACGACGGCGTCCCGCCAGTCAACCCGCTGGCGTCCCACGGACGCATCCGAGCGTCATCGGGGTCGTCCGACATCGTCAACCCCTACGCGGCCTGACCGGTTCTCAGTCCGGTTTTTTTCGGGTGAAGCGTACGAACCACAGCAGCCCCGGGTCTGCGCTTCGACGGGACCGACACGGCGCGGGGACCACAGCGATGGGCTCGCGAACGCGGCTCTGTCCGCGCACGAAACCCATATGGGTTCGGGGACGAACCTCCCCGTATGAACCTCACCGGACTGAACCGTCAGCAGATCCTCGCACTCCTGATGGTCTTTCTGATGATCGGGTCGGCGTTCGTCTACGTGCTGGCGTTCGCGTTCTGACCTGCTGGCCTGCTCGCTCGCTATCGACGGGTCCGGCGCGGGCGTCTGACTACTCCGTGTCCCAGACGTCGGCGACGGGGTTGGAGTTCGAGCGCGACCGGCGCGACCCGCGACGTCGGCCGGAACCCTCGTCCGCGCCGGCCGACCCCGACCCGGAGCGTGGCCCGGACCGGGACCCGGCACGGCCGTCGGTCCCCGCCGTGGCCGCCGCGGGGTCGGCCGGCGGCAGGTCCGGACTGTGCATGCGGTCGACCTGGGCGGCGAACCAGTCGGGCATGTCGGCCCGTGCTCGCTCGAACACGTCTAGCAACGAGGAATCCGCGAGGTAGGTCGCGCCGTGGTCGTCGGGGGCACGCACCACGCGGCCACAGGCCTGGATCACGGTGCGCAGGGCTGTCCGGTAGTACCAGCCCCACTGGTCGTCTTCGAGGCGGGCGGCGACCCGCGAGTCCCGCGTGTTGGGGTAGGGCGCCTTGCAGAGCAGTTGCCACCGGCACAGCTCTCCCTGCAGGTCCAGGGCCTCCTCCATCTTCACCGAGAGGAATACCTCGGGGTCGTCGGTGCGCTGCCACGTCGCGAGTTGCGGGTCGCGGTCGTCGCTGTCGTGCGTCCGGACCCTGGAAGCGACGCCCATCTCCCGGAGGTGGTCGGCCAGGCGCTCCTGGATGGCATAGGAGTGACAGTGGACCAGACCTTTTTCGTCGGGGTGGCGAGCCATCAGCCGGACGAGCACGTCGGCGACGACCGGCAGGGTCTCCTCGCGGGCCTCGTAGGTCATCTTCCCCTGCGTGACGTCGTACAGCGGCCGATCCTCGACCGGGAACGTGTGGGGCACCTCGACCAGCGCCACCCGGTCGGGCGAGAGGCCGACGTTCGCACAGAAGGCGTCCTTGTTGAGGATCGTCGCCGACAGCAGGGCACACCGCTCGGCGCGGTCCCAGACGGTGTGTTGCAGGTACTTCTCGGGGGCCATCGGCTTTATCATCACCCGCGTGCCCGCGCCGTCGGGCTGGTCGACGACCCACGTTGTCGCGCTGTCCGTGTCGCGGTAGTCTTCGACGAACCACGAGAGGTCCGACTGTAGCTCGACGAGGCGGTCGCGCTCGGCGACCGCTTCGGGACTGAGTTCGGCCTGCGAGCGCAGTTCGGTCAGCCGGCGGTCGGCCATCGTGTCCAGCCGGTCGGCGTAGCGAACGGCGTCGTCCAGGCCCTCGATGTCGGGCGGTTCACAGGCCTCCCAGACCGGCACCGTGTCGGGACCCAGGTCGATGGTGGCGTACATCTCGGCCCAGTTGCCCAGGCCGTGGGCCTCGTCGACGACGAGGACGTCCCGGCGGCCGAACACGTCGCTGCCCGCGGTCTGCATGAAGTAGGCGAGCGTCATCGCGGCGACGCGGGCGTTGGCCGCGATGGCCCGGTCGGAGAAGTACGGACACCGGTGTTTCACCTGGCAGTCGAACCCTCGCTCGCGGGCACAGGGCGCCCGGTCGACCGGGGTGTCGGTCTCGCCGGGCAGGATACACGAGTAGTTGTTCTTGCCCCTGACGACCGACAGGTCCGCGAGCAACTCGTCGCCCTCGACGTCGTCCAGCTGGGAGACCTGGGGCGTCGTGTAGTAGGCGTCGGTCACCTGGCCGGCCTCGGCCTCGCCGGCCCCGCGGGCACACCCCGCGATGGCCCGCGCCAGGAGGGACTTGCCGCTGCCGGTCGGGGCACGCACCAGCACCACGTCGTTGCCGGCCGCGAACGCGTCCCGGATGTCCGCCAAGGCCTGCTCCTGGGCCCCGCGGTACTCGGGCGCGGGGAACTCCTCGAAGATCCGGCCGGGGTACACGCCCGAAGGCACGACGGCGCGGGGCCTAAACCTGCCGGTCGTGACCACAAACGCTTTTATCCGGTGTAGAGAACTCCCGGCGATGCCCCGCTCGCGACGCTCACTCCTGAAACGTGGTGGGACAGTGCTCGCGGCCGTCGGTCTGGCCGGCTGTCCGGGCGGTGACACCGACGCGGCGACCGACGGGACGCCCGTCGACAGTCCGACCGCGACGCCGACCGAGACGGACACCGCGACCGACACCGCGACGGCGACATCCACCGACACCGGAACCCCGACCTCGTACGTGGACTGGTTCCCGGCCCCGTCGGCCATCGAGCGGTTCCACTACGAGACGCTCTCGGTGTCGGTGCCGTCGGTACTGACTCGCGCGTCGGACCTGGGCGAGGGTGCAACCCGGCCGTTCCGGGGAGCGCACTTCCTGCCCGGTATCGACCGGTGGGACCGGGTCCGCCAGCTCCACGTCGTCGCCGACACCGTGACGGTGACGCGGGCGGCGTTCGACCGCGAGACCGTCGAGACGACGTTCCGGGAGAGCGAGTGGGCCGACGCCGAGCGGACCCACCGGGGCTACACGGTGTTCGAGAGCGACCGGACCGTCGCAGCCATCGGCGACGACGCGGTCGTGTCGACCGGGTTCTTCCGTGGTCGGGTCCCTACGGACGGGCAGACCAACGTCGAGACGGTCGTCGACGCGGCGGCGGGGGAAACAGACCGATACGTCGATACCAACCCCGACTTCGGCCGGCTGACCGAGACGGTCGCCCTGGCCGACGTGTTCCGATTGCGCACCCACGACGAAGAGACCGGGCTCGTGGGCTCGGTCGCCGCGGGACTGGCCTACTACATCGGTCCCGACGAGACCGACGTGGGGGCGTCGTTCATCTTCGAGGCCGACCGCGTCGACGAGGCGGCGGTCGACGAGGGGGCCGAGGGAGCGGCCCTCCTTCGCGACGGACTGGTGACGACGCGTGCCACCGGCCGGGTCGTCACCGCGGGTGCGTCCGTCCGGACCAGCGACATCGGCAGTTTCACCGGGCAGTTCCCCGATGACGTCGACCGATCCGAGCCGGACCCGCCGAACGTCACATTCGAGTTCGACTACGACCAGCGCGACGACGGCACCGGCGTCCTCGAAGCGACCCACGCCGGCGGCGACACCCTCGACCCCGAGGACCTGTTCGTGCGCGGGGAGGGCTTCGCCGACGTCGCCGACGCTGACCAGACCGAACCGGGCCCTTGGCAGGGGACGATAGACGAGCGCGAGGGATCTGTCGGGTCCGGCGACGCCGTCACGGTCGGCGTCACCAGCGACTACGACGTCTCGATAGTGTGGGAGTCCGCCGACGGCAAGTCGGCGACGCTGGCGTCGGCCGAGGGCCCCGACGCCTGACGTTAGAGGTCGGCCACGTCCTCGGCGGTCGGTTCGACGTCGTCGGGGAGGCGTTCGATGCAGTCATAACAGAGGAAGTGCTCGGAGCCGTCGGCCAGTTCCAGCGTCAGGCCGTCCGTCGAGTCGCCGTCGAACGACCAGAGGTTCGCGATGCCGCCGGCGATGGAGACGCGCTCCCCACAGCCGTCACAGGGCCTGTTGGCCATACCGTCCGGTAGGGTGTCACGCGACTAAAGCCCGCCGACCGCCCGACCGGGGACCGCTGGGCCCCGCCGGCCGGCGTGTCACCGGAAAAAGAGTTCTCGGAAAACGGCAGTCATTTAGTCCCCACCGAGAAAGACGGGGACATGGGATACGAGTACGACAGAGTCGAGGTGCCCGACGACGGCGCCAGGATCGAAGTCGTCGACGAGGAGGCGGACGAACTTTCCGTTCCCGAAAACCCCATCATCCCGATCATTCACGGGGACGGGATCGGCACGGACGTCGGTCCGGCGGCCCAGAAAGTGTTGAACGCGGCCGCCGAGGCCACCGGCCGCGAGATCGCCTGGATGCGCGTCTACGCCGGCGAGTCCGGCCGCGAGAAGTACGACGAGCACCTCCCCGACGACACGGTCAACGCCATCGACGAACACCGCGTCGGCATCAAGGGCCCGCTGACGACGCCGGTCGGCGCGGGCTTTCGCTCGCTGAACGTCGCGCTCAGACAGACGCTCGATTTCTACGCCAACGTTCGGCCGACCTACTATCTCGACGGCGTCCCCTCGCCGATGAAAGCACCCGAGGAGATGGACATGGTCACCTTCCGGGAGAACACCGAGGACGTCTACGCCGGCATCGAGTGGGAGGAAGGCACCGACGAGGTCGAGCAGGTCCGCGAGTTCGTCGAAGAGGAGATGGGCTTCGACGACACCATGCACGACGGCCCCATCGGCATCGGGATCAAGCCGATCACCGAGTTCGGGACGAAACGACTCGTCCGCAAGGCCATCGACTACGCCATCGAACACGACCGCGACACGGTCACCCTCGTCACGAAGGGGAACATCATGAAGTTCACCGAGGGGCAGTTCTCCGAGTGGGGCATGGAGGTCGCAGAGGAGGAGTACCCCGACGAGGAAGTGTTCGCCGTGCCCGACTCGCTGTGGGAGACCACCGACGACATCGACATCCCCGAGGACGCGGTCACGGTCGAGGAGCGCCTCGCCGACGCCATGCTCCAGTGGATGCAGCTGCGCACCGACGAGTTCGAGGTGATGGCGATGCCAAACCTCAACGGCGACTACCTCTCGGACGCCGCGGGCGCCCAGATCGGCGGCCTCGGCATCGCGCCCGGCGCCAACTTCGGCGACGCACGCGTCCTGGCCGAACCCGTCCACGGCTCGGCCCCCAAACGCGCCGGCCAGGACATGGCCAACCCGACCGCGATGATCCTCTCCGGTCGGCTGATGTTCGACTACATAGGCTGGAAAGACGCCGCCGACCTCATCCGTGACGCTGTCGAGACCACGATCTCGGGCGGCGAGGTCACCTACGACCTGGCCCGCCAGCGCGAGGACGCCGAGAAACTCGGCACGACCGCCTACGCCGAGGCCATCGTCGACAACCTCGAAGACCTGGCCTGAGCGGGCCGTCACCGTCCGGCCGAGGGCCGGAGCCTCATACGGTCGTGCGTACTTCTTTTTGTGCCCACGTAACAGACGACCGTCCCCGTGGTCCGAAACGCCGATCCGAACTGACACTGCAGAAATTAGTTACGCACAACCGTATCAGCCCGCGCGGCGCATCCGGACCCACTCTTTTGCGGTATCGACCCACGGGGGTCGGTCGACCGTCGTGGTCCCGACATCCGCGACCGTGATCCGCCAGACGACGCGGACCGGTCGGTCGGCGACCGTCGCGTCGTAGGCGAGTCGCCAGCGGGAGACGACGCCGTCGTCGGTGACGCGGGCGGTCAGCGAGACGTTGCGCGGGTCGGTCAGGTAGGGCTGGTTGGGGAGGCGGTCGGGACGCCGGAGTCGCGACCCGACGAGCACCACCCCGTCGGCCGACCGGTCGGCGACTCGCACGTCGACTGCGTCGAACGTCCGGGTCAGCACCGTCGAGTAGTCGACGTCCTCGGTCGCCCGGTCGCCCTGCGACCAGCCGTAGTACTCGGGCGAACCGGAGACGAACTCCCGGCTGGCGTAGACGCTCCCGTTCGTCCAGTACTCCAGGGTCAGCGGGAGCGTCGCCAGCGGCGAATCCCCCACCGTCCGGTCGAACCGCCCGGCGTACGTCTCCCCGCCGGCGGCGACGGTCCGGGTGCGGTTGGTCGTCCGCATGGTCCCGTTCGGACCGACGACCGCCCGGCGACTACTCACCGTGTAGTTCGTCGTCAGGAGCGTCCGTTCGTGGGCGTTCGCGACTCTCGCCGGGGAGACGCCGTCGGCGGCGACACCGGGCGGATAGGCCACCCCGTCGGTCGGCACCGGCGCCGGCGTCACCGTCTCGACCGACCCGCCGCCGAGCGCGCCACACCCCGCGACGACCGTTGCCGCCGCGACAGCGACGAGCGCCAGCGACCGCGTCCTGCCCCGTGCCATCACGCCACAGTTCGGCACGCCCGCGGATAGAGGTGTCGCGACCCGCCGTCAGCAGGTTCAATGCCGTCCGGTTCCGAACGGCGGGTGTGTCCGGCCCGACCGACCGCACGACTGAACGGGGGCGACCGTGAGCGCCGCAATCGAGTTCGAGGTGGGTCCGGCCGCCGTCGGGACGCTCGTCGACTGTCGCCAGGCGCTCGTACAGGGGGTCGCCGGTCGACGGCCCCCCGGAACGACCGACACGAGCGAACCCGTCGCCAGCCGAACGGTCCCGTCGGTGACGACGGCGGCCGCGAAGGCGCCGTCCCCGTCACGCTCGACCCACAGACGTGCGTTCGTACTACTGGACTCGGTCATTCCCGCTCCCCAGATCGCGACGCGACGTTGCTATTGCGTTAGTGCGCGAGTCGAAAGTAAACCCCCGGTTCGCGAGTGGAACGACCGAACCTGTTTTGTCCCGGCATCCACAACTCCAGGCCACAGAACAGCCGTGAGTGTCGTCGACGACTGGGAGCGGTCCCTCGCCGAGGCCGGTGAACTCACCCCGGATGTAGTCGACCGCATCCTCGACGCACACGGCGAACGCGGCGCCCGGGCGATCGAAGCCGTCGCCGAGGAGCGCGTCAAGGAGTACCGCGATTTCACCGTCGTCGTCGGCCACGCCGACGAGTACGTCGTCGAGGACGACTCCTGTGACTGCGCCGACGCCACCTACAACCTCGACGACGACGACCCCGCCCAGCTGTGCTGGCACGCCATCGCCGTCCGGGTCGCCACCCACGTCGACGCCGTCGACCACCACGACATGTGGTACGCCGAAGTCCGGGAGTTCCTCTAGTCGCCCGGCGTTTTGCCGGCGTCAGGGACGCCTGCACTGCCCGAGTCCGGTCGATACGGGCGAGCACGGCCCTCGCGATCACCACGCAGTGGTGTGGGCTCGCGGGGGCCGACTATCGGCTATGTCTCCGGTCGCCGGTCGGTACAGATGTCGACGAAGTTCCGGAGGATCCCCAGGCCGGTCTCGCCGGACTTCTCGGGGTGGAACTGGGTGCCAAAGACGTTGCCGCGGTCGTTTGCGACGACGGAGGCGAAGTCGGTGCCGTAGTCGGTCGTGGCGACGACCGCGTCCGGGTCGTCCGGGACGGCGTAGTAGGAGTGGACGAAATAGGCGTGTTCGCCACTCACACCCTCGACCAGAGGGTGGTCGCGCCGGACGTCGAGTTCGTTCCAGCCCATGTGTGGGACCGTCATGTCGTGGGCGAAGCGGCGGTTCTCGCCGGGGACCAGGTCGAGTCCCTCGGCGTCGCCCTGGCCGGCGTGGTCGGCCTCCTCGCTGGTCGAAAGCAGCATCTGCATCCCCAGACAGATGCCAAAGAGCGGTGTTCCCGCCGCGGCGGCGTCGACCAGCGCGTCCCGGAACGGGCCGGCGTTGTCCATCCCCTCGGAGAACGCCCCCACCCCGGGCAGGACGACCCCGTCCGCACTGTCGATGGCACCGGGGTCGTCGACGATGTCGACGCCGGCACCCGCACGTTCGAGGCCCCGCGTGACGCTCCTGAGGTTGCCGAGACCGTAGTCGACCACGACCACCTCGGCCGCGGTCTGGCGCGTGTTCATACGCTCACTACGAACACCCGGGACAAGTCCCTTTCCGTCCGTGCGAACGCTGCGAAACCCCGTCCGGCCACCCGCGTCCTGGCGGCCACTCTCGGGTCTTTCGACGCCGAGACGGCCGCTCGTCGCCAGTCAGAAATCGCCCAGGCGGGCCTGGCCGCTCTCGCCGTCGGTAAAGTCGGCGGCCCGCCCGATAGTGTGCTCGAAGGTGTCGGCCTGTGAGCGGTCGTACAGCGTGGCCGCCGGGTGGACCGAGATCAACACGCGTCGTCTCGTCTCGCCGATGTCGGCCTCGACGACGTCGCCGGCCTCGCTCGTCACCGCTACGTCCCGGCCGAGGAGGTGTTCGGCCGGGACCTTGCCCAGCGGGACCACCACCTCGGGGTCGACACTGTCGACCTCGTGGTCGAGGAACGCCCGGCAGTTGTCGAGTTCGTCGGCCCGCGGGTCGCGGTTGTCCGGCGGGCGACAGCGCACACAGTTGGTGATGCGCACGTCCGCCCGGTCCAGTCCGGCCGCACGCAACGCGTCGTCGAGGACGTCGCCGGACCGCCCGACGAACGGTTCGCCCGCCTCGTCCTCGTTCGCGCCCGGTGCCTCCCCGACGAACAGCAGGTCCGCGTCGGCGGGACCGACGCCGTTGACGATGCGACTCCGGGAAGCACACAGCCGCTCGCAGTGCTCGCAGGCGACGACGTCGAGCCCGTCCACCTCGGGGGTCACGGGCGACGCTCCTCGGTCATGGTCGGATGTGGGTGGCCCGGCGGCAAAACCTCCCCGGTCGGGCACCCGGTAGCCGCTGGCTACCCGACTGTGGGCACAGTCGAGACCGAAACGGGAGAAACTCGACACTCCGTTCGGAGCACGGTCTTCACGCCTTCGGGGCACACACTCGTCGCGCGCCCGGGTCATACGGTCGTGCGTACCCAATTTCGGCAGTGTCGGTGAGGATCGGCGTTTCGGACCACGGAGACAGTGTTCTGTTTCGTGGGAATCAAAAGAAGTACGCACGACCGTATCAGGCGTCGGTGTCGCCCACGAACCGCTCGTCGGCCGCGCGGGCGGCGAGGCGAGCGACCCGGAGCGGTTCCGGTCGGCCGCCCTCGGGGGTGAACCCGCGAACGACGTCCGCGGCCGCGTCGTCCTCGACGCCGACCGACCGGACGAACACGCGCTCGCCGTTGACCGTCACCGGGCGGCGGTCGGGCTGGCGCCGGTAGGTGGCGAGTCGCTCGTCCAGCGCCGGCCCGTCGAAGGCCTCGCGGAGCGCCGATTCCAGGCCGGGACTCTCCTCGAACGTGACCGACAGCACCGGGCGGTCGACCCGCTCGTAGATTGCGGGGAGGTCCAGCAGGTTGAACCACGCGGGCGCGACCCCCGCACAGAGGAGATACCGGACGTCCGCGCGGTCCAGCCGTTCGACCAGCGAGTGGACTGTCTCCGTCGCGTCGGTGCCACCGACCGTACAGGTCCCGAAAACGAAACCGTCGACGACCCTGCTGGCCCGGACGACCGCGCCCGCGAGGGTGCTTTCGTCGCCGCGATACGACTCGGCCACGCCGAGGGCCCGAACCCCGGCTTTCACGTGTTCTCTTTTATTTCCTCGAGTCTATCGAGCAGTTCGTCGTTCGACGCGTCGAACGTGTATTCGACGTCGCCATCGTGTGTGTTTTGTGCCGTCGAAAGGCCGTCTTCATCGTCGAGGTCGGCGTCGTACTCCTGGTTGTCTTGTTCTGATTCGTCGTAGCTCCCGAACCCCATGCATGATTGTGTACAACGTTCATGTTAAAAAATCCCCCCGCCGATTATCAGTTCTTATCGAGTCAAATCAAACACACGTCCAGCCGACACGAACGGTGGCGGTGGTCGACGCCAGACTGAAGCGACCGGCGGCCGACCGTCCGGTATGGAAGTGGTCACCGTCACCGCCGACGCCGAGACGTTCACCTGTAACGCCTATCTCGCGCGGGGCGAGACACCGACGCTGGTCGACGCCGGCGCGATGCCGGGCGTCGTCGACGTGGTCCGGGAGTACACCGACGACGTAGACCGGGTCGTCCTCACCCACCAGCACGGCGACCACGTCGAGCAGTTAGACGCCGTCTGTGAAGCGTTCGACCCCGAGGTGTACGCCTACGCCGACCACCCGTTGCGCACCCGGGCGCTGGCCGACGGCGACGAGGTGCGCGTCGGCGACGAGACCTGCGAAGTGGTGTTCACGCCCGGCCACGCCGACGACCACGTGGCACTGGTCTCGGACGCCTCGCTGTTCTCGGGCGACGTGGTCGTCCACGACGACGGCGCCTTCGACTACGGGAGTTTCGGCCGGACCGACTACCCCGGCCAGTCCCGCGAACGACTCATCGAGTCGATCCGTGACCTGCTGGCGCGCATGCCCGACGGCGTCGAGCACATGTACGCCGGCCACGGGAGCGTCTTCCACGGCGACGTCCGGGACGTCGTCGAGACGGCGCTCGACCGCGCCGAGAAACGCGAACCCAAATATCCCGACGAATAGCGCCGGTGCCCACCCGTCAGAACGTCGACCCGTGTCCGCGGGAGTAGCCGAGACATAACAAGGTGGCCGTGGGCGGTAGTCCACAGTATGCGGACCGGCGACTTCGAGACGTCGGACCCCCCGCTGGGTCGGTGTCCGACCTGCGAGACGGCGATTCCCCGGTCGGACCTGGTCGTCGCCTACGAGACGCCGGACGGGTGGCCCCGGATGCTCGCGGCGTGTCCGGCCTGTGAGGTCACCGTCCATCCTCTGTAGCGCCGCCGCTCGGACCGAGAACCGCCCGAGGGGTCGGCGAACCCGGCGGTTTCGGCCGGAACAGTGCTGAGGGACGCACACAACCGGTAAGCTTTTCTTAATACATCGGCAATGAACCGCAGGGCAATGGCATGATACGGGGTCGGGTTTCCACGCAGGGGGAGCGTGGACAGATGGGGATCATCGGTGGGATACTGGTGATCGCCCTCGTCTTCACGCTCGCCCTGTTCGTGCTGTACGGGGGGTCGAGTGCGATAACCGAAGTCCAGCAGGACCGGGCGGACGAACAGTCGAAACTCGTGATGGAGAACGTCGACGCCGAGGTGACGACGCTGACGCGGGGCGACGACTCGAAAGTCGGGTCACTCTCGATGGCACAACTCGAGAACAACGACGCCAAAGTCGTCCGGTCGGGGTCGCTGAACGTCACCGTCAACGAGGACGGCGACTGCAGGACCGAGATCCCGCTCAGTTCGGTTCGCTACCAGAACAACGAGGGCCAGACGGTGGCCTACGAGGCCGGCGGCGTCTGGGTCGGTCACGTCCACGAGAACGGCAGCGCGATGCAGACGCCACCCAGCGTCCGCTTTCGCAACGGGAGCGTCGACGTCGAGGTGACCAACCTCACCGGCGAGGTTTCGAACGCCCGCAACCAGGCGTTCTACAACGCCACCAGCTCCGAGCAGGAATCGACCGAACGGTCGGCGACGGTCGTCAGCGGCGACTGCAACCGCCCGGACAACGTGACGATCAACGTTACCAGCGACTTCGCCGACGGGTGGGAGTCCCACCTCCGCGAGGAGTTCGGCGCCGACCGCCCCGGGATCGAGGTGCGCCGCGACGGCCGTAACGTCTCCGTGTTCGTCGCCCAGAACCAGCTCCCCCGCCGGGCCGACGACGAGCGCAACGCCGTGATCGACTTCAGCGGTGCGCCCTACATGGACACCGTCGAGATCGACAAGAACACCATCCGCGTCTCGAAAGGCCTGGGGAGAGAGTACAGCGCCTTCGTCGAACCACTGGCCAAAGGACAGATGAACATCGGCGAGACCAGGGAGATCGCCCAAGCGAGTGAAGCGGGCACGCAGCGGGACATCGTGTTCGTCGTCGACGAGTCGGGTTCGATGAGTGGGAGCGTCGCCGGCGACGCGGACAACAGAACGGAGGCTGTCTGGGAGGCATCACAGAACTTCGCCGGGTCGCTCAACGAGAGCAGGAACCGGGTCGGACTCGTCGGCTACTCCGATATCTACGGGAATCCAGACTTTACCACGCCTGGAGCGTCGGCGTGGATCTACGAGTTCAACGCCAACGGTGAACGGTTTACGAGTGATTTCGACGCGTTCAACGACACGGTCGAAGATACCGAGCCTCGCAGGGGAACGAACGGCGCGGCCGGTGTCAAGTGGGCGAACACGCTCATGCACACGCACAGCGACCCGACGCGCGAGCGGGTCGTCGTCTTCCTCACTGATGGGAAATTGAACTGGGACACGCACGAAGACTCGCCGGGCCCCAAGGATGCAGCCCGGGACCGGGCGGAAACCGCAGACAGCATGGGCACGACGATCTACACCGTCGGGTTCGGCTCGGACGAGAGCGACGTCGACGACGGGGTCTTGCAGGACATGGCCGACGAAACCGGCGGCGAATACTACTTCGCCGAGAACCAGGACGAACTCGACGCCGTGTTCCAGGATATCGAAGAGGACACCCAGAGCCGCGAACAGATCGCCCGGACGCCGACCACGACCAACGTCTCGACGGCGGCCGGTGACGTACTGACGCCCGACATCCCGGGCGACACGAGCGACATCGAATCGGCCGTCGAGAACGGCAATCAGTTCCTCAACGTCAACGACCCGACCGCACCGTCCGGCTTCTCCCACTCGTTCAGGCTCGCCGACGACGAGACGATCCAGTTCAACACGTCGACCTACCAGTGTGACGCGTGGCGGGGCACCGACATCTTCCGCTCGGACGGGGGCAAAGCCTACCAGGTAGTGCGCTGTACCGACTTCAGCGACAAAGACACCGAGGTCCAGCCCGACGATATCACCGTCTACACCGACGGGGACGACATCAGTAGCGAACTCAGCTCCGACGAGACGACCTTCTGGCAGGAGAATCTCGAAGGAAGCATCAAGTCCAACCCGAACGTCGAACTCGACGGGAGCAACCAGCTCGTCATGCCCAGCAACCAGGCGCTCGTCGTCATGGACTACCCCGACGGGGCGAACACTGCGAACAAGCAGGCGATGCTCTACCGCCTCGGGATCTCCGAATCCGAAGCCTCGCCCGAGGACATCGTCAGGTGGACTGTCGGTCAGTGACGCCGTGGGACGAAGACCGAACGGAATGGGGCGAGTCCGGGGACGAGACACTGCCTCGACTGACCGAGGGCGAGACACTGCCTCGACGGGCCGGAGACGGAACGACGCTGTGCCCGGTGTGGAGACGGAGACGAAACCACTGTCTCGGCGGAGCGAGGAGAGACACCGCGGACCTGGCCGCGGGTCAGGTCTGGAACGAGACCTCGACGACGGTCCGGCGGACGAACACCGCCCCGACGTTCGAACAGCTGTAGGTGTCGGGTTCGTCGGGGGCAGCCGTCCAGTTACCGTTGCGTTCGAAGTACCGGTTCCACGCCGCCGACCGGTCCGAGGAGACGGTGACGTTGACGGTGTCCGTGGCGTCGTTGCTGTCGGGACCGGTCCGGTTCAGCGGGAAGAGTAGTTCCCGCTCGACGGTCCGCCCGGTCACCGACACCTCCTCGCCACCGATGGCGGCGGTGTCGGTGACGTTGAGCGAGACGACCGGGACGACGGCCTGGCCGTCCACGCAGGTCACCGGCGGGGACTCGATCATCGCCGGTCGTTCGCCGACGCCGTCGCGCAGGAGCGCCCCGTTCGTGTACGTGAACGTGGTGTCACCGATGTCCAGTTCCAACGACCGTGGTGTGAGCGTCTCGTTGACGCTTGTATCGGTGACGTTGACCCGGACCGTGGAGTCGTTGCCCACCGACAGCGACCCGTCCGAGAGGTCGAGTTCGCTCCGCTGGACGACCGCCCGCTCCTGGTCGAGCGCCTGGAACCCGCTCGTGACCGCGACCATCGAGCGTTCGGCGTTGGTTATCTGCTGGCTCTCGCTGACGGCGTTGAGCTGACCGTAGCCCGCCGTCGCGACCAGCCCCACCGAGAAGATGATCACCGAGAACGTGATCGAGTAACTGATCAGGTTCCGCACCGCGCGCTCGTCGGCGCCCAGTCCGTCGATCATGATGTGTCCACCACGCTGGCATTGAACAGTCGCGGCGATTTCACCACCGACCGCGAGGAGATGTCGACCTTGAGGCGGAACCGGTCGGCCGCGGCCGGCGCCCCGGCGACGTTCGCGTCGACCTGGTTGGCCCCGTCGGAGAGGGCCACCGGGTCACTCTCCCAGTCGACGGCACCGTCGTTGTCGGTGTCGGCCTGGACGGTGACGGTGATCGACGTCGACCCGGGCACCGAGGCGTTCGACGCCAGCCCCAGGTCGCCGGGCGCTATCGTCGCCCCGCTCTGCCAGTCCGTGACCAGCTGGCCTTTCGTATCGGCTATCCTGTCGATCTCCGAGGGGGTCAGCGACCGGTTGTACAGCCGCACTTCGTCTATCTTCCCGTCGAAGTTCTCGTCGCCAGACGGATTGGCGGCGATCCTGACCGGGTCGCCGCTCTCGGTGATCCAGTCGGCCGACGTCTTGTCGACCAGCTGGCCGTCGACGTAGAGACGAACGGTCGACCCGTCGAACGTCCCGACGAGGTGGTGCCACTCGCCGACGCCGATCGACGTCGGCGCGGTGGCGTTCTGTGACGCCCTGTCGTAGATGGTGAACCGCGGAATGTCGCTGTCGTTGAGACGGAGGCTGTAGGACTCGTCCGAACGGCCCAGCAACTCGACCGAGTCGCTCTGTGAACTGTTCTTCTGGACCCACATCGACACTGCCATCTCGTCGGTGGTGTTCGTGTCCAGGTACGACCCCGTCGTGGCGCCGTCGGTCACTTCGAGGGAGTCGTCGTCGCCGTCGAACGTCCGGGTCCAGGTGCCGTAGGCGCCGAACTCCTCGATGACGACGGAGTCGTCCTGTGGCGTCGCCTCGAAGTCGTTGGGGCCGACGTCGTCGGTCGTGTCGTCCAGCGGCCAGAACGCCACCAGGTTCGACCCGCCCTGGTCGCGGGCCGGCGTCCCGACGCGGACGGTGTCGGGGTCGTTGGTCCCGTAGTCGGCGTGGACGACGCCCGCGGACGTGCTCGCAGCGTCCCAGTCGGCGTCGTCCTGCCAGACGTAGTCGCCGCCGTCGAGGAACGCCGACCGGGTGACGCTCCGGTCGCCCCGCGTCTTCGCGGCCTCGACGTTGGCGCTACCGCTGTTGTTCGTCGCGGAGGTGAGCGTCGCTCTGACCGACCCCTCGGTCGCAGTGCCGAGGAATACCCTGTGTTCGTACAGTCCGGAGGGCAGTTCCGACGGGTTGGTCGTGGACGTGTCCACGGTGGTGTCGACCGCCCCGTCGACCTCGATCTCGACGCCGTCGAGTGACTTCTGGGAGACGATGACGGCGTCGACCTGGTCGTTGTCGACCCCGCCCCCGGTCTCCAGTCGGACCGATTTGACGTCGGGGTTGCCGACCACGTCGGTGAACACCGTCGCGTTGCGCTGGTCGTCTATATCGTACCTGACCCCGATATCGAACTCGTAGCCGGTCAGGTCGTCCTGGTCCGGGAACTCGCCGACCCAGACCCGTGCGGTATCACCCGAACTGATCTGTACCGACCCGACGTTCCCGTCGTCTTCCCCGAAGAGCCCGAGGGGTATTTCCGCTCCACCGTCGCGGATCTCTATCACGTTGCCCCCGTCAAAGGCGAAACGCGAGTCGACTTCACCGACGTTCTCGTCGGCACGCTCCGTGCCGTCGTTGACGAGGATAGCACCTTCGTTCGAATCGTCCCCGAACGGACAGTCACCCGAACAGTCGTCGTTATTGGTCGTTATGCCCCTCAACTCGACGCGTCCCGGCTCGTCGTCGTTCGTCGGGTCGAGCCACACCTCCTGGATCGAGACCCGCGGGCCCACCGCGAAGGGCCACTCGTTCGTAACGGTAAACGAGATGGCACCCCTGCTGGAATCCCGCGTGTAGGCGTCGTCGAGGTCCAGGTTGTAGGTGAGACCGGACACCACGACCCGTTCGGTGGTGTTGCTCACGGCGCCGTCGTCGTCGACGACCTCCAGGGTCACGTTGCGCGGTCCGGGGTCGAGCGCACGGGAGACGTTCTCACCCTTGGCGTCGAACCGGCCGTCGCCGTCGAGGTCCCACTTGTAGGCGACGACGTCGCTGTCCTGGTCGAACGAGGCGGTGGCGTTGAACCGTGTCGGGTCGTCGACCCTGGGGGTGACAGGCGAAAACCCGAAGTCGGCAGTCGGGTCGAAGTTCACGCCGGACGCGGCCGTCGCGAAGTCGTCGACCACGAACGACCGGCCGACACCCAGGCGGATCGGGCGCTCGGCGTCGGGACCGTACCCGGGCCGCTCGCGGCCGCCGGAGGCGTCGATCCGGACCGTCCCGCCGGCCCGCCGGACTGTCACGTCAGTCGACACGTTCACCGGGACCGTCGCCCCCGCGTCGAGGTCGAGGGCGTCCAGGACGAGACACGAGTCGCTGTCGTAGTTGTTCGTCACGCAGTCGTCGCCCTCGGCGACGCGCACAGAGTAGTCCTCGCCGGCGACTGTGCGCTGGACGGTCGCTCTGACGGTCACGTTATCACCCCGCTGGGCGAGTTCGTCGGCCCGCTCGAGCTGGATCGCCAGCTGGTTTCCGATCGTCTCGAGCTGTGCGTCGACCACCTCCGTCCGCTCGTTCTGGAGCGCCGTAGTCGCCCCCGTCAACAGCACCACGATGAGACCCGCCGTGATCGCGATGGCGAAGACGTTCTGGAGGTTGATCGTGTCCGCGCGGTCTGTCCTGTCGATATGACGTATCATGCTGAATCACCGTACACCGAGACGTTGTACTGGTTCGTGTAACTGACCTGACTGCCGGTGAACTGGACCGACACGTTGGCCGTCCAGACGGCCGGCGCCGTGCAGGGTTCGGCGGCGTCGGCGGGCGTCCCCCCCGCGAGACACGGCTCGTAGTCGGCCGGTGACGTCAGGGTGTCGTTGGCCACGAGTTCGTACTTCGTCACCAGCTCGTCGCCGTCTTCGATATCCAGAAAGACGGGGCCCTCGATGGCGGTGATGCTGTCGAACTCACAATCGCCCGTCGCCGACTCGCCCGCCTCGAAGTCGAGCAACACCCTGTCGCGCGACGGCGAACACACGACGGACGAACTGCCGCCGGTGCTCACGTCGGACTCGACCAGCACGTCCGAACCGCTCTTGCTGATCTCGTAGGTGATCGTCTCACCTGTTCCGTTTTCCACGATGACTTGCGTCGGCTCCTCACTGGTCGCGTCGACGTTGACGTTCATCGTGAACCAGCCGATCGCTCGCGTGTTGACCGACGAAATAGGGCGCCAGCTGGCGCTCCCGTCGCTGTCGGTCATCGGGGCGTCGTTCGCCTGGACCAGGCGGTCGCCGAAGGCCGAACTGTCGTTGTCGTAGGTGACGTTGACCGTCTCCCCGCCCGAAGCCACCGACGACTCCGAGAGCAGGCGACTGTACACCGTCGCGTTGCGGTCGACGACCGTCGCGAGTTCCGACGCCGACAGGTTCCGGTGGCGGTGGTTCATCCGGAGAAACAGCGACTGGAGGTCGGCCCGCGACTGGAAGTCGAACTGGTCGGCGTTGTTGCTCTGGAGCGCGGCGTCGGTCGACCCGCTCGTCTGGGTCACCAGCAAACTGTTGGTGACGACCGCCAGGCCGACGATGACGACCGCGATGGCGATCGCCCCGATGAGGATCAACTGCGCACGATCCGGACCACCGTCGAGCGGTGGCCCGTCGGTCCGTCCGTCACCGCCCGCGCGACCGTCGCTCACCATACGACCACCCGCACCTCGACGACGTTGTACACCGGTCCCTCGACCGCGTTGGGAACGGGGTAGTAGCCGTCCTCGTTGTTCGTCGCGTTCGTGTCGTACTCCCAGAGTTCGACGTTGGGCGAGGCGTCGGCCGCCGTCAGCGTCTGGTTGTCGTACAGCGTGACGGCGTACTCGGCGACCACGGCGTTCTCGGAGGGGTCGCCCCGGTCGACCATCGGCACTCGCTGCTGTCCGTCCGAGGCGTTGCGTCCCTGGTAGATGACCGCTACGTTGTAGAAGTAATCACGCTGGGTGAACGTCCCGTTGAGCATCACCCCGAAGTCGCCCGGCGGCGGGTCCGGCCCGTAGCCGATCTGTGGGTTGACAGCACCGGCGAACGTCTGCTGACTCTGCGAGAAGTTCCGGACCAGGGTCGAGAGGTCGTTCTCTTCGGCGTGGGCGGCCGTCACCAGAATGTCGTCGGCCTGTTGACCGAGGTCGCCTTCCGACGACGCATCGACCGCCCCGCCGGTCGTCGGCAGCGTCACCAGCGACTGGGTCGCAAACAGCAACGCCCCCAGCAGTATCAGCGCCGCCCCGACGCCCTCGAGCGTGAACCCCTGTGCCCTGTTCCCGAGCATCTTACCACACCCTGACGACGAGTCGACAGGCCGAGTCACACACCGACTCGTCGAACGTGACCACGCGGGCGGCGGTGCCCGTCTTGCGCTGGTCGGGCGTGCTGCCGGCCGCGAGTTTCGTCCCGCCGTGGCTGGCGACGGCGCTCCCGTCCAGTGTCTCGACGGAGACGTTGAGATTCGTCGACGACTCGACGCCCCATCGGGATTTGAGCTGGTCCGGCGACCGGTCCAGCGTCGCCTCGATCCGGTCGGCCCGGAGTTCGTTCGGCTGGCGGGCCGTCGAGTGGTTCGCCACGACCGACTCCGAGATGCGTTCCGACTGGGAGACGTCCTCGCTCGTGACGCCGACCGAGAGCGGGTCGACGAGACCGAACATGGCCGTCAGCGTCGCTGCGACAGCCAGGACGAACAACCCGATCCCGATACTGTAATCGTGGAGCGTCTGCCCCCGGGCCCCCAGCCCCGTATCCCCCGCTGACTGGTTCCGGGGGGATGAGATATCCCCAGCCGGTTGCATAGTTTGTATTACTTCCTCGTTCTTTTCTATTCGAACGTTATCATTGTTTCGGACGTATGCAGCGAGGCGCCAGTCAGGATTCAGAATAGTAGGGTGTGGCGTCGACGACCGACAGGTCGCCGTCGAGCACGACTTCGAGGCGGTCGTCGCCCAGGTCGATCGTCACGACCACCCGCCAGGG
>PXQN01000090.1:0-50567 GCA_003021305.1 Halobacteriales archaeon QH_10_67_22 | reverse complement strand
CAGTAGGGCCGCGACGAGAGGTCGACACCGTGGGAGGTCCCGCAGAATGTCCAGCTGCGTCTCGAATGCCGCTCGTACACACGTTCGACGACGACGCCAAAAGGGTCCGCTGAACGCATTTTTGTACGATAGTCGACATTCTGGGATGGCATACCAGGGCGTTCCGGGTCGGATTTTCTGGCGGCGAAAGAGCTAACAGGGGGTTAAGTGAAATCGGGCTTAATAACGGAACATGGATCGTTCCGGTGGGCGGGTCTGTGGCCCGCGGGCAAGTGAGATGTCGATACTGGTGGTCGACGACGACGAAGCCGTAGCGTCGACGGCAGCGAGTTACCTCCGGCGACTCGACGGGGTCACCGTCAGGACAGAGACAGATCCGGCGGACGCGGTAGAGCTGGTCGCCGGGGGCGACTTCGACGCGGTCGTGAGCGATTACGAGATGCCGGCGATGGACGGACTGACACTCCTCGACGCGGTACTCGAGCGCGATTCCTCGGTGGCGTTCGTCCTGTTTACCGCCTGTAGAGACGAGGATATCCCGGACCGGGTCAGCGCCAGGGGTGGCGCGTACGTCCCCAAAGGCGGGCACGCGGGCGGGTTCGAGCGGCTCGCGGAGTGGGTCCGGGCGCGCCTGGAGACCGACGCGGCCCGGTCGAACGTCGCCGCGACGGACTGATACTGGTCGCTGTCGGTCCCTTCCGGACCGAGCGCACGGAGTCGTGCGGTCGTCCCGGGACATCGCGACAGGGCACTGTGACGCCGCCGCGTGTCGCGCCGGCACGGGAATGCCCCACAGACCCGGCCTGGGACGCGTTCTCGTGGTGAATCCCAAACAGCAAGTTTATCACTCGCACAGGGCGAAGGGTCTCCAAGATTACTCCCGAGATGACGAACACAACGCAACCGGAGGTGAACATCGGCCTCGTCGGCCACGTCGACCACGGCAAGACGACGCTAGTCCAGGCGCTGTCGGGCGAGTGGACGGACCAACACTCCGAGGAGATGAAACGCGGGATCTCCATCCGACTGGGCTACGCCGACGCCACGTTCCGGCAGTGCCCGGAGGGCGAGGAACCCGACGCGTTCACCGTCGCGGAGACGTGTCCCGACCACGACGTCGCGACCGAGCCACTGCGGACCGTGTCGTTCGTCGACGCCCCGGGCCACGAGACGCTGATGGCGACGATGCTGGCCGGCGCCTCGATCATGGACGGTGCCGTCCTGGTCGTCAGCGCCAGCGAGTCAGTCCCCCAGACCCAGACCGAGGAACACCTGATGGCCCTGGACATCATCGGCATCGACAACATCGTCGTCGCCCAGAACAAGATCGACCTCGTCGACGCCGAGCGAGCCCGCGAGAACTACCGCGAGATCCAGGAGTTCATCGAGGGCACCGTCGCCGAGGGTGCGCCGGTCGTCCCGGTCAGCGCCCAGCAGGGCGCCAACATCGACGTGCTCATCGACGCCATCGAGCGGGAGATCCCCACGCCAGAGCGGGACCCCGACGCCGACGCCGAGATGCTCGTCGCCCGGAGTTTCGACATCAACAAGCCGGGCACGACCTGGGAGTCGCTCGTCGGCGGCGTGCTCGGTGGCTCACTCGTCCAGGGTGAACTCGACGTCGACGACGAACTCGAGTTGCGCCCCGGCCGCGAGGTCGAGGAGGGCGGCCAGACCGAGTGGGAACCCGTCGAGACCTCGGTGCGGTCGCTCCAGGCCGGCGGCGAGAGCGTCGAGACGGTGACGCCCGGCGGCCTGCTGGGCGTCGGGACCGGACTCGACCCCGCGGTCACCAAAGGCGACGCGCTGGCCGGCCAGGTCGCCGGCCCGCCCGGCACGCTGCCGCCGACACACGAGCAGTTCACGATGGACGTGGATCTTTTGGACCGGATCGTCGGCCAGGACGCCGGCGAAGTCGAGGAGATATCGACGGGCGAACCCCTGATGATGACCGTCGGCACCGCGACGACCGCCGGGTCGGTCACGAGTGCCCGCGGCGGCGAGTGCGAAGTGGCGCTCCAGCGGCCGGTCGCGGCCCGCGAGGGCGCGACTATCGCGATCAACCGCCGGGTCGGCGGCCGCTGGCGGCTCATCGGTATCGGCACTCTGCGTGAATGATCTGCATGGACGCCAACGCACTCATGATGCCCGTCGAATGTAACGTCCGCGTGTTCGAACAGCTCGACCGCCTGCTGGGCGAGGAGGGAGTCGAGGGCGACGAGTTCGGCGTCCCCCGGGCGGTCCTCGCGGAGCTCGAACGCCTGGCCGAGGGCGCGGGCGAGGCGGCGACGGCCGCGGGCGTCGGCCTGGACCTGGCACGCGAGCGGTGTCGGGCGCTCGACCACGAGGCAGACAGCGGCGACGCGGCAGTCTTCGAGTGTGCGACCCGCGAGACGGTCACACACGCGGTCACGAACGACCGGACCCTCAGAGAGCGTCTGCTCGACGCGGGCGTTCCAGTAATTAGTTTAAGGGCGCGGAACGAACTCGCAGTCACTCAACCATAACATGTACAAACGGGTTAGACTTCGCGACACGGTCGAGGTGCCGCCGGAGTACCTGGCGGAGGTCACACCGGGGCTGGTCAAGCGGCTCCTGCAGGACAACCTCGAAGGGCGCATGGACGAGGACGTCGGCTCGGTCGTCTCGGTGATCGAGGTCCACGACATCGGCGAGGGGGCGGTCGTCCCCGGCGAGGAAGGGGTGTATTTCACCGCCGAGTTCGACGCACTCACGTTCGACCCCCAGATGCAGGAGGTCGTCGACGGCGAGATCGTCGAGGTGGTCAGCTTCGGCGCGTTCGTCGGCATCGGTCCCGTCGACGGCCTGCTCCACGTCTCGCAGATCTCCGACGAGTATCTCGCCTACGACGAGGAGGGCCAGATGCTCTCCTCGCGGGACTCCAACCGGACGCTGGGCGTCGGCGACGCCGTGCGGGCCCGCATCGTCACCAAGAGCATCGACGAGCGCAACCCGCGGGACTCGAAGATCGGCCTGACGGCCAAACAGGTCGGCCTGGGCAAGCACGCCTGGCTCGAAGCGGAACGCCGGAAACGCGAGACAGCCCCGCAAGCGGGTGAGGAGTAATGGCCGACAGACTCGTCTGCCGGGAGTGTCACCGCGTCCAGAACTCCGAGGACGCCGAGACCTGCGTCTCCTGTGGGTCGTCGTCGCTGACCGAGGACTGGGCGGGCTACGTCGTCATCACCCACCCCGACCGCTCGGAGATCGCCGAGGAGATGGGCGTCACCGAGCCCGGCAAGTACGCCCTGAAGGTCCGCTAACGTGACGACGGTCCTCGAACTCCAGCCCGAGCTCCGAGAGGCGCTCAAAGACCCCTTCGGCCCCATCAGCACCGACACGGCGGCCGTCCTCGCCGTCGCCGGGTCGCCGCTGGTCACCGTCGGCGACATCGTCACCTACCACGTCCTCGAAGCCGGAACGGTGCCCGACGTGGCGCTGGTCGACGAGCGCACCAAACGCGCCAGCGTCGACGACGAGATCAGCACGACCGTCAACGACGCCTCCTTCACGAACGTGCGTACCGTCGTCAACCCGCCGGCGACGCTGACTGCGGACCTGTTGACCGGGCTCCGCGGGGCGTTCGACGAGACGGGGACGACGCTGGTCCGCGTCGACGGCGAGGAGGACCTGGCGGCCCTGCCCGCCATCGCGGTCGCCCCCGACGGGGCGAGCGTCCTCTACGGCCAGCCCGACGAGGGGATCGTCCACGTCACCGCCGCCGACGACATCCGCGAGCGCGTCCTGTCGCTGCTCGACCGGATGGACGGCGACACCGACCGCGCCCGCGAGTTGCTCGGCCTCGGGGACGTCTAGCGCGACGTCCCCGGCCCGGGAACGGTCGGTCCCGCTTTCGTCCAGCGTTCGCCAGCCCGCGCTCTTTTCATACTGTCGAACACAGGCGAGTCGACACTCGATACCTCGTTTGGCGGTCTCCGAGACGTCTCGATGGTGAACCACCGACGAGCGTGTTCACGCACTTGTGTCCGACAGTATCAGGAGCGCTCGTAGGTCACGAACGACAGGTCCCCCCGCTCCTCGCGTTCGACCACCGACCACACGCCGCGGTCGAACTCGGGGAAGTAGGTGTCCCCGTCGGGCGACTCGGGCACCTCCGTGATCAGCAACCGGTCGGCACGCCCCAGGAACTGCTCGTAGACGCTGGCGCCGCCGGCGACGTAGGCTGTGTCGACGCCGCGTTCGGCGGCGTCGTCGACTGCGGCCGCGAGCGCCTCGTCGACGCTCCCGGCGACGACGACCTCGTCGGGCGCGTCGACGCCCGACCGCGTCAGGACGACGTTCGTCCGGTCCGGCAAGGGCCCGTCCAGGCGCGCGGCGATAGATTCGTAGGTGCGCCGGCCCAGCACGACGGGGTGGCCCGTCGTTGTTTCCTTGAAGCGGGCGAGGTCGGCGGGGTAGTGCCAGGGCATCCCGCCGTCGGTACCGATGACACCGTTCTCCGCGACCGCCGCGATCAGGACCACGTCCACGTCGTCGAGTGTGGGCATTCTCACTCCGCGACCGCAAACTCGAGACCGGGTGCGGACTCGTAGTCGCGCAACTGGATGTCCTCGAACGCGAGGTCGTCGATACGAGCCATTCGCGCACGTCGGCGTACCCGGAGCGGTCGTCGACGGCCGCCATCCGGTCGGCGAGTTCGGCGCGGTTGTCGCGGTAGAACTCGCCGCGGTCGTCCTCCCCGCAGTAGACGTGGGCGTCGACGACGGTGTGTGAGAAACGGCCGACTTCGAAGCCGGTCCGACCCGCCACGACGTGGGTCAACAGCGCGTACGCGGCGATGTTGAACGGGATCCCCAGGGCCACGTCGCCCGACCGCTGGGTGAGGTGGGTGTTGAGGCGGTCGCCCTGGACATGAAAGACGAACGTGTAGTGACAGGGCGGGAGCGTGCTCACGGCGGCGTTGGCGGGGTGCCAGGCGTTGACGACGATACGCCGGGACTGTGGGTTCTCGCGCAGCTGGTCTAAGACGTACTGTATCTGGTCGAAGGTGCCCTCGTCGTTTCTCCACCGGTGGCCGTCCTCGGGCCAGGACTCGCCCGGGAGTCCGTCCTCGGGGACCGGGTAGCGCCGCCAGAATCGCCCGTAGGCGGTGTCGAGGCGGCCCTCCTCGTCGGCCCACTCGTCCCAGATGCCGGTCTCCTCGCGCAGCGTCCGGATGTGTTCCTCGCCCGAGAAGTACCACAGCAGTTCGTGGATCAGCGAGTTCCACCGGAAACCGTCCATCTTTTTGGTCGTCAACAGCGGGAACCCCTCGGCCAGGTCGACCTCGTAGTGTGCGCCGAAGGACGCCAGCGTGTCAACGCCGGTCCGGTTGGGCTTGTACGTGCCCCCCGCGAGGGCTTCCCGGACCAGGTCGAGATACTGTTCCATACCTCACCCCTGTGTGTCGGAGGGTAAAACCTTGCACACTCCGCGGCCACTCTACCGGCCGGTCCAGAACGGCGAAGATGTCGACGGCCTTGTACTCCTGATACCGTTCTTTGCCGGTCGTCTCTCGCAACACGTCCCGGTCTTCGAGGTGGCCGACTCCGGATCGTCTCGCGCCGTCCGGCCCGGACCTACTCCAGCACCAGGACGTGCCGGTCCAGCGACCGGTGGACGCGCCGGCGGAACTGTCCGTCGACGGTCCACCCGGCGGCGCGTGCCGCGTCGGCCCACGGGCGGTCGCGACAGAGGTCGAACGCGGCCTCACCGAGCGCGTCGGCGAGGTTCTCGCGCGCCCCGTCGACCATCTTCGCCTGGGCGTCGGCGCCGACGACGCGCGCGCCGACGAGTCCCGCCTCTACGAGGGTGCCGCCGGTGCCACACATCGGATCTAGTACTCTGTGTCCCGGCCGGGCGCCCGCGATGTTGACCAGCGCCCGCGCGAGCAACGGGTCCATGCTGCCGGGCTGGAAGAAGGGGCGGTCGGCCGGTTCGCGGTCACCGAAGTCCCGGCGGCTCTCGACCGCCAGCCACCCGAGCGCACAGACGCCCCCGGCGTCGGGACCATCGCCACCCTCTCTTTTACTGTCCCCGACGGGCCCGGCGAACAGCGCCCGCAGTTCGTGGTCGGGGTCGTCCAGGTCGACGGTGAACCCGCGGTCGACCAGTTCCCCCCCGAGGACGCGCTCGGCGCGTTGGGTGTCCACGCCCGCCGTCGCGCGGACGTCGACTGCCCGGACCGCGACCGACCCCGACCGGTCGACCGAGGCCGCCCCGAGCAGACGGGTCACGCCAGTCGTGGCGCTTGCGGCCTCGCGGGCGGCGAAGGCGTCGTCCTGGCCGGCGAACTCGAGCACGTACACGCCAACCAGTCGCCCGCCGGCGGGCAAGAAGCCTCCGGACCCCGGCTCGACGACCCCACCGCTCGGGGACCGCGGCCGACGCCGCCCGACCTTCGCGACGAGGATAGTGATTATTGTAGCGATTTACCGGTACGACCGCACGATTGCGTGCGGTCGATCCGGAACAGACCGACAATAATCACTAGAGTTTCCGACCCCATATAAACACCTGCTCGCGCCGAGACTCCAGCTCCTGGCAGAACTCCGAGTGCTTCGACCGAACGACCCACCGTCCCGACCCATGAAAGTTTATAAGCCTTAAATACGACGTTTAAGTTGAGACATGGTCGACCCCAAGGAGACTATCAACATCGAAAACGTCGTCGCCTCGACTGGAATCGGGCAGGAGCTCGACCTCCAGAGCGTGGCGATGGATTTGGAGGGGGCGGACTACGACCCGGAGCAGTTCCCGGGGCTGGTCTACCGCACCCAGGAACCGAAGTCGGCGGCACTCATCTTCCGGTCGGGCAAGATCGTCTGTACCGGGGCCAAGAGCACGGACGACGTCCACGAGAGTCTGCGGATCGTCTTCGACAAACTGCGTGACCTGAACATCCAGGTCGACGAAGACCCGGAGATCGTCGTCCAGAACATCGTCACCTCGGCGGACCTGGGCCGGAACCTGAATCTCAACGCCATCGCGATCGGGCTCGGGCTCGAGAACATCGAGTACGAACCCGAGCAGTTCCCCGGACTGGTCTACCGGCTCGACGAACCCGACGTGGTGGCGCTGCTGTTCGGGTCCGGCAAGCTCGTCATCACCGGCGGCAAACAACCCGAGGACGCCGAAGAGGCCGTCGACAAGATCGTCTCGCGACTCGAAGACCTCGGCCTGCTGGAGTAGAGCGGTTTCGTACCGCCCCGTTTCCCGGTACCTATCAAACCCGCGACCTACAGGTCCCGGGAGTTCGTCAGATTGCGCAACGTCTCCCCACACTCACAGCGGCGGTCGTCGGGCGACTCGACACGACGACCACACGCCGGACACTCGTACTGGGTCGATTCCGGAACGTCCACCGATGGTCTCATACCTGTCCCGACCTGGCATTCCCGCCCGTATAAGTCCGATCCTATTATTCATCAATGGAGTATTAGTGCCCGTCCGATCATCGATGACCTCTCTTGCGGTCGCGAGTCGCCGTTTTATATCAGGTACGACCGCGACTGGAAACCGGCGAACGTTCGTCCACTCGCCGGTCCCGGCGGTGGTCGGCCGGTCGTCAGGTTCAGCGCTCGGGCGAGCGCGTGAGCGTGACCACGCCCGCCCTCCGCCCGCGACGACGAATAGCAGGAGCCAAACCGCGGGACGCCCAACGCCGGGTATGGTCGTCCCGATGCAGGCGGACCCGACGGGTGGTGGGATACTGGCGTTCGTCGTCACGTTTCTCGTCGCCTGGCTGTTCTACGCCGTCACCCTCCACCTCGCGGCGACGTTTTTCATCGGGGACGTGCCCAGCCAGCGGGCGGCCTACGCCGGCGCCGTCCCCGCACTGGTGTCGATCCTCCTGGGGCGGTGGGGGCTGGAAGCGATCGGGTTCGTCTCCCCCAGCGTGGGCGTGGCGGTGGTCATCGTACTTGTGTCCGATAGTATAAAGCACACCGGTGTGTCCCGTCACCCCCAGCGGGGACGACCTCCGCCGGTCTCGCCACAGCGAGCGCGCTGGCCGGCCGAGCTCTGTGCCGGTCGAGCGTCGCCACCGGCCGGTACCGTGGCGTCACCGGAACGTGAAGTTGCGAACGACAGGATATATGCACGGGCTTAGGAGTTGGGACTGGAGTTCGGTCAACTGACCCAGCGGGATCGAGCAGTTATCGGGGTGGTCCTTGGCTCTCGCTCCGCCAGTCGCTCCCCGTTCAGCCGTCGATCCGTGCATAGGAGTGATGGTATTCGCAACTCCACCTATCGTCAAGGCTGAGGGCCACGAAACGACGGTTTAGTCGACTATTCGCCGGTCTGGCTCGGGAGGTACAGGACGCCGTAGGTCATAAAGAGGATCCCGGCGAGTCCGAGGATCATGAGATAGACCAGCGGGTCGAGCGAGAAGAGCGCGGCGATGGCGGCGACGACGACGGTGGTCGGGTCGGTCGTACTGACCGAGTGTGAGTAGACCAGCACCAGCGCGACGACGACCAGCGCGGTGTCGAACGCGTCCCGACTCACCAAGTCCATCACGTCTACCCTCGACGTGCCGGGGCATAGTTCTCACGGCCGTTCTCCCGCTCGAATTCTTCGGGGCGATAAACCGTCGTTCGCTGTATAGAACTGTCGCGAATGGACGTTCACGTTTTCCACTCGTCGGTTCCGGGACGCTCGTCACGTCACCGGTTCCAGGGAGCGCCCTCGCGGTCAAACAGGCGCGTGCGCCGGTCGACCGACTCGATTCGGGCGATGTCCTCCTCGTCGAGTGCCAGGTCGAGCGCGCCCAGGTTGTCCCGGATGTGTGCGGGCGTCTCGGATGTGACGACCGCGTCGATATCGTACTCGAACAGCCACGCCACCAGGTCGATGATCGGCGCATCGAGGACGGCCCGGGCCCGTTCTAGTGTCTCGACGGGGAAGTTGCTCACCGCGACGTGTCTGACGGCGCCCTCGTCACGGAGCCTGTCGAACGCCGGCAGCGTCTCTTCGGGGTCGTAGGCGTCCGTCGGCCAGTGGATATACAGGAGGTCGACGTAGTCGGTAGCCACTTTCGAGTGCCGTCGCGACTGCCTCGACGCAGGTCTCGGGTGTGTCCGGGGCTGGACTGTCGAACGTACTCCCGAGGTCGGAACAGCCGAGCCCGAGACGCGGCAGGATCGTCCCTATCGGATGTCGATAAGTAACAGACCACAATGAAAGCCGTGCCAACACCACTCCGAGCAGGACCCATCGTCAGCCCAGCTGGTCGGCGACGACGTCGTCGGCGGCGGCGACGAACTCGGCTTCCCTCCCCGCGGGGACGGTCGCGCCGGCGGCGACGTCGTGGCCGCCGCCATCGCCGCCCACAGTCCTGGACGCCTCGCTCATCACCGTCGAGAGGTCCAGTCCCTCGCGGACGAGGATGCCCGACCCGCGGGCAGACACCTTCGTCTCCTCGTCGTTCTTCCGGGCGAAGGCGACGATCGGTTTCGAGGGGTCGACGCCCTCCGTACCCAGCGCCATTCCGGCGACGATACCGACGATGGTCTCGCGGATGGCCTCGCCCGCGTCGAACCACTGGAGGTTGTTCTCGTGGGTGACGCCCTCCTGTCGAACGAACTCAAGCCCTTCCGAGAGGTTGCGCCGGTGGTTTGCCAGCAGCCGTCGCGCTCGGTCGAGTGCGTCCTCGCGGTCGCCCAGACAGACGCCCAGCCCCACGTCGGCACGCTCGTAGCGGGCCGTCGCGTTCAACAGCGTCGAGAACTCGCTGGCGTCGCGCAACGCCGTGCCGACGGGCTCGTCGACCAGTTCGTAGGTCGTCCCGACGAGCGAATCTATCTTGTCGGCGGGGACCCCCCGCGTGACAGCGCGCTGAACCAGGGCGCTGGCGACCGTCCGGCGCTCGTCGTCGGCCAGGTCCGCCCACGTGCGCCACTCGCCGGCCCGCTCGAGGTCGACGTCCAAGTCCTCGAGGAAGCCGACGGCCCCCGCCTCGTTGCCGGAGATCCCGGGGATCTTCACGTCGGTGGCGTACTCGAACAGTTTCGGCAGCGGCCGCGTCTGCTTGCCGTACAGCGTCAAGTCAGTGCCCTCCGCGAGAACGCCCGCGTCGACGCCCTCCTCGACGATGCCGCGGTTGGCACCGACGAGTTCGCCGCCGACGGCCTGCATGTCCCCGACGGCGCCGACCCCCGCCAGCGCCGCCAGGTCCCGGTTGGTCTCGGCGCCCGGGGACGACTCGCCGGTCGTCCCGTCGAGGCCGGGCTGGCCGCTCTCGGTCGCGAGCGCCCGTGCGAGGACGTAGGCCGCGCCCGCACCCGACAGTTCGGAGGCGCCGTCGAGCCCTTCCAAAAGCGGGTTGAGGTGGTACTCGGTGTCGCGGTCGGCGGGCTGGTGGTGGTCGGCGATGACGGGAACGAAGTCGCCCGCGTCCTCGTGGGCGCCGATGTCGTCTAACTGGCCGCTGCCGAAGTCCGTAAAGAGGACGACGTCGTACTCGCGGGCCGCGATCGAGGCGATCTCGGTCCCGTCGAGCTGTTTTTTGAACACGACCTCGTGGGGGAGGCCGGCCCGCGCTAACGCCCTGGACGCGACGGCGGCACTGGTCAGTCCGTCGGCGTCGATGTGGGAGGCCAGCAACACCGCCTCGGCGTCGCACAGGCGCCGCGCGCAGGCACTCGCACGGTCGGCCAGCGCGGGAACCGGCAGGTCGGTCATCGCTCCGTGATAGGCGCGTCCCCGGATTTAAACCTCTGGTCCGTCGGTCCGGCGGCGTCCCGGACGACCGTCAGGCCGACAATCGCGCGAGGCGTCGTTCGACCAGTTGCAACACGGTGCGCCCGAGCGGTTTGCCGTCGCGGGCGAGCCCGTGAGCCTCGGCGAGTCCCACCCGGTCGGCCAGCGGGACGAGCCGGAGCGTCGCCCCGTCCTGGTCGACTTCGACGTGTAGCGAACCCTGGGGGAACGAACAGGTCGCAGGTGCGAGCACTTCGACGGTGTCGCCGTGTGAGACGAGCGCCGGAACGTGGTGGTGGGCCGAGACGACCAGCCCCACGTCGTGAGCGGTCAGGCAGCTGGCGACCCTGTCGGCGTCCTGGACCTGGAAGTTGCGGTACCGCGAGTTCGACGGGCAGTCCGGCAGTGTTCCGACCGGGTGGTGGAGCGCGACGATGGGCGTCTCGGCGTCCCGGAGTCGGTCGGCGAGCCACGCGCGCTGGGTGTCACCGACGCGACCGCCCCACGTGTCCCGCAGGTTGCCCTCGGCACTCGCGGTGTCCAGCGCGAGCACGGTCACGTCGCCACACTCGACGCTGTGGGGCAGTGGGTCGTAGCGGTCTGCGAACGCCGCGGGTGACGGCGTGTCGTGGTCGTCGAAGGACTTCGGGACGTCGTGGTTGCCGGGGATCGCCGTCCAGGGGACCGACAGAGCCGCGAGGGCGTCGTCGACGGCGTCGAACTCGGCGGGATGGCCGTCACGGGTGAGGTCGCCGGCGACCAGCACGGCGTCGGCGTGGTCGTTGGCGGCCTCGACGGCCGCGCGCAGGCGCTGTTCGGTCCGGTGGTACACTTTCCACGTCCCGGTCGCGTCGACGGCGACGTGGGGGTCGGCGACGACGGCCAGCGTCACTGGCGGGTCGCTCCGTGGCCGGTCGAGGCGCGCGAGGACGGGCCCGTGGACGCGGTCGGTGTCGAGGTCGAGCGACACCTGCTGGCCGGGTTCCGGCGCCTCGGCGGGGTCGAGTCGGAGCGTGACCGACTCGCCGTCTGGCAGTCGTGCGACGGCCCGGACGTGTTCACCCAGGTAGAACCGTTCGTGGACGGTCGCACGGAACGGTCCGGAGCCGACCTCGAAGGCCTCGGGTCTGACGACGACGGTCACGTCGCCCTCGTCGCCGTTCGGTGCCGGCGTCGTGGCGTGGCCGAAGTCCAGCTGTCCGTTCCGGGCAGTGGCCCCGAGCCTGTTGGACGTGCCGACGAAGTCGGCGACGAAGTCGTTGGCCGGTTTTTCGTACACCTCGTCGGGCGTCCCGACCTGTTCGACGCGGCCGTCGTTCATCACGGCGATGCGGTCACACATCACCATCGCCTCCTCCTGGTCGTGGGTGACGTACAGCCCCGTCACGTCCAGGTCGTCGAGCAACCCGCCGATCTCGCGCTGGAGACGGGTCTTGAGTTTGGCGTCCAGCCCCGTCATCGGTTCGTCGAGTAAGAGGACACGCGGTTCGATCGCCAGCGCCCGCGCGAGGCCGACCCGCTGTTGCTGGCCGCCCGACAGCGTCGTCGGGTCCCGGTCTGCCAGTTCGGCGATGCCGAGCATGTCGAGCAACTCGGTCGCGCGCTCGTCCCGTTCCGCGGCGGGCATGTCGCGCATCTTCAGGCCGAACTCGACGTTCTCCTGGACCGTCATGTTGTCGAACAGCGCGTACGACTGGAAGACGAGGCCGACGTTCCGGCGCTCGGGCGGGACGTTGGTGACGTCTTCGTCGCCAAAGCGGACCGTCCCGGCGGTCGGCGTCTCGAACCCCGCGACCGCGCGCAGGGTAGTCGTCTTCCCACAGCCCGAGGGGCCGACCAGTCCCAGCGTCTCGCCCGGCCGCGCCGTCACCGACACGTCGTCGACGGCGACCGTTTCGTCGAATCGTTTCGTCACGCCTTCGAGTGTGACTCGTTCTGTCATTATCTGGCACCTCCGATGGAAAAGCCACGCTGGCCCGTCGCCTGCAACAGCGCCGTCACGGCGACGACGATCAGAAAGTAGATCGAGATGGCCGCGGACGCCCGCAGGAAGGGGTTGTTCGAGATGTTCTCGAACAGAAAGAGCGAGAACGGCTTGGGACCCCGCGAGTAGACGATGTACGAGAAGTTGAACTCGGCGGCCGCGAGCGTCCAGCAGACGATAGAGCCCGAGATGATCCCGGTCTTGGCGTTCGGGACGACGACCGTCAGCAGCGTCCGCGGCCAGGACGCCCCCAGCGACCGGGCGCTCTCCTCTATCTGTCGCAGGTCCATCGACTCGAACGACGACTGGACCGCGAGCACCATGTACGGCGCCTTCAACAGGGAGTAGCCGACCATGAGTGCGACGGCGCTGGGCAGCGACGGGTAGGTCCGCAGGAAGGCGATCCCGAGGATGATGCCCGGCACGACCGGCAGGACCGCGAACGTGTTCAGCCAGCCCCGGCCGTAGAAGTCGTAGCGCGTGACTGCGTAAGCCACCGGGACCCCCACGACGAGGTTGACGACGACCCCGCCCAGCGCGAGCAGCATACTGAACCCGAGCGTGGTCGGGATCGGGAGCGTGACGCCCAAGAGGCTGAGCTGGCCACCCAGCCCCCGCGTGGCGCCCAGCGTCTCCGTGAGCCCGAGCGCCTGGCGCCAGTTGTCGAACGTGACCCCGCCGCTGGGGACCACGCCGGTCCACTCGACGGCGAAGGAAGCGACGAACGTGATCACCACCGGGGCGATGAGGAAGACGACTGTCACGGCGAGCAACGCCGTGATGACGGACCGGCCCACCGTCGCGGAGACACGGCCGACGAGACCGGGGTCGCGCTCGGGGACGGTCCCGCGGTCGACGACGCCGGCCGACCCGGCGACCGTCCCGCTGTCGGGCGTCGGGGTTCCCGCGTCAGCGGCGTCGGTCATCCGGTCACCTCCGCGCTGGTGTAGCGAAGGCCGGCGAAGGTGAACACGACGGTGAAGACGAAAAAGACCGCCGCCAGCGCCGACGCCATCGCGAGGTCGAAACCGACGGATATCTCCTGGTTGAACCGGAAGGTGACGACCGACAGCGCCTTCAGGACGAGGACGGTCCCGAAGATGGCCAGTGCCGTCCGGAAGGTGAGGATGAGCGCACCGACGATCCCCGGGCGGATCTGCGGGAGCGTCACGTACCGGAACGTCTGCCAGGGCGTCGCGCCCAGTGCTCGGGCCGCTTCTTCGGCGTCCGTGTTGACCTCCGCGTAGCTCCCCCGCAACAGGAAGGTCGCACGCGGGATCATCGAGTAGAGATAGCCGAGAAACAGGCCGAGGATGGCCAGCGTCGTCCCCGAGGGCTGGCCGGTCAGCGCGATTCCACCGGGGTCGGCCCCCGAGAGGAAAGCAAAGGCGTTCGTGAGCACGCCGGTCTTGCCGAACCAGACGATCATCATGAACGCGGCGACGATCCCCGGCAGGCTGATCGGAAAGGAGATGAGCGTCACGAGCAGTCCCTGTCGCGGGAGGTCGTACTTCTCGAGGCCGTGAGCGAGCGCGACCCCGACGACGACGCTCGCCAGTGTCGTCAGAACGCCGAACCACAGCGAGTTCCAGATGACGACCCCGTACACCGGGTCGGCGCCGACCCCGTCGCCGAGGACGGGCACGAACGCGAGCATCGAGGCGAACAGTCGCTCGTAGGCCACGAACGAGACGCCCTCGATAGCCAGGTTCGAGGTCGAGACGCTCATCCGGAACATTACGACGATGGGGATGAACGCCCCGAAGAGAGCCAGCGCCAGGAACGGCACTGCGAGCGCGGCGATGCGCCGGCGCTCCCGGTCCCGTTCGGTCACCGGGTCCAGCAGTGACGCGGTCCCGCCCCGGACCCGGTCGAGCACTCGCCACCGGTCCAGTGTCGACATCTCAGTAACCGGTGAGTCCGACGCCCGAGCCGATGTCGTCGATGATGCTGTCCTGGTTGTCGACGAGTGCGCCGTAGTCGACCTGGAACTCCGCCTCGTCGTAGGCGCTCTGGGCGGGGAACTCGTCGGGCATCTCCAGTTCCGGCGCGCGGATCGGCCGGACGTAGGCGTCGAGGAACTTCCGCTGGCCCTCCTTCGAGAGCACGTAGTCCATGAACAGTTTGCACGCATCGGCGTTGGGCGCGCCCTCCAGCATGCCGAACCCGTAGGGCTGGTTGAACGCCCCTTTCTCGCCGTCCGGTCCGGTCAGCAGGCTCACCCCGACTTTCTCCTCGGCGATGGAGTCGGCGTTGTACTTCAGGTCCAGCCCCGTGTAGTCGTACTCGACGAAGGTCGTGACCTCGCCTTTGGTGAACTTCTGTTCGACGTTGCCGGCGAACACCGCACCCTTCTCTTTCATCTCGGTGTAGTAGTCGATGACGGGCTGGACGTCGTCGAGCGAGCCGCCGTAGGCGTTGTTGATCGACAGCGCACCGGCGAGGCCGACCGCGGCGTTGGGCGGCTGGAACTGCGTGCTCGAGGCGACCTCCTCGCGCTTGAGGTCGTCCCAGGTTTCGGGCGGGTCGATGCCCTGCTCCTCGTAGAGGTCCTTGCGGTAGGTGACCGTCGTGGTCATGCGCCGGGTCGACGTCATGTGGCCGTTGTCGGTCTTGAGCTTCTTCGGGACCGTGTCCCAGTTTGCCGGCTTGTACGCCTGGGTCAGGTCGTCCTGCATCGCGAGGATGCCGAACGTGTACCCGCCGTTGTACGCCGAGTGGGTCGGGTCCTGGGCGTGCGAGCGCAGGTCCGACAGCGCTTCGCCCGAGGAGCGCTGGTCGTCGTTGAGTGCGACGCCGTACTCGGTTTCGAAGCTCTCCATGAGCGAACCCCAGTTCGACCAGCCCGTCTGGACCGCGTAGACGAACAGTTTCTCCGGAAAGTCCGCGCTGTTGACCGTCGTCTGGAAGTCACCGTAGCCCACCTCGTACTCCTCGCCGTCACCGCCACCCCCACCCGAGGCGCCCGAACAACCGGCGAGGCCGGCCATGAGTGCTGCTCCTGTCCCAGTCAGAAACCGCCGTCGTGATTGTCGCATACAGGCGATTCCGCGTACACTGTGTGAAAAGTCGTTTATATTTCGCGTCTGTACCGCTCTCTATCCGATCTAGTAGATCAGATCCGAACGGAGGAGTCCCGGGGGCTATAGACCGGACAGTTCCGAACGTATAACTATGTAGAACCAGCCTACCGGCGCGGCGTCCAGTCACGGCTCGAGTGGCGGTCTGACGACTGCTCGGAACCGTCTCGACAGGGCCTGCGGGCGGTCGCCGCGGCCCGCCGTCACTCGCGGTAGGTCGGTGCGGCCTCCTCGACGACTGCCGTCGCGAGTGCTTCGAAGTCGGCCCGGTCGGGCACGACGTCGACCTCGATACCGGCCTCGGCGGCCGTCTCGCGGGTCGGCTCGCCGATAGCGCCCACGACGGCCTCGTCCAGTCCCGCGACGGCCGCCGGGCGAACGCCCCGCTCGGCGGCGGCCGCGAGGAAGTGTTCGACCGTCAATGACGACGTGAAAAGCGCCGCGTCGAGGGCGCTCTCGGCGGCGAGTTCGGCCGACTCGCCGGCCCCGGGCGGGCGAGTGAGCCGGTAGAGGACCGTCTCGGTGACGGTCGCACCCGCCTCGTCGAGGCCGTCGACGAGGACCGCCGACCCGTGGTCCGAGCGGGCCAGTTCGACGTGAGTGCCGGCCACCTCGTCGGCCAGGCGGTCGACCAGCCCCGCCGAGGAGAACTCCCTGGGGACGACGTCGACCGGATAGTCCCGCGCTCTGAGGGCGTCGGCCGTCGACTCGCCGATCGCGACGACCGTCGCGTCGCCGGGTTCCCAGCGATCCCCGGTGACGGCACGCTCGGTCGCGTCCCCGTCACACTCGGTCGCGTCCCCGTCACGCTCGGTCGCGTCCCCGCCGTCTTCCGCTTCGCTCGCCCGCTCCGTCCGTTCGCCGGCGACGATCTCGACGCCAGTCTTGCTCGTGAAGACGACGTAGTCGGCGTCGCGGGGTCGGTTCCCGGTCACCTCGACCGACAGCATCGGGTCGGGGACGGGGTCGGCCCCCAGCGCGGTCAGGAGGTCGACGGCCCGCGCCAGGCGGTCGTCGTCGGGCCGGAAGACGGCGACGCGCAACCGCGGCTGGTCGCGTTTCGGCCCGGCCACTCAGTACCCCTCCAGGAACTCGACGACACGCTCGCGCTCGCCCGCGACCTCGCCGACGACGGTAACCGCGGGCGGTTCGATGCCCGCTTCGTCGCGGACATCGACGATGGTGTCGAGAGTGCCAGTGGCGACGCGCTGGTCGGGCCAGGTCGCACGCTCGACGAGTGCGACCGGCGTCTCGGGGTCTTTCCCCGCCTCGCGCAGCGCCGCGGTGTAGTCCGGTAACTTGCCGACGCCCATGAGCACGACGATGGTCCCGCCGGTCGCTGCCAGGGCGTCCCAGTCGACGGCCGACTTCTCCTTGGTGGGGTCCTCGTGGCCGGTGACGACCGACACGGTAGAGGCGTACTCGCGGTGGGTCGCCGGGATGCCCGCGACCGCCGGGCCGGCGATGGCCGACGTGACGCCCGGCACCACCTCGAAGGGGACGCCGTGGTCGGCCAGGTAGGCGGCCTCCTCGCCGCCCCGGCCGAACACGAACGGGTCACCGCCCTTCAGGCGGACCACTGATTTACCTTCGTGGGCAAGCTCCACCAGGCGTTCGTTGATAGCCGACTGTGGGGTGCGCTCGCCGCCGGCGCGCTTGCCGACGTCCTCGCGGCGCTCGGGGTCTATCAGGTCGATGATGTCCGGGCCGGGGAGTTTGTCGTGGAGGACGACGTCGGCCTCGTCGAGCAGGCGGCGGGCCTTCACCGTCAGCAGGTCGGGGTCGCCGGGGCCCGAGCCGACGAGATAGACGGTCTCGGTCACGCGTCCTCCTCGGCGCGCTTTCGCGCCCGGTCGATGATGTCGGCGGCCCCGCGGTCGGCCAGGTCGGCCGCGAACGCGCGGGCAGCGTCGGCGTGCTCGCCGACGGGGAGTTCCCGCGTCTCGGCGACTTCGGTCTCGCCCTCGCGGCCCAGCACGCGGACGGTCGTCCGGACGACCGGCCCCTGGAGGACCGCGTAGATACCGACCGGCGCGATACACCCGCCGCCCAGTCGCGCGAGGACCGTGCGTTCGACGGTCGTCTCGACGCGGGTGTGTGGGTGGTCGACCATCTCCTGGACCGTCGCCGTGACCGACTCGTCGGCGGCCGTGACCGCCAGCGCCCCCTGGCCGGGCGCGGGGACGAACTCCGCCGTCGGCAGTCGCTCGTGGGGGACGTGGTGGAGGAGGCCCGACCGCTCTAGCCCCGCCTCCGCGAGGACGATGGCGTCGTACTCCACGTCGACGCTGCGTTCCAGCGCCCGCCGTTCGATCTCGGCGAGCCCCTCGAACCACTCCTGGACCGTGCGTTCGAACTCGGGCGTCACGTCCTCGCTGTCAGCGTCGGCCGTCCCGTCCCCGCTGGCGAACGCGCCGTCTCCGTCGGCGTCCCCGTCGGGGTCGTCGAGTTCGCCGGCGGCTTCGAGTCGCCGTTCGTGTTCGCGCTGGAGGGTCGGCGCGAGCAGTTTCTCGACGCGCGTGTCGACGTTACCCCGGAGCGGTCGCACGACCAGGTCCGGCCGCCGTGCAAGTACCTGGGCGCGCCGGCGGAGACTGGAGGTGCCGACGGTCGCCCCGTCGGGCAGGGCCGACAGCGACTCGCCCGCCGGCGTCACCAGCAGGTCCCGCGCGGGGCCGCGTTCGGGCACACCCGCGACGACCATCTCGTCGGGCATCTCCGTGGGCACGTCCTTCATCGAGTGGACGGCGGCGTCGACGTCGCCCGCGAGGACTTGCTCGTCTAAGTCCCGGACGAACGCCCCGGTCTTGCCCAGGCGGTGGATCAGTTCGTCGTCGACCCGGTCGCCCGTCGTCTCCACCTCGACGAGTTCGACCGCCCGACGGCGCCGTTCCAGGCGCTCTTTGACGGCCCCGGCCTGCCGGAGCGCCAGGTCGGACCCCCGCGTCCCCAGGCGCAACGTTTCACTCATTACCTCTCACTCGTCGGTCGGGGGTCAAAAGCCCTCCACTTCCGGGTCGCAGACCCGCGCTCACACCGGGACGTCCGGGTCGCGGGTTCGATCGAGCACGCCTCTCACCAGGGTTCGTCCTTGACGCCGACCAGGTAGGCGACCCCGTTGGTGAGCACGTGCAACAGCGGCGTCGCCACCAGGAGGACCCCGAGTTCGGCCGGACCGAACGTCGAACGGACCCACTCGAAATCCAAAAGCGTCGCCAGGGCGACCGCTCCGACGACGAAGTCGAGCTGGTCGAGCACCGGGAACGGCGCGCCGCGCTCGCGGCCGCTGCGCCGCTTCAGGAAGGAGGCGCCGATGTCGCCACACATCGCGCCCAGCGCGAGGCCGAACGCGGCCGGCAGCGAGAACGCCGGCACCGCGACGTCCAGCAGGGTCGACGTCGACTCGCTCACGGCGTCGAGCGCGAGCGCGACTGCCACGCCCGCGAGGGTCCCGACGGCCGTGCCCCGCCAGGTCTTGCCGTCGCCCAGCACCCGGCGGTCGCCCCAGGTGCGACCGCCGTCGATGGGGCGCCCGCCGCCGGCCAGTACCGCCGCGTTGTTCGGGACGTACGCCGGCAACATCGCCCACAGCGCCGTGACCACTACCGAGACGACTCCCATACCCGCCCGGACCGGCCCGTGGCTCTTAACGCCGGGGATCTGTCCTCGCCACCTCTCGTGGACGCTCGCGACCGGTGCCCGTCGCCGGTATATCTATAGTTCTGGCGGCAACATTTGCACACGTGATACCGCCGATCGCGGGCCGGTTCGTCGCCGGGGAGACGGTGCCGGAGGCGCTCGAACACACGCGCGAGACCAACGAGCGCGGCATCGGCGTCATCCTCAACCTGCTGGGCGAACACTACCACGAGCGCGACCCGGCCGACGCCGACGCCGAGACGTACTGTCGACTCCTCGCGGACATGGCGGGGACGGACCTGCAGGCGTGTCTGTCGGTCAAACCCTCGCAACTGGGCCTGGACGTGAGCGAGGACGTCTTCCGGGAGAACCTCGCGCGGGTGGTCGAGGCGGCCGACGAGCACGGCCGGTTCGTCTGGATAGACATGGAAGACCACACGACGACCGACGCGACGCTGGACGCGTTCGAACACCACGCCCGCGAACACGGCGACGTCGGGGTCTGTGTGCAGGCCAACCTCAAACGCACGGCCGCGGACGTCGACAGGCTGGCCGACCTGCCGGGCAAGGTCCGCCTGGTCAAGGGCGCCTACGACCCGCCCGCCGACCTCGCCTACGAGGACCGCGAGCGCGTCGACGAGGCCTACCGGGACCTGCTCGAACGGATGTTCGTCGAGTTCGACGACGGAATCGCAGTCGGGAGTCACGACCCGGCGATGATAGCCCACGCACGGGACCTGCACGCGGAATACGGCACGCCATACGAGATCCAGATGCTGATGGGCGTTCGCGAGGACAGCCAGGAACGACTCGCGACAGACCACGAGGTCTGGCAGTACGCCCCCTACGGCGACAAGTGGTTCGCCTACTTCTACCGCCGAGTGCTCGAACGCAAGGAGAACGCCAGGTTCGCCATCCGGGCGATCGTCAATTGAATATCCCCCTAGACCGGGTATCGGCACCGTTCGCTGTTGATACTGTACGTTTGGCCCTCACAGCGCTGGTCGAAAGCAGGTGCGTCGGGAGCCGTCCCGCCGTTCCCGAAGGAACACGCTCTTTACCCGGCCAGTGACAAGTACCGGTAGATGGCTTCGGCGACCTGGAAGCGGGACTTCGCGAGTGGACTGATAATTCTGTTTCCGCTACTGGTGACCGCGTACATCATCTTCTGGCTGTACTCGCGGCTCGCGGGTGTGCCGTTGCCTATCAACGTCGCTCCGCTGATTGTACTGGGTGAGGAGGTCCCGGTCGAGGGACCGCTCCGGGTCGCCCTGACACTGACGATCTTCGTGTTGCTCGTGTTCTCGGTGGGATATCTGATGCGGACCGCGTTCGGGACGCTTCTCGAGGACGCTATCGACGGCGCGATGAACCAGTTGCCCGGGTTACGCGTCGTCTACAACGCCTCGAAGATGGCCGTCGAAACGGCGGTCTCGGGCGCCGACGACCTCCAGGCACCAGTGAAGATCGAGACCTGGCAGGGGATGCGGATGACCGCGTTCAAGACGGGGAAATCGACCGAGGACGGCCGGGACGTACTCTTCTTGCCGACCGCACCGAACATCACCACCGGGTTCGTCGTCGAGGTCGACCCCGACGCCTACCAGGAGATCGACGAATCCGTCGAGGACGCGCTGACGCGGGTCCTGAGCGCCGGGTTCGGCGAAGCCAACGACAAGCCGATGCCGGTCAACATCGACGAGGTGACCGGCACCGCCGACGACGGGGGCGACCCGGCCACACAAGCGAGTCGACACTCGATACCTCGTTTGGCGGTCTCCGAGACGTCTCGATGGTGAACCACCGACGAGCGTGTTCACGTACTTGTGTCCGACAGTATCAACTGATGTGAGCGGCGATATCGGCCTCGGTGATGATGCCGACGGTTTCGCCGCGGTCGACGACGAGCACGGCGTCGTTGTGGTTGAGGTAGTCGTTGATCTCGTCGATGGCGGCGTCGGGTTCGACCACCGCGACGGCGTCGCGTTTGACCTCCTCGACCGGCAGCTGGCCGACGTTGTCGACGTCGCCGGCCTCGGAGCGGTGGCGCACGTCGGAGTTGCCGATCAACCCGACCGGCGTGCCGTCGCGGACGACCGGCACCTGGGAGTACCCCTGCGTGTCCATCAGTTCCGTCGTCTCGTGGACCGAGTCGTCCGGCCTGACGCTGACAATCGGCTCGTTCATCAGGTCCTCGGCACGCAAGATCCCACCTTCGGCCTCCTCCAGCGCGTTGACGATACGGCGCAGCGTCGACAACCGCGGGTCGACGTCGCCGCCCTCGATGCGCGCGATCAGCGGCTGAGAGACGTCGGCCCGCTCTGCGAGGTCGCTCTGGGTCAACCCCAGCTCGGTCCGGCGCTCCCGCAAGTCCGCCGGTGTCGGCAAATCCATACCGCGTAATAACCCAGGGTAATACAAAAAAGTACCGGGCGGGGCGACCCGCTCCGTTTCGGGGGCGTGGATTTATCTCGCGTACCGCCTATGTGTGACACTCTATGACAACGTTTGACAGCGGGTTGACAGACCAGGGTCGACTCCTGTTCGGGTTCGAAGACGAGGAGTAGCGAGCGTCGAGCGGTTGCTCAGGTCGTTTCGTCGTTACCTTCGAGGCGGTCGATAACCTCGCGGATGTCGGCCTCGTCCTCGATGGCCTCCTTGACTTTCTCGCGGCGGCGGACCTCCTGGGCGGTGGCGTCGTATGCGCGGACGTACTCGGCGCGGGTGTGTTCGTCGAAGGCGTGACGGATAGCGAAGTAGCCATCGGGGAGGACCGTCTCGCACACCCGACACTCGATGCGGTCGTGCTGGGTCGACTGGTGGACGATGAGGTCCTCGACCCGGTCGAACTGCGTCTCGTCGCCGTCGATGGCACACTCCCAGGGCGACATCGTATCCGGGATATGCCCATCCCGCGATAAAAACGTTCCCCCCGCGGGTCCGGGTAAGGTTCTTCACTGCCAGGGCCCGAATCACAGGTATGAAAGTCGACAGCGACGCGACCGCAGTGGTGGTGGTCGACATGCAAAACGGCTTCTGTCACCCCGACGGGAGCCTCTACGCCCCCGGCAGCGAGGGGGCCATCGAACCCGTCGGCGACGTCGTCGACCGGGCCCGCGAGGCCGGCGTCGAGGTGGTCTGGACCCGCGACGTCCACCCGCCCGAACAGTTCGAGGACGCCCACTACTACGACGAGTTCGACCGCTGGGGCGAACACGTCCTCGAAGGCTCCTGGGAAGCCGAGATCGTCGACGAGCTCGACCCCCACGAGGAGGACATGGTCGTCGTCAAACACACCTACGACGCCTTCTACCGGACCCAACTGGAGGGACACCTCGAAGCCCACGGCATCGACGACCTGGTGGTCTGTGGGACGCTCGCGAACGTCTGTGTGTTACACACCGCCTCCAGCGCGGGCCTCCGGGACTACCGCCCCGTCCTCGTCGAGGACGCCGTCGGTTGTATCGAGGACGACCACCGCGAGTACGCGCTGGACCACGCCGACTTCCTTTTCGGCGAAGTAACACCCCTCGAAGAGATCGCATTCGTCTGATACGGTCGTGCGTAACCAATTTCGGCAGTGTCGGTGAGGATCGGCGTTTCGGACCACGGAGAGAGTCTTCTGTTTCGTGGGAATAAAAAAAATTACGCACGACCGTATGAATGGTCGGGAACGCACCCGAAGCGGTCACTGTCCGCCGGTTTCGACCCGCCGACACCGAGGCGGTCGTCGCGCTCCACCGGGGGGCGCTCCGCGATGCCGGCACCGACCCCGACGACGTCCCCGGCACGAGGGACCTCCGCCGGGCGAAGCCGCCTACCTCGACATCGTAAAACTGTTCCATTCTCGCTGTCATGTTCGGACGATGCCCTCCAGACGCCAGTTCATGTCGGCCGTGGCGGCCGGTGCGCTCGGCACCGTCGCGGGCTGTACCGGCAGCGCCGACGAGCCGCCGGAGGCCACGACGCCGGCGCTCGACCCGGAGAACCACGTATCCGGTGCGGACAGAAACTGGTCGAGCTTCGGCGGTAACGCCGCCAACACACGGGAAGTACACGACGGACAGGCACCCGTCGACGGCGTCACCGAACGCTGGCGCGTCGCGGTCCCCCGATCCCAGTACAACGAGGGGACTCCGGTCGTCGCCGACGGGCGCGTGTACCTGCCCGGCGAGGAGCTCCGGGTCTTCGACGCGGCGGATGGGACCGAACGGTGGCGGGCGTCCGGCATCAGAACGGCCCCGGTCGTCCGGGACGGTGTCGTGTACGGCAGCGACACCGCGGCGGAGGCCGTCGTCGCGCTGGACGCGGACTCGGGAGCGCGCCTGTGGACCCAACCGGTCGACGCGAGACCCCGGGGACCGTCGATGTACCCCGGTGACTCGCTCGTCGTCGGTGTCGGTGAGAGCGTCCACGCACTCGACCCCGAAACCGGGACCCGCCGCTGGACAGAGGAACTCTTCGGGACGGTTCTCTCCCATCCGCCTACCAACGGCGAGACTGTTGTGGTCGCCACGACCGCTGGCGAACTCGTCCTCCTGGACCCCCGCGATGGGGCCGGTATCGCACGATGGCGGCTCCCGGCACCGACCGCCACGCCCCCGGTTGTCGACGTCCACGACGTCTACGTCAACTGTGAAGACGGCACCACGTACGCGTACAGGGGCCGGCGGGGGGCCCCGGGGACTGCTCGCTGGAGTGTCGACACCGGCGTGGCCAGCGACGGGGTCACGGTCGCTAGCGGGCTGGTGTGTGCCGGTACCGGCGGTGACCTCCACGCCGTCGACGCCGAATCCGGCGACGTCCAGTGGACTCACGACATCGGGGACTGGGGCGCCACTGCGCCGGCCGTGGGGCGGGACACGCTGTTCGTCGGTGGCGACCGCCTCTGGGCGCTGGACCCGACGAGTGCTGGCGGGCGACTGACGGACAGTCCCGGCGTTCGCTTCGAGCGAGGGTTCGCGGGGCGGGTCGGTCCCGGACCGGTTCTCGACGACGGCACGCTGTACGTCGTCGCCGAGACCGGCCCGGAGAGCGAACACCTCCTTGCACTCGGCTAACAGGTCTGAACGTCGATACCACCAGACCGACTATCCTCCGGGCCCAACCCCCGCCGATGACCGACCCAGTCCACGGCGACGTCCCGGAAGTCGACGACGGCCCCGAGTACGACCTCGACTTCCGCGAACACCCACGACCACCTTTTTCCGCGTCGGGCGTCCTCGGGCCGCTCCGGGCCCTGCGGGCACCGCTCCGGGAAAAACGTGGGCGAAAAAACGGCCGCTCACTCCGTTCGCGGCCGGGGATGACCAGTGACTGACCCAGTCCGCGGCGACGTCTCGGAAGTCGACGACGGCCCCGAGTACGACCTCGACTTCCGCGAACATCCCGAGCGATACCACCACACCCCGGACGAACGCGGCGTGTTCAAGATCGAACCGTACAAGAGCGAACTGCTCCCCGAGTGGGGCATTTCGGACCTGGCGGCCGCCGAATCGGGGGCCGAGGCCATCTACGAGCGCTACCGCGAATACCGCGGGGCCGACGAGTTCGTCGGGATGGACATGGCCCGCAAGTACCTCCAGATGGGCTGGACGCGGGCGATGCGCTACGCGAAGTACCCCGGCGGACAGAAGTACGAGACCGACGCCGACGGTACCCGCGTCGAGCGCGAGCCCCAGGAGTGGTACGACCCGGAGAAACGCGAGATCGCACTCGTCTACAGGGAGTATCTCGACCGGGTGCGCGAGGACGACGCCTACCGGGCGGCCAAACGGGCCCACCGAGAGCGGTACGGGTGACGCAGGCAACCGGACCACCGCAGGTGGGACGGCCGACGCTTGCACCCGGAGCTACCGCGAGCGCGGTGAGTGACCCCGAGAGCCGAGACCGCCGCGAGCACGACGGGCGGCCGACCTGCTGGGTCGGCACGGCCACGACGCGTCAGTTGGAGTAGGTGCCCTCGACGACGGCGACGGGGCCGTCGACGGAGACACTCACGTCCTGGCCGTTGGGCGCGACCGCGTCTTCGATGGCGGATTCGTCGTCCACCTCGTCCGCGCTGGTGTACTGGAGCGCGAGTCTGGCGGTGCCCTCGCCCGTGTCCTCGTCGATGTCCGCGCTGGTCGCGATCCCCTTGACGTCGCCGTCGAGGTCGAGGTCCTCCGGGCTGGCACCCATGGAGGACTCGCCGTCCTCCGAGGACGGCGTCCCCGAATCGAGTAGCCCGCCCTCCGGCGTGTAGTTGCTCGCCGTCAGCTGCGCGCTCGGGAGTGCACTGACCAGAGTCCCGTAGTCCGCCTCGTCGTCGCCGTAGCGAGCCACGTCGCCGCCGGCCGCGTCGACCAGCGTCTCGACGCGCTCCGTGGGCGTCCCGAGCGACGCGTCGTCCTCGTCGGCCCTGGCGGACACGAGCAGGTTCTCGGAAACCCCGACGACCGTGCCGTTTTCGGCCTCGTAGAGCGTGTGGTCGCCGTACGTCCCCGTTTCGGTTCCCCCCGCGCCCTCGACCGAGTCGCCGATGGCCGACGGGTCGAACGACCCCTCGACGGCGATACCACCGGGGACGAGGTGGGCCTCCTCGCCGGGACCGTCCGCTTCCATCACCGACCCGAGACCGATCCGTTGGTAGCCGCCCCCGAGCGCGAACGCGACGCCGATGAGGCTGATCACCGGGAACGAGATCAGGAAGTCATCGGGCGCGTCCTCCGTTTCGGCCGCCGGCGTCGGGGTCGGCGTATCCTCGGACTCCCTGATCAGGTCCAGGTCGACTGACAGCGCCGACGCGCCCTCGTCGACCCAGTCGGCGACGACGTAGTCCGCGTAGCCGGCCCGCTCGCCGCTCGTGGACCCGCCGCCGTCGCCACCGTCGCCGCTACAGCCTGCGACCGCGGTAGTCGTCGTCACGACACTTGCCACACTCACTCGTTGAAGGAACTGTCGTCGTTCCATCTCGTTCTGTCATACTGGAGCAGGTATTTAAACGACGTGGTCGTTCGGATGCGTCGTCACGCGGACGGTCACCTCGACCCCGACGGGGAGGTCGACGCTCTCGCCGACGAGTTTGACGCCCAGGCGGTCACGCGCGGGGGCCAGCGCGAGGCCCCGGACGGGGTCATCGTTGGCCAGTACGGTGACGTCGCCCCAGGTCACGTCGCGGCCGCTCGCGGTCCCGACGGGTTCCCCGAGCAATTCGGCGGGTCTGTCGGCGGTCGAGCCGTCGTTCGGGGCGAGCAGGCCGCCGCCGTCGTAGTGGGCGAGGCCGCCGTCGAGGACGCCCATGACACGGCCCCCGACCGTCGCGGCGAGGCCGGCGAACGCCCCGCCGGGGTCGGGGTGGCGGGGTCGGTCGAGGACGGCGTAGGTGTCGCCGGCCGCGACGACGGTGCCCGTACCGTCCCACGGGACGGGCGCGAGTTCGAGGTCGGGGCCGAGAGCGAGCGGGAGCGACCCCGAGGCTCGGTACGGGTCGGCGTCGCGGGGCCGGAATCCCAGGTGGAGGTGGTCCGCGACCCAGGGGGCGAAAAACCCCGCGCGGACGAGCGTCCCCAGCGAGTCACCGACAGCGACCCGGTCGCCCGGCTCGACGGCGGGGTCGACGTGCATGAGTCGGGCGACTGGCGATTCCTCGGCCGCGAGTGCCGAACCGCCGCCGACCGCGGTGTCGACGACGACCAGGTGGTCCTCGTCGGCGGCGTAGGGGCGGGACGGGCCGGCGACCGTCCGCGTGTCGATGACCTCGCCGGCCACCGGCGACGGCGCCGCGACCGGGTCGCCCTTGACCGGGTCGGGATGGGTCACATCACCGGGGTAGAGGTCGACCGCACGGCCGTGGTCGTGGGCGGCGTACGGGGAGTTGTAGAGCGTGAACCGACGGTACCGACGGAGCACGTCGGCGGGCAGCGTGACGGCCATCGACGGTCGTTGGGGGGCCGTCGGTATCACAGTGCCGACCCGTGGCGTTTTCTCGCTGTCGGCCGTTCGACCGGTATGCGCGTCTATCGCGGCCGGGGAGCGACCGTCGCGGCCGACCGGGCGGCCTCCGAGCGGGTCGTCGAGACCGTCGCCGCCGACCGCGACCCCGCCGTGCGGGTGTGGCGACCGTCCCGTCACGTGGCCTTCGGTCGGCGGGACGCGACCGAACCCGGCTACGAGGCCGCACGGTCGGCCGCCCGCGACCGGGGGTTCCCGCCCGTCGAACGCGAGGTCGGGGGCCGTGCGGTCGCGTACACCGGCTCGACGGTCGCGTTCGCCCGCGTCGTTCCGATCGACGACCCGCGGTCGGGGTTGGGAGACCGCTACGACGCGGCGACCGCGGACCTGCAGGAGGCGCTGGCCGCGCTCGGTGTCGACGCCGTCGAGGGGGAACCGCCCGACGCGTTCTGTCCCGGCAGCCACTCCCTGCAGACCGCCGACGGAGCGCACAAGTTCGTCGGCCTCGCCCAGCGGGTATACTCGGACGTGGCGGCCGTCGCGGGCGTCCTCCCGGTGGCCGACCACGACGCCATCGCGGGTGTGCTGGCGCCAGTCTACGACGCACTCGGCGTGCCGTTCGACCCGGTCACCGTGGGAAGCGTCGCCCGGGCCGGGAGCGACCCCGACCCTGACCCCGACCGCGTCCTCGAACACGTCGAGAGCGCGCTCGTCGGCGACCGTCCGACGACGGTCCGTTCGGTGGACGCGACGGAGTGACAGCCTGGTTTGCGACCGGCGCCGACGGAGTGCCCTCGTGGCCCCCGGCGAGGGCAAGCGGTGGGGCTCGTGGGCTCCAGTTCGCAGTCGTGTCACCGACCCCAGCGGCTTCTCCGAACACTACCCTTGCACCGGCCGGGAGATTTAGGAGGGCGGGCGTTAGAGATCCGGTATGCTCGTCCGGAACGCGACGCTCGCTGACGGTCGTCAGCGGGACGTCCGCGTGCGGGGGGAAACGATCGCGGCACTCGGGGTGGGACTCGAGCCACAGAACGGGGAGCGAGTCGTCGACGCGACCGGCAAGCGACTGCTTCCCGGAATGGTCGACGTCCACGTCCACTTCCGGGAGCCGGGGGACCCCCACAAGGAGACGTGGCGAACAGGCTCGATGAGTGCAGCTGCCGGCGGCGTGACGACCGTCGTCGACCAGCCCAACACGACGCCGCCGACCGTCGACGGCGCGGCGTTCGACGGGAAGTTCGAACACGCGATGGATTCGCTGGTCGATTTCGGTATCAACGGGGGCGTCACCGCCGACTGGGACCCCGACTCGCTGTTCGACCGGCCCCTGGTCGCGCTGGGCGAGGTGTTCCTGGCCGACTCGACCGGCGACATGGGGATCGACGGGGCGCTGTTCGCCGACGCGCTCGAACGCGCGACGGCCGAGGGCGTACCGGTCACGGTCCACGCCGAGGACGCCGACGAGTTCAACCTGAGCGCGCGCGAGCGCGATGACGCCGACGCCTGGAGCGCCTACCGGACCGCCCGCGCGGAGGCCGCGGCCGTCAAAGAAGCGTGCGAGCTCGCCGCAGACCTCGACACCGAAGTCCACATCGCACACACCTCGACGCCGGCAGGCATCGACATCGCGGCCGGCGCGGGGATGACCTGTGAAGTGACGCCCCACCACATGCTGCTCTCGCGGCGGGACATCGACGAGTTGGGTACGCACGGTCGGATGAACCCGCCGTTGCGCCGCGAGAAACACCGCCAGCGCGTCTACGAGCGCGTCGCCGACGGAACCGTCGACATGGTCGCGACCGACCACGCGCCCCACACCCGCGCGGAGAAAGACACCGACATCTGGGACGCACCGTCGGGCGTGCCGGGCGTCGAGACGGTGCTCCCGCTCCTGCTGGCGGAAGCCCGCGCCGGCGGTCTCACCTACGAACGCGTCCGGGACGTGACGGCCGCCAACCCGGCGGCGGTGTTCGACCTGCCCGGGAAAGGCCGGATCGAGGAGGGCGCCGACGCCGACCTCGTGCTGGTCGACCCGGGGACGACTCACCCGGTCCGGGCCGACCGGCTCCACACGAAGTGTGACTGGACACCCTTCGAGGGTCACGAGGCGGTCTTTCCGGAACTCACGATGGTCCGGGGTACCGTCGTCTACGAGCGCGACCCCGGCGACCGGCCCGGCGGCGACACCGAACAGTTCGCCGACCCGGTCGGCCGGAACGTCCGCGCACGGGGAGGCACATCGACAGCGTCGGACGACGCGACCGACAACTCGCCGGTCGCCGACCACTCGGCCGACGCCACCGCAGTCGACGCCGCGGCGTCGGCCGTCGACGGGGACGGGACGGGAGGGATCGACGACGGGAAGGCGATCGCCGACCTCGCCGCCGAGGTCGTCGAGGACGACGAAGCAAGCGACTGATACGGTCGTGCGTAATTCTTTGTATTCCCACGAAACGGAAGACTGTCTCCGTGGTCCGAAACGCCGATCCTCACCGACACTGCCGAAATTGGGTACGCACGACCGTATGACGCCGCGTGTCGGATCAAGAGGGCAGGCCGAACGGAACAGACTTACAACCGACCGTATCAGCCGTCGGTCGCCTCGTGGCGGTGGCCACACTCCGGACACTCGACTTCGTCGTGGCGCAGCGCCGCCGAGTGTTCGCGCACGTCCCGCATCACCTCTGAGATGCGGTCCTCGGCTTCGAGTTCCTCCTCGACGGAGAGTTCGACGCCCTCGACCTCCAGGAGGAACTTCGCGACTTCCGTGGCCTCGTACATCACGTCGTCGAGTTCCTCGGCGGTGAAGAAATCACACATCGCGCCGTAGAGGAAGGTCGCCCCCGCGGTGTGGACCTTGTCCTCGAAGGAGGCGCGGGCCTGGTTGACCGCCTGGGGGGTGTACGTGTCGGTCATGAAAGGCACCAGTTCGGGGAGGTTCTTGCCGATCTTGGTCATCTCGACGCCGGTCTCGGTCCGGAAGTCAGCACACAGGCGCGCGATGGCCCACTCGCGGGCCGTGATGTAGGTGCGCTCGCGGAGGAACTCGTTGGCCCGGTCGTAGGTGCCGCCGTCGATCTTCTTGAAGCGGTCGTACTTGCGCACGTCCGGGGGCAGGTCGGCGTCGACCGACCCGGGGCCCTCGCCGCCGGGTTCGTCTGCGGGCGTCGCCTCGGTCATCTCTCCCGCCTGTCCGTCCGTCATGCTCACTACTGTGCTGTCCCGGGAAAAAAGCGTGTCGCCGCGTCCGACGCCCGTCTGACGCGCCAGCGCCCGACTCGCAGCGCCCGCCCCGCCGAGGGCAACTGTCGCGCGTGCGGGCGGCCCGAGTCGGTCCGGGGGTCCGGCGGCCCGGGTCGGCCCCGCGGCGGTCAATGACCGGGACTCTCGTCGCGGCGTTCCAGTCGGCCGCTTGAACAACCGTTAAATGCGTCCGTGGAAAACGTCCGCTAAAGGATGGCAAACCCGGCATATCTCGCAAGCACACTGGCGATGGGGTTGCTCGCGGTCGGGATCGTCGTGTTCGTCGTTCGCGGGCGGCGCTGGCGACAGTACACGCCGCGGGCAGCGTACGCGATGGATGCGGGCGGGGGCAGTCCCGCCTCTGCGCTCTCGCGGGTCGCAGGTGCGACGAACACATGGACGGCGGCGTACATCCTGCTCGTGCTGGGCCTTCTGGCCGGTCTGATAGTCACGCTGAGCGACGCACTCTCCGGCGGGGCGGTCATCGCCGCGCTGGGGGCGCTGCTGAGCGCCTACCTCGTCGGTGGCGTCTACCTCGCGATGCGTGGAAACGGCCGTCCGAGCGCACAGGCCGCCGCCGGGAGCGCGATCGTACTCGGACTCCTGTTCGTGTTCGGCATCGGTGTCAAACTCGTCTTCGGCGTGTAGATGGCCCACGCATCCCCCACACGTTCGCCCGCCGACTGGCCGACCGGGACGCGGGTCGTCCTGGCCGCGGTCGCGGTCGAAGCCGCGCTGCTCGTCGGCTACTTCCTCCTGACGCCTGCCCGGGTCACGACCCCCCGGTACGTCCTCTACCCGTTCCTCTGGATCAACGCCGCTCTCTGGGCAGCCGCGCGCACGTCGATACCTCGTGCACCCCGCCGTCACCACCTCGTCGCCGCGGTCGTCGCCGCCGGCTACTTCCTGCTTCTGGCCAACTGGGCCGGACTCGTCACGCTGACCGGTGGGGGTCACCACGGCGTCCTCGACGGGGTTCTCGGACTCACGATCGGGTCGGGGTCGCCCGGATGGGCCCGCGTCACGTTCATTACGCGCACAGTCGCGGTCTCGTTTATTCCCTACCGCGTGATCGGCTATCTCGGTCTCGCCTACCTGGTGTACGCGGCCACGCTGGACGTGACCGGCGCGGTCGTCTCCGGTGCGATCGGGCTACTGTCGTGTCTCAGCTGTTCGTTCCCGATCCTCGCGTCGCTGCTCACCGGCGTCTGGGGCGGCAGCGTCACGCTGCTGTCGACGGTCTACGCCTACTCGGTCGACGTGTCGACGCTCGCCTTTTTCCTGTCGGTCGGACTGCTGTACTGGCGACCCGGATTCGTCTCGGTCCTGTCGTCCGACGAGGACTGACGGCGATTCTACTGACCGACAGAGGCTCTGATAGATATTCGCCGGACCGGGGGCGACGGCGAATTCTATCAAACGTTCTGTCGGCCAGTATCACCCCGAACCGGCGGCCAGGACTGGTGAACGCGGCGTGCCATCCCCGATCCGAAACTCCCGAGCGAACAATCCGTTCGCCGGTTCGTCGAACCCCGCATCGGAACCGACCGCACCCCCGTCGTGGGAGGACACGAAAACCCACCGCGGGGGCGCACGAAAAACCGTCCTCGGAACGTCTAGAGCCCACCGAAGAGGGGCAAACGCCTGCCGCGTCCGCTTCGGTGGCGATACCGCGTCAGCGGCCGTTCAGTACGTGTCGTCTGTCGGCGTCGGCGTCTCGGTCCCGTTGTCGGTTGCCGTTATTGGGCGTCTCGGTGCCGTTATTGGGCGTCTCGGTCCCGTTGTCGGGCGTCTCGGTCCCGTTGTCCGTGGCCGTCCCGTTGTCCGTCGGCGTCGCAGTCGGAACGTCCGTCGGCGTCGGTGTCGGGAAGTCGGTCGGGGTCGCCGTCGGTGTGTCGGCCGCCGTCGGCGTCGGACTCGCGGTTGCCGTCGCGGTTGCGGTCGCCGTCGGCGACGGTGTCGATGCGTCTGTCGGTTCAGCTGTCTCGGTCGCTGTCGCGTTCGTAGCACTGTCACCCACCCCACCACAGCCGGCCAGCGCGATGAGGCCGGCGAGAAGGAGGGCGATCACTGTCTGTTTCCTCATGATGCAGGCACATCTGAAACCGGGTGGTAAATAAACCGTAACGTCCGTTCCGCCGGTGTAAAGCACTGTTTCGGCCAGTTTCAGCCGCTTTCACCCGGGGGTCAGACGGACGTCCGACGACAAACAACTGTTTTGTATCGGGCAGTCGAAGCGACAGTTCGATAATGGATCGCCAGCCCTGGACACACGCCGCGCTCGCAGTCGCGTGTGTGCTGATACTCGCAGTCCCCGTGACGGCCGCCCTACACGACGGGGACATAACCGGGGTCGAAGTCGACGGTCCGGGCGCGCTCGGAACCGAGAACCGAACGGTCGTCGCCAACTGGCGAGCGGTCGAGGTGACCGTCTCCCTCTCGACGGACTCGAACCGGTCCCGGGAGGTCTGTCTCGGCGGTGAGATCCGTGCGGGCGACCCGGTCTGTCGGGCGGTCTCCGGTGGAGACGGGTCGGTCACGTTTCCGTTCAGCGAATGGCCGGCCAACCGGACCGGCCAGGGTTCGTTCAGCGTCGAACTCAAAAGCGGCGCGACGGGCGAGCGACTCGGACGCGCCGAACGATCCGTTCGCCTGCTGGGGCCTGGCGACGACGCCGACAACGACGGGTTGTTGAACCGGGCGGAAGTCGACGACGGCACCGACCCGCTAGCGGCCGACACTGACGGCGACGGCCTCGACGACGCCGCCGAGGTGAACGTCCACAGCACCGACCCGACCGACCCCGACACGGACGGTGACGGCCTCGAGGACGCCGCCGAAATCGAAGAGTACGGGACCGACGCCACCGCCGTCGACACCGACGACGACGGGGTCCGCGACGACACGGAAGTCGTCGACGGCACCGACCCGACGGCCCTGGACACGGACGGCGACGGCCTCGAAGACGGCATCGAGATGAACGTCTACGGCACCGACCCGCTCCAGGCCGACACGGACGGCGACGGCCTCGACGACGGCACCGAGATAAACGTCCACGACACCGACCCCACCGCCGTCGACACGGACGGCGACGGCCTCGACGACGCCACAGAGGTCGAACGGGGGACCAACCCGCTGGCGGCCGACACGGACGGCGACGGCCTCGACGACGGCACTGAGGTGAACGCTCACGGCACCGACCCGACCAACCCCGACACGGACGGCGACGGCGCCGGGGACCGGGCAGAGGTGGCAAACGGAACTGACCCGACCGGGGGCTCTGTTTCGGTTCCGGTGGTCGGCAGCGGCGACGACGCGGTGCTCGGGCCCGGAGCACTCCTCGCGGTCGTGGTAGCAGTCCTCGCAATCGGTCTCGCGGTCGCGCGGCTGCGTCGGGGAGGGACCGAGACCGACACAGGGGAGCCTGCCGACGGCGTGGCTGCCCGGACTCCCGAACCCCGCCCCAGTGGAAGCGCCACTCAGACCGTGACCGACGCCGAGCGCGTGGAACGACTACTCGAAGCGAACGGTGGCCGTCTCCGGCAGTCGCGGATCGTCGAGGAGACTGACTGGTCGAAGGCGAAAGTCAGCCGGGTGCTCTCGACGATGGAGTCCGACGACCGGATACGCAAGGTGCGCGTCGGCCGCGAGAATCTCGTGGTCGCGCCGGGCGACGAACCGGAGATAATCGAGGAGTGACGGCCGGGGGACCGCGACCCGCGGACCGCTTACAGGATCGAGTAGGCGGCGGCCGTCGTCAGCGCGAGCGCGACGAACAGCCCGCCCATCATGAGGTAGGTGACCGACCGGGGCTCCCAGCGGAGGTGCTGGTAGTAAGCGGCGACGAACACCGCCTTGACGAACGAAAGGACGATGATGATCCCGAAGGCCGTCCAGTAGTCGCTCTCGAGCATGCCGGTGGTCTCGAACAGCGCCTGGGCGGTCGCCAGGACGAACAATACCACGTACATCACCGCGTAGAGTTTGATTCGTGCCATCGTTACAGGATGTAAAAGAGTGGGAACAGGAACAGCCACACGATGTCCACGAAGTGCCAGTACAGCCCGAAGTACTCGATGCTGCGCTGGTCGTCACCGAGGTAGGCCCCCCTCAGCGCCCGCGGGATCATGTACATGATCATGACCAGACCGACGATGACGTGAGCGCCGTGGAGGCCGGTCGTCAGGTAGAACGTCGACGAGGCGACGTTCGTCCCGAGGTTCCATCCCTCCGGGAACGTGTCGGTGTGGATGTGGAACAGGTGGAGCCACTCGATGCTCTTGTTGACCAGGAACCCGACGCCGAGCAACCAGGTGATAGAGAGGCTGCCGACGACGCCCCACTTGGAGTTCTTGTGGGCCGCGACCAGCGCCAGGACGACCGCGAAACTGCTCGTCAACAGCAGGTACGTGTTGATCAGTCCCGGCAGGACGACGTGGTCTTCGGGGATCAGGTGGTGCCAGGAGGCCCAGCCGTTGGCCACCCGCAGGAAGAGGAACGACCCGATGAACCCGCCGAAGAGGACGACGTCGGACCCGAGGAACGTCCACATCCCGAGCTTCATGTTCTCGACGTCGCCGAACGGCCACTGCTCGGACATCGTCGGTTCGGGGACGTAAAAGGACTCCTGGGCCATCCCGACGAACCCGACTGCCGACATGACGCCCCCGAGGGCGAACGTCCCCTCGTAGAAGCCCGTCAGGGAGAGACTCCCCGGATCCAGTCCGGAGAGCCCGAGGAACGTGACGAACCCGGCCAGGCAGATGACGAACGGCCAGAAACTCGCGTGGTCGGCGTGGGGTTCGCTCTCGGTCTCGACGGCGGTCGCCGGCAGGTCGGTTTCGGGCAGTGCCCCGCCGGTCGCCACTGCACCGGTGCCGGCCGCCGTACTCGCATCGGCCGTTCCGCCGTCGGTCGCCGCGCTCGCCTCGGCCGTCGCGCCGCCGTCGGCGGCCGGTTCGTGTTCGTCGCGGAAGGTCAGCTTGCCGTCCCTGTAGCTGGGAATGCCCGTGAAGTTCTCCAGGGGCGGCGGCGAGGAGACGGCCCACTCGGCCGTCGTCGCGTACTCCCAGGGGTTGTCACCGACTTCCTCGCCGTGGCGGATGCTCACGAACAGGTTGTAGAACATGATGAGAAAGGAGGCACCGAGGATGAACCCGCCGATGCTGGCGACCTGGTGCCAGCTTTCGAGTCCGGGCGCGTACGCGAAGACCCGGCGGGGCGTCTCCCAGGCGACGAACAGCGGGAAACCAGTAGTAGATTCCCGCGAACAGGCCCGTCGCCCCCGCGACCATCACGTAGTGGAAGTGCGCGACCACCCAGTAGGTGCCCCGGAACTCGTAGTCCAGGACGACCGCACCGAGGAACACGCCCGTGATCCCGCCGATGATAAAGAGGATGAGCGCACCCAGCGAGAACAGGAACGGCGTCGTAAACCGGATGCGACCCTTGATCATCGTGTAGATCAGCGAGAACACCATCAGGTCGAAGGGCAGCGAGATACCGATGGTCGTCACCATGAAGAGCGTCTTGATCTCCAGGTTGATCCCCGTCAGGAACATGTGGTGCATCCAGACGACAAACGACTGCAGGGCGACCAGCACCATCGAGAGGACGAACCACTTGCGGCCGACGATCCGCCGGCCGGTGAACGTCTGGAAACACTCGGCCATGATCCCCAGCGCCGGGAAGAAGACGATGTACACCTCGGGGTGGCCGAAAAACCAGAACAGGTGGGTCCACAGCAGGGCGCCACCGTCGGCCGAGAAGTAGTTCAGCCCGAAGATGTGCTCGGCGCCGAGGATCATCAGCGCCGCCAGCAGCGCCGCGAACGCGAACAGCATCATCCACACCGTCAGCAGGATCGACATCGAGAACATCGGGAGGTCCCGCATGCGCAGGCCCTCGGCGCGCATCCGGTACATCGTCGTCAGGAAGTTGACCGACCCCATCGTGACCGCCGCGATGAACATGATCAGCGCCAGCACGACCGTCGTCGAGCCGACGTTGGGCATGTACGTCGGGAGGTTCAGCGGCGCGTACATCGTCCAGCCGCCGTTGAACGTCCCACCCTGGAAAAACGACGCGATAAAGAGCAGCCCCGAAAAGAGGTACGCCCAGTACGACATCGCGTTCAGTCGCGGGAACGCCAGGTCGTCCGCACCGATCTGCAACGGGACCAGGTAGTTGGCGAACCCGAAGGCGAACGGCGAGATGAACCAGAACACCATCAGCAGGCCGTGGGCCGACACCGCCTGGTTGTAGGCGCTCGGGTCACCGAGGAACGACAGGCCGGTCGACCACAGTTCGACCCGCATCAACATCGCGAGCAGCCCGCCCAGTATCAGGAAAAACAGCGCCGTCACGGTGTAGAGGATGCCGATGTCCTTGTGGTTGGTCGTGACGAACCACCGCTTGACCGAACTCATCGGGGGGAAGTCGTGCCCGTGGCCAGTGTCGTGGCTCATGGGTTCGCTCCCGCGGTGAGAGCACCGCTGTGTCCGCCGTCCTCACCGGCGGCGGCCGTCTCGTTGGCTTCCGTTCCGTTCGTACTCGCGTACCACTCGTCGTACTCCTCCTGGCTCATGACTATCACGTCCGCTTTCATGTTAGAGTGACCCCGGCCACAGATCTCGTAACAGTTGGCCTGGTACTCGCCGGGTTCCTCCGCGACGAACCAGGCGTTGGTGGTCTGACCCGGGATCGCGTCGGACTTGACCCTGAACTCCGGTATCCCGAAGTTGTGGAACACGTCCCGCGACGTCACATTTAACGTGACCATCCGGTTCGCCGGAACCCTGAGTGCGCCGTCTCGGTTACTGTCCTCGACGTGGCCGTTCGGGTATCTGAACGTCCACCCGAACCGGTAGCCTTCGACCTCGATGTCGAGCGTCTCCGTCCCGTCCTCGGCCGCCTGGGCCGGTTGGGACTCGACGGCCAGCAACGCCGCGTAGGTCCAGAGAACCAGCGAGACCACGATGATCGCGCTCAACCCGAACGACAGGAACAGTTTCTTGCCCTTCCCGCCACCCGTGGGGAGTTCCCCCATTTCCGGCCGTTTGTCCTCCGGCACGGGGTCCTCGTCCTCCCGGTAGCGGTACTTGTACGCGTTGTACAGCGTGTACCCGATGACGACGACGCCGACGAGCGTCCCGAGCCCCAGGAACACCCTGAAGATGCTGTTGAACACTGCCGCGGGGGCGTCGATCCCGCTCGTGCCCGCCAGCACGACGTCACCCGCCAGGCTGAGACCTGGTACTGCCATTTTACCGTACCAAAGTACCTCCCCGTCTTATGGTTTGTGGACCCGTCCCGAACGGGGTGCCGACCTGTTTATATACCACCCGACGACGGGGCGGTGTGTGGCCCCACTCGCTGGCGTCGACACGGCCGGGTCCCTCCTGGCCCGCGCGTCGGACGCAGACGCAGTCGCGCAGTATTTATGCGACCGCGACGTGGTCATGACAATGGCTGACAGTGCCGACGCTCCGACCACGGAGTCCGGCCCGAGCGGCGCTGACGACGGGGACGGGTCCGAGGAAACGGAGTCACTGGCCGAACTCGCGACGGCGGTGCTGTGGGACGGTGTCATCGGGGCCATCGCGGGCGCCGGCGGGAACGCGGTCATCCTGGGGACGGTGTTTCTCGCGTCCCTGGTCGGCGGCTTCGACCTGGCGTCGTTCGGGACCGTGGCGGACCTGCTCGGGTTCGGTGCCGTCCTCTCGGGGGACCAGCTCCTGCTGGCAGGACTCGCGGTGTTTCTCCTCGGCGGGGTGGTCACGCTGCCGCTGTTGCTCGTCACGATCGGGTCGTTTCTCCCCGGACGCGACTACGCGACCAAGGGACTCTCGTTCGGTGCCATCCTCTGGACCGGGTTCGTGCTGGCGTACTACCCCGGGTACTCGGGGCTGTCGTTCGCGCTGTACGTCGTGTCGACGTTCGTCGGACACCTCGGCTACGGGTACGTCACCGGGACGCTGCTGGACCGCCTGTTCGCCGAGGAGGGGCGGCCGGTCGTCGCCGCCTCGATCACCGCGCCGACGGCCAGAACCCACGACCCCTCGAACCGCGACACCACGCTCGTCGACGACGAACGCGGGAACTGACCCGCCTCGTCGGTGTCTCGGTGTGTGGGGCTCACTCGACGGTGAACGATTAACACCCAGGGGCACCCATCTCCGGGCATGCACCTCGCAGAGTCGACGTGGACCGACGCCGACGCCGTCGAGACGGACCTCGCAGTCGTGCCCGTCGGGTCCACCGAGCAACACGGCCCCCACGCCCCCCTGGGGACTGACGCCCTGGCCGCCGAGACGGTCGCCACAGCCGGTGCCGATGCCTACGACGGGGAGGTCGTCGTCGCGCCGGCGATCCCGGTCGGCGTCGCCGCCGAACACCGCGCGTTCGCGGGGACGCTGTGGGTCAGCGAAGACACCTTCCGGGACTACGTTCGCGAGACTGTCACGTCGCTCGCGGCCCACGGCTGGGACCGCGTCGTCGTCGTCAACGGCCACGGCGGCAACGTCGCCCCGCTCCGGGAACTCTGTGCGGGCGTCACCCGCGAGACCGACGCCTACGCCGTTCCCTTTACCTGGTTCGACGCCGTCTCGCTCGAAGACGAGGACGCGCCGGTCGACCTGGCTGCCGTCGCGATGGGTCACGGCGGCGCCGTCGAGACGTCGCTCGTGCGCGCGGTCGCACCCGACCTCGTGCACGCGGACAGACTCGACGCGGCCAGCGACGGCGCCGCCGATGGGTGGGGCGAGTGGCACGCGGGCGTCAACCTCGCGTACGACACCGAGGAGTTCGCGCCAAACGGCGCCGTCGGCGACCCGGGAGCGAGCGACCCGGCGCTGGGCGAGTGGCTCCGGGACCGCGCCGCCGAAAAACTCGCGTCGCTCCTGGAACGGGTCGAAGACCGCGAGCGAGCGTAGTCATAGTGATTATTGTAGCGATTTACCGGTACGACCGCACGATTGCGTGCGGTCGATCCGGAACAGACCGACAATAATCACTATCAGGCCTCGGCTTCGGCGTCGGCGTCCGCGTCGGCACCGTCGTCGGCGTCGGCACCGTCGTCGGCGTCGAACTCCTCCAGGGTACTGCGCAGTTGTGGGACGGTGCTGGCGAGGTCGCTGATCTGGTCGTGGGCGTCCTCGAGGTCCGCCAGGAGGTCCTCGACGGCCGCGATGTCGTCTGCGAGGTCGTCGGCGTCGTCGAACGCGTCGGCGCGTTCGCCCATCGTGTACCACTTCTTGGCGTCCCGGAGGTGGTCCTCGGCGTCGCCGCCGTCCAGCGCCGACCGGAGCGCGTTCAACACGCCGAGCGTGTTGTCCGCCTCGACGGTCCAGACGTCGTCCGCGTCCGGGAGGGCCGCGCGTGCCTCGTCGAGACTCGCCTCGACGTCCGCGCGCATCTCGCTGGCCGCGTCCTCGAAGAGTTCGTCGTCGTCGAGTGTCGCTTGACTCATACCCGTTCGTTCGGGCGCGACCCGTTTAAACACCCGCCAGAAAGTGAAAGTGATACTCGACAAGTGTGTTCACGTACTTGTGTCCGACAGTAGGCTACCCGCGGAGGTCGGCCAGCACCTCGTTGAGGGGGTTGAGGTCGATATCGTCCGGGGACTCCGCCTCGATGGCCGCGACGAAGCGGATCGTGCGGGTGTCGTCGATGAGAAAGACGGCGCGTCTGTGGACGCGACGCATCCCGTCGTACACGTCAGGACCGCGAGCGTCTCCCGGTCAGAACCGGTCGTCGCCGTCCACGTTCCAGTCGTCGCCGTCTTCGCCGGAAGTGTCGTCACGGTCGTCCGCGCTGTCCCCGCGGTCGGCCCAGGGGTCGTCGTCCGACCCGATGCCCTCCGGTCCCGCGGCGGATCCGGCGTCGCTGCCGCCGGGGCCACCGGAATCGTCGCTGCCGTCGGGATGGGCTGTCCCGTCGTCCGGCGGGTCGTCGGCCCCGGTTCCGCCGTCGGTCCGGACGGCCGCGCGCGCGTCGGGTATCACGTCGAACTCGGGGTTGGTGTCCCCGAGCACGAACAGGGCGTAGTACCGCTGGAACGTCCCGAACGGAACGCCGATCAGAAGCGCGGCAACGAACACGAGGACGACGAACGCGAGACCCAGGACGAGCGCGACGAGACCACCGAGGCCGCCGAGTCCGAACACGAGAGCGACCGGGATACCGACGACCGCGAAGGGGATCCCGAAGACGAGCGCCGCCAGCAGGGTCAGGAATCCGGTCGCGATCCCGACGCCGATCCCCAGGAGGAAGGCGACGAAGACGTACGCCAGATACTCCTTCCAGTTGCCGACCAGCGTGGGCCAGAAGCGCCGCCAGGCGCCGAGAACGCCACGCTCCTCGCGGAGCATCACGGGGACGACGAACACCGTCGTGAACCCGAGCACGTTCCCGAGGACGAACACCGCGACTAGCACGACCGGGATCCCGACCAGTGCGAGCGTGATGGCGGTCCCTGCGCCCCACCCTGTCGGGGGCCACCCGCCGAGCGCGACGGCGAGGGCGAGCACCACGCCGCCGACGGTCGCGACGGTCAAAAACTGGACGCCGACCCGGAAGACGAACAGGCGGACGCCGCGACGCCAGTGATCCAGGAAGTAGGTCCGGAGTTTGACCTCCTCGCGCCCCAGCGACTCGACGAAGACGAACTCCATCGTCGCGCCCGCGACCTGCCACAGGAGCGCGATAGTGACCACGAGGAGGGCGAACACGACGAGAAAGACCAGCAACGCGGTGGTCAGTTCGGGCGTGACCGTGCCGGGGTCGACGCCACCGCCGGCGCCGGGGTCGGTCGAGGGGCCGCCGGTCCCGTCGCCGAACCCGCCGGGCGGAACCTGGGGGAGGCTCAGACCGGCACCGCCGACGAAAAACATCACCACCGCGAGACGGAACCAGCGGGCCCGGTCGAAGGGGGTCAGGAACCGCTTGGTCGCCTCGATGGCGTCGCCGACCGAATCCAGGGCTGAGAGGGACATACGTCATCGTGCTCGCGCCTCCTACTAATCGTTCTCGAAGGCCGACGGGCGCTCTCATCCCTCGACGGACTGGACCGCCATCAGCGGGTAGCCCTCGACCGTCTCCATGGTCGCGACGACCGTCTGGCCCTCGTGGTCGACGACGAGTTCGACCGCCATGAACCGGCCCGTCAGTTCCGTGTACTCGGCCGAGGTGTCGTCGATCGCCGCCCGGAGTTCGTCGGTCAGGATGTCGACGGTGACTCGCTCGCAGTAGGGCTGGTTCTCGATGGCGTCCTCGATGGCGCGTTCGAGCGTCGGGGCGCTTTCGGGACTGACCGGCGTGCCCGCGAACTGGTGGTATAGCGAGCCGAACTTGACGCCCGCCTCGAAGCAGGCGGTCTGGGCGTCGGTAGGGTCCATACCCGGGCGTCGGCCGCCCCGGAGTAATCACCTTCGACTGGTGTGGCGGGTCCGAACCAAACAATACTTACTGGCCGGTCGCACAGGTACACCCGAATGGACGGGACAGTCCTCCTTACGGGCGCCGGCGGACGGGTGGGGGAGGCGGTCCTCCAGGGACTGAGCGAGGAGTACTACTGGCGACTGCTCTTTCACAACCCGCCGGACGAGCAGCCCGACCACGAGTACCTCATCGGCGACGTCGACGACATGGACGACGTCAGGGAGGCGATGGCCGGCGTCGACGCGGTCATCCACCTCGCCGGCGACCCCCGCCCGGACGCCCCCTGGGAGTCGGTGATCCAGCACAACATCCACGGCACCCACAACATGTACGAGGCCGCCGCAGAGGAGGACGTCGGGAGGTTCGTGTTCGCCTCCTCGAACCACGCCGTCGGGAGTTACGAGACGCCCGACCGGACTCCCGACATGTACCGCCCCGAGGACGACTTCCTGCTTGACGGGACAGAACTTCCCCGGCCCGGCAACCACTACGGCATCTCGAAGGCCACCGGGGAGATCATCGGGCGCTACTACCACGACGAGCACGACATGGCCGTCTGTAACATCCGGATCGGCAACCTCACCAGGGACCACCCCCCCATCGACTACGAGCGCGGCCAGGCCATGTGGCTGTCCTACCCCGACTGTGCGCACATTCACCGCTGTGCGCTGGAAGCCGACTACGGGTTCGAGATCGTCTACGGTATCTCCGACAACGACCGCAAGTACTACTCCATCGAGCGCGCCAAGGAAGCCCTGGACTACGACCCACAGGACAACTCCGCCGAGTGGAACGGCGACGACCACGTCGCCGACACCGACCGCGAGTGGGCCTGAAAGCGACGTACGTCGGTACTACTCCTGTTCGACGATGTCCGCGCCAGAGGCGTTTGCCATCACGCTCTCTAGCCCGTTCTCGGGAGTGCCCGCTTTCGTTGTCGTACATGGCCTGTCGGGTGGAGACTGCCATCCGTCGATTCGGTCGTAGTATCGTGCCAAGGGGTACTAGTTTTTTCGACCGTTCAAGATACTCAGTGGTTCACTGCGTAGTGAACTTTTGAATACACTATATGTAATTTCCACAGCCAAAATGACAAGTATAATAAAACACTGTTGCTTCGCTACGGCCAGTAAGAGAGATTCAAATTACAGCTGGCGTCGATACTGAGACACAGGATCATGTTCGGTAAATTGCTTCCCAATACCATAATGAGCCCCCTTTATTCCTGAGCGATCCTCCATTGGGCCTTCTAAACCGCTTGGTCTGCGTGTTCTTGGCAATTCACCTGTCGAAATTGAATTAATGACAGCATCAGAGATTCGTAAAGCCGAGACAGCACTTTCTAAAATAGACTCATACTCGCCATCGTCCACGATCTGGTTTGGCAGCAATTGAATATCTGGCTCATTTATACCATAATATGCAATCGTATACATATCTCCATACATCTCACACAAAAACATTAATCTTGAAACCGCACGAACATGTATATCCCTAATATCCCGTTCAGTCAAAGTCCCCCGTACCAATTGAGGATAGTCAAGACTGGTTACTTCATCTGAGATGGCATTTAGCAGATCGCGCCCCTTTTGCGATTCAGGGCTAATGCTATGCTTATTTGGATGGTCCACATCCATCAGTTTAAAAATCGCTTTTGTAGTTCTCTCTATACAACGCTGAGCGTCAACAAAGCAGTCAGCATGGTTTGGGTCATCCCTCTCTCTTGTATACTGCAGTACCGAATCAAGTTTCGATTCAGCCATTTCGAATTCTTCTTGAGCGTTCTTGACCTGACTTCGTTCAATATCTGTTCTTATATTCATAATTTCTATATCGTGTCTCCAGTTGCAATAGGATTCCTATCTGTCGTTTTACTATTGCAGTGATTCGCCGTGATGTATGACCACATGCGATTGCCATACAGTTCCCCCCAACGCAATAGGGGGCGACGACAGCAGTGGTGTGCGAGCGCTCGGGTTCGGGTGAGTTCGTCCGCGTGTCAGTCAAACCGCAACTGACAGCTTGCTCACCGCACCTCAAACACCGACACGCTCGCCGTTAGTTCCCCGACAGTTTGGAAATGGTGGGACAGAGGGCAGTTATTCCAGTGCCATCCTCACCAATTCAATGGTTACGGCAGTAATGGCGACCGTTTCGATGACAGTGACGATCATTTCCATCTTTTTCACCTCCTACCGGTACATCTGAGGTAATGTGGCCTAAACCTGCCGAAATTCATGATATATTTCGTATAATTTGAGAGGGGGAAGCCCCTTCCATTCTATGTCTGGATCGGCTTTGTAGAGGGGATTGAATGTTCGCAGGACGTCTATCACAGGCGCTTTTAATTTAGCATCTCACGAAAGGGTTGAGTTATCGTCGGACTATCGTTACCAGTTGCGGCTAAGGCGTGCCTTCCATCGGGAAGTAAGACGTTCAAATCTACTGGGAGACGGGACAAGGTCGTCATGATCGTCGTGTGAGCCGTGTCTCTGAAGCGCTTGTTCTGTCTTCTCCCACGCTTGGGCGGTCGTTGCTTCGTCGGACGTGAGGTATTCGCCTCGCGGCAGGTCCCACTCCCACATCATTGACTGACCTCGCAGGCTCGTAATCCGACTCGCATAGCAGTCGAATTGTGGGTCATATCGAGAGCGAGCGTACTCTAAAATATCGTCTAACTGGCCGCCAACGTCTCGAAACGCCAACGTGATATGGAACTCGTGAAAGTAGTTGGTATCGTACCGCGAATAGTCGTCGCAGAGAGGGCGGAGTCCACGTGAGATTTCCCGTCGAAGCGCTCGAAGTTCCTCGGATGGGACTACGTCGAAATACACTACGTTCGAGTCTCGAAACGTGTCAAATCCATCGATACGGTAGGGAACAGCGTTAAAATCTTCAAAAGTGTCGATCAAGCAGTCCTTGACGGCGTACCCTTTATTAGTGTCGTATGGACCAAACAGCGTCACGTGAGGGACGGGGCGGGGATCGACGGCAGCACGGACATCGAACGTGTCAGCGACATCGTGCATTATTTTACGGAGTCGCTGCTTCACCCTGCCGCCAGTGCGGATTTCTATGAGATACTTTCCAGACATTCTATACCATTGAAATGTAACGGTATTGATTCAACTGAATATGTTGCTCAACCTCTCATTCAGTGGTTTATACTCCCAACCGCATCGGTGGCACGTGAGGTATTCGTCATCGCCATACCTTTTAACGTATTTTTGACAGTTCGGACAAGTGCCTTCTTCGGATGTCGTCTCAAAATATTCGGACTTCTTTTGTGAAAAAACATGGACGGAACCGCCGTGGACCGACGAAACAGCGAGGTGGACGTAGTTATCGCCGTGATATTTTTTCTGAGCAGCTTCAAAACCTATCGTCGCGAGTGGCAGACCATCTGACTCTGCGGCGTTGATAACCCAGTCAGGTGGATCAGGATAGTAGTTCCACCCCTCGCTCTCAACAGTCTCTATGAGTTTCTCTTCATTTTCCGCTCGCTGTCCGTCGCCACTCGGCATTTAGAATCAATTATATCGATAGTGTCTAATTCTTAACGGCGACCTGTCATTAAATGGAAAGATGCACAGTATTACCCCGTCTATTTGAGTCCTCCTCCATCGAACGCGCCAGGGAAGCACTGGGCAACGACCCACAGGACAACTCCGCCGAGTGGAACGGCGACGACCACGTCGCCGACACCGAACGCAAGTGGGCCTGAAAGCGGCGCAGGTCGGTTCTACTCTTGTTCGACGACGTCCGCGCCAGAGGCGTTTGCCATCACGCTCTCTAGCCCGTTGCGCGCGCCGGCCTTGCGGTCGTACCCTTCGCCGCTGTCGGCGATGATGTTCCCGTTGTTGTGGACGAGCCGCCACCGCCACTGGCCGGCGTTGTCCTCGTACAGCTCGAACTCGGCCTTGCTGTCGGTCAGCCCGTCCTCGCTGTCGGACCCCTCGTCCCCGCCCAGGACGGTTCCGGTTCGTCGTCTTCGTCTGCCTCGTCCCCTTCGTCGTCTTCCGCTTCGGCTTCCTCGTCCTCCTCGTCTTGTGCTTCGGCTTCCTCGTCTTCCCATTCGAGTTCGACTTCGATCTCGCGTTCGCCGTCGCCGGACTCGTACTCGATCTCCAGTTCGACCTTGTCGGGAACGTCGACGACGAGGTCGTCGCCGAACTGGACCGAGCCGGTGGCGACGCCGTCACCGAGACGGCGGAGGACTGTCGCGGCGTCTGTACGGGGCGTGTCGTACTCGGTTTCGAATCCGTCGGACATGTGGCGGAGTGTGTCACCGCTCGGGTATAACGCTGGTTGTTTGGTCCGTTCCCGCCACAGAACCGGGCAGCGAGGCCGACCGCCCCGCCCGTGTCAACCAGTCCCACAACCGTCGAAAAGAGCAGTAATTTTATACGTTCGTGTCACACTGCCGTCCATGGTCGATATCACGTTCGTCACCGCCGTCGTCAGCGTCCTGTTCCTGGTCGCGATGACCGGGATGGTGAGTTACATCGCCTTCAACGGCCCCTCGCGGGAACTGACCGACCTGGACGACGACGAGACGTCCGCCGCCGACTGAGTCGGTCACTCGAACAGGCCGTCGACGTCGTTCTCACGGCTGGCGCGGCGCTCGACGTGTTCGGTGAGCCGCTGGGCCACGATCCCCCGGCGGTCGCCACGGACGAACTCGAAGACGAGTCCCACGAAGCGACTGTTCGCCTCGCCCGCCGCGAGGTCGGCGCGGGCGTACTCGACGGCCCGCTCGACCGCGTCCTCGTCGTACTCCAGTTCCTCCGCGAGGACGCCCGCGGCGACCGCCGTCGCTTCGAACGCCAGGTCGGCCAGGTCGAGCGCGTCGCCCTCGTGTTCGAGTCGGGGTGGTCGCCCGCGCTCGATGCGCTCGGGGTCACGCGCCAGTCCCCCGAGATACGCCCGGACGGCCCCGACGTTCACGTCGCGGTAGTCGGCGGGGAGGTCGGCGAGATACTCGCAGGCGCTCTCGCTCAGCCCGGTCGCCCCCGACCAGTTGCGGTTCCGGGCGTGGTAGACAGCGGCGGTATACTGGATGAGTCCGTGGAGGAACAGTTCGTCGTCGGACCCCCGTTCGAGGTCGAGCCAGTGGTCCTCCCAGGCGTCGTGGGCCGCGTGGTAGTAGCCGGCGTTGTAGATGGCGACCCCGGCCCGGAGGTTGGCCTCCATACCCACGAGTGGCGTCGCGAGCGAAAAAAGTCTCCGACGGGCCGGGACAGCGAAATCAAGGACCGGCGTGAACACGGGCACGGCTCGCCGGATCTACGAGCGGAAGGAACGATACCTCGAAGAGGCAAAAGCGGCGGTGTGAACCCAACGACTAAGCCGTGTCAACGCGAACGTCAACGTAACGATGGCCACCGCCGATGAACAGATTCGAGTCAGCGACACGGTGAAACGGGAACTCGACCGCCGACGGCGGGACGGCGAGAGCTACAACGACGTCCTGCAGCGGATGCTCGAGGACGACCGCGACCTCCTCGCCGGGTTCGGCCGATGGTCAGACGAACAAGCCGAGCGCGTCCGAGAAGCCCGCGAGAAGTCTAAGCAGAAGTCGAAAGAGCGGATGCGACGGCTGGCGGACAACGGATGAAGGTACTCGACGCGACGTTTCTCATCGACTACCTGAACGCCGTCGACGCCACCGCCGAGTACCTACTCGCTCGCGACGACGAGCGGTTCATCTTCCCGGCGCCGGCCTACGCCGAAGCCCTCGTCGGAGAGGGGAACGACCCGGACGGCGACGTTGCAGAGGCGAAAGCCGACCTGTCGTGGGGCGAGGTCTACGAGACCCGCGAGGAGACGGCGGAACTCGCGGGGGAGATCGCCGACGAGGTAGGCCCCGAAGGCCCGTTCCTCGCCGGGATGGACGGGCTCATCGCCGCTGTCGGCCGGGAACTGCATGCGCCGGTGGTCTCCGACGACGGCGACCTCACGCACGAAGAGACGAAAAAAGTCGTCGAGGTCGAAGAGTACCGCGACTGAAGCCTTACTCGGTGGTTTCTTCGGGCCAGTACCACGTCACTTCGCCGTCCTCGACATGGTGCAGAAAGACGAACTGTCGAAGCGGAAGACCGCTGAGCGGCTGGACTGTGCCCGGTCGACGGTGAGCCGTGCCCTTGAGCGGAGCGAACTGTACGGGTTGTGAGAGACAGAATCAGGCCCAGTCGTGATTCTCCCAGCCTTCGTAGTGCTTCAGGCGGCTCTTGATCTCGAACGGTTCCCACTCGCACTCGTGGTAGAGGACGTCGGCCAGCTGGCCGAAGTCGCCGTTGTCGAGTTCGATCCCCCGGTTCCCTCGATTCGTGATGTAGGGCGCGGAACGCAGATCGTCGAAGACGTCGCTGGCGGTGGGGTAGTCACTCACCTCGATGGCAGAGATAGAGAGGAGGTTCTCTTCGACGATAGGCGACCCCCAGCGGTGCTCGGCTATCATCGCTGCGAGGAGAGCACATTTCACCGACGGCTTACGCATATCTTTTCTTTTCCCACCCCTATCTGATAAGAGCGCGTTAACGCGCATTTACGCCCAAGGAAACAACTTTGTGTGTTGACCGATAAACCGACAGTATGAGCGAGTCACCGCCGAAGCACCCCGCAGCGGAGAAAGACACCAAGGAGGCCCGCTTGGAGAACCCGAGCGGCGTCCTCTATCTCTTCCAGCACGAGAGCGTCCCGATCCTCATCGACGCCATCCTCACCCTGCCGCCGGGGCGGGAGTTCACCAAGACGGAGCTCGCGGAGCACGCTGGCGTGACCCGGCAGACGGTGAGCAAGTACATCGATCTCCTGCTGGAAACCGACATCGTTGAAGAGATCCCGAACTCGTCGCCTCGGCGGTACCGAGTCGCCAAGACCGACGTCGTACAGGAGCTCTTCGAGCTGAACAGCGCCCTGAACGCAGGCAGCGAGTGGTGATGAACGAGAATAGCGATAACGACGCCGGCCGCGGGATGCTCGTCGACGAGGACGTCAGCGAGGAGCAGCGCGAGGAGATGGCCGCCGCGATCCGAGAGAAGCGGCGCACCGACTGGCTCCCCGAGTAGTCGCATGTGGCGCAACATGTATTACGAGAGAGGCTGTACTGTCGGGTATGGCAACCGAAGAAGCTCCCGAAGAAACGAAGGTCAGCGACCGGGGAATGGTCACGATTCCGGCCTCTCTCCGTCGTCGTCTCGACATCGAGCCGGGCGACAAACTCCGGTGGGACACCGATGAAGAGGGGAACCTCTCCGTCGAGGTCGTGAAGCAGCGCTACGGCGCTTTCGAGAACGACGATATGAAGGCCCCGATGGGCGGTGACAGCCTCGAAACGCACGACCTCGCCGGTCACGAGGAGGACCCCGTGTTCACGGAGGACGCCTGATGGCGGTCGCGGTAGTCGATTCCAACATTCTCATAGATTACAAGGACACGAGTCCGGACACCCGCCACGAACAGGCCGAGAGCATCGTCTACGCCATCGACGGAGGCGATCTCCCGACCGTCCGAGTCACGAACTACGTGCTGCTGGAGTCGCTGAACTGGATTCACGAGCGACAGCGCCACGAAATCGCTGTAGACCTGAAGGACCGTCTCGCTGATTCGGCCGGCTTCGAACTGGTCCACTCTGCGCAGAAGGACTTCACCAACGCCGTAGAACTCTTCGAGACGTATGAGGAGCTCTCGTTTGGAGACGCGACGATTGCGGCGTACATGCAACGGACGGGTATCGAGTATCTCTACAGCTTTGATGACGACTTCGACGCCATTGAGGGCATCACACGACTGGAAACGGCGGATAACCCCTTCAGCTAACCATGACTGACACCGACGACAGCACCGAAACGGACACCGAAAAGATGGAGTTGCTGCATACAGGTACCATTGAAGATGGTTACACGTACGTTCCGCGCCAGCTCATCGAGAAGTTCGACCTCGAAGACGGAGGCTTGATTCGGTGGTACCTATCCGATGACGGTGACGTGGGTATCGTTTTCGACCACGAGCGAGAGGGGGTTTTCGACGACTTCGAGCCGGTGTCGATGGGTGGCGGCGGGTCTGAAACGCACGACCTCGCCGGCCACGAGGACGACCCCGCGTTCTCGGAGAGCAACTGATGGCGGTCGCAGTCGTCGACACAGGCGTGCTCGTCGGGATGGCGGACGCCGACGATGAACACCACAACGTCGCGATGGAGATCGTCCAAGGGATGGATCACGGCGACCTCCCGACGGGGCGAGTGACGAACTACATCGTCCTCGAAACGCTGAATTGGATACACAACCGGAAACGGCACTCGAAGGCCGTCGAGACCTACGAGCGGCTGAACCAGTCCGCCGGATTCGAGGTGCTGCACGCGGCCCAGAAGGACTTTCCCCAGCGTCCTCAACCTGTTCTAGACCTACGAGGGGCTCTCGTTCGGGGACGCGACCATCGCCGCGTACATGCAGCGCGAGGGCATCGAGTACCTGTACTCCTTCGACGACGACTTCGACACATTGGACGGCATCGAGCGCCTCAAC
>PXQN01000089.1:8922-33236 GCA_003021305.1 Halobacteriales archaeon QH_10_67_22 | reverse complement strand
ATCTACGTCTGTTTCCAGCCACAACGAAACAGACGACGCGGTGGTTTCTCACCGAGTTACACCGACGATGTCAGCTCGGTGATCCCGAGTTTCTCGTCGATGGTGCGAGCTATCTCGGCTCTGTTCTCGACGAAGATGGGTATCGATTCCGGGTGATTTCGAATGGGAATCGGAACGCCATCGAACGTGTCTTCTGTGAAATAGAACGCCGAACAGCATCGTTCGCAATTAGTTGTAGCCATGTCACGCTCGAAACAGCACAATCGTAGCTCGAAGCCTTCGCAGTCTACCATAATGCACGCCAAAATTAACGCGACCCGTTTATCACCGAGTGAACACCGGTCCGGTGACGGCTCCGTCCCCCGCGGACGGGAAGGCTTTTGAGGCGCGCCACCGGACCTCCGAAGCGATGACCGAGACGACCGGCCCGTCTCACACGCCCGTCCGGAGGGGTGGCCGTGACGCGTAACCTGACCGAGATCGTCGTCGTCGGTGAGGACGACACAGGTCTCATCGCGAACGTCACGAGCCTGCTGTTCGAGCGCAACATCAACATCGAGGACCTGGACCAGGCGGTCCGGGAAGGGCTTTTCCGGATGACGATGCGGGTGGACACGACCGAGATGGTCTGCAAGGAAGCGACGCTCCGCGAGGACCTCCACGACCTCGGCGACGACCTCGGGGTCGACGTCCAGGTCCGGTTTCCCAGCGACCGCGACACACAGCAGATCGCAGTGCTCGTCACGAAGGAGTCCCACTGTCTGGAGGCGCTGTTCGAGGCCTGGGCCAGCGGCGACCTGGGCGCCGACATCTCCGTCGTGATCGGCAACCACTCCGACCTGGAGCCGCTGGCGACCAAGTACGACGTTCCCTTCCACGACATCGGCGACGAGAAGGGAACGCCCGACGAGGACCAGTTGCTCGGTCTCCTGGAAGAGTACGACGCCGACCTCGTCGTGCTGGCGCGGTACATGCGCATCCTCAGCCCCGACGTGGTCTTTCGCTACGAGAACCGCATCATCAACGTCCATCCCTCGTTGCTCCCGGCGTTCCCGGGCGCGTCGGCCTACCTCCAGGCTATCGAGGAGGGGGTCCGGATCGCCGGCGTCACCGCCCACTACGTGACGACCGACCTGGACCAGGGCCCCATCATCACCCAGCGGGCGTTCAACGTCCCCGACGACGCCACCGAGGAACACCTCCAGCAGATAGGCCAGCCCCTCGAAGCCGAGGCGCTGCTGGAGGCGATCGACCTCCACCTCACCGACGAGATCGCCGTCCACCGCGGGCGGACGAAACTGCGCGACCCCGGGGAGACCGACGCACAGCTGGGCGCGCCCGCGGACCTCGAACGGGCCAACCCCGACCGACCCATCGACGGGCTCGGCGAGTACGTCGCCGAACAGGACGAGGCCGACGGCCAGTCGAACGGTGACGGCGACGAGGCCGACGTCGAGGCCGAGGCCGTCGACTGACCGCCCGTCGGGTCACGCGAGTGCGAACAGGCGACACCGACCGCTCGCAGGGCGTCGTGTCGCACGCCCGCTCACCGCCCTGCGACAGTTCTCAGGTCACGGGCCGGAGTGGGCGTGGATTCCGATAAAAACGTTCGGCTGTCAGAGGTCCTGGACGGTCGCGACGGCCTCGTCGAGCGACGGCGCGTCGAAGGCGTCGCGGCCGACGTAGGCGTTCGTGCCGGCGAGATAGAGGTCGCGTGCGGTCGCGACGACGTGGTCGGCCAGCGGTTCGGGTGCCCGGTCACACAGTGCCTTCCAGTCGGCGACCCCCCGTTCGTCGGCTTCGGCTTTGGCCTCGCCGACGGCCGCGACCCACTCGGGCTGGGTGCGCTTGTGGTACTGGCGGACGACCTCCTTGGAGACCTGCTGGCCGTCGTACGAGAAGCGGTTCTCGTCGAACGTGCCGACCACGTCGGCGACGCGGACCTCTCCCCGGTAGTAGAGACACTCGATCTTGCCGTCCTCGTGGACGAGTCCCGCCTCGGCGGCGCGGTTCGTGACCAGTCGGTTCACTTCGCGTGCGACCCGCTCGAGCGCGTCGAGGTCGGCGCGGCCGGCGATACGGTCGGCTTCCTCGGGCGAGAGGTAGCGGTCCTGCTCTTCGTACTTCGTGGAGAACTCGACGACGGGTTCGTCCAGGTCGACGGCCTCGTCGGGCCACTCGTCGACGGCGAGCCCGTGGTCGGCCGGGTCGGTTCGCGTCCGGAGCGACGACCCGACGGGGACGCGGTTGCGAAAAACGACCTCCAGCGGTATTAGATAGTTCTCGCCGGCGGCGGCGTGGTAGGCCTCGTAGTCGTAGCCGCTCGGGTCGTCGGCGTCGGCCCCCTCGAAGGGCAGGTCGGGAACCTGTGTGAGTTCGATGGTCATCTCGCGGGGCGGGTCGCCGGCCGACAAGCGAGGCGGCGCCGTCGGTCGGGTCGGTCCTGACGCCCTCGTAGTGGGTCGGGACCCCCTGCGATTCGAGTAACTCGAAGTTGAACGCACCCATCGTACACAGCGAGGCGCCCTTGTCGGGGATCTCGTCGGGCATCTTCCCCCAGTCGAACACGGAGTAGTCGTCGGTGAAGACGAACGCGCCCCGCCCGAGTTCGCCGGCGGTCGCGGGCTCGACGACGCGAAAGTCCTTGACGGAGGTCATACCAGGGATGTTTCGGTCCGACACCAAAGGCCTTGCAGTTCGGCGGGCGGGCGTCGAGCGACCATCCCGGAACGGCTTTATTACCGGGGAGTCACACACCTGGCGATGGCGGTCACGTCACACCTGGTCGAGGTGGCGATCATCGCGGTCGCCACGGGCGTCATCTGGGTCGGGAGCGGCTGGCTCGAAACCGCCAGCGAGGAGCTGTCCGCTTACTACGGGCTGCCACAGGTCGTCCAGGGGTCGGTCGTCGCGGCCGTGGGGTCGAGCTTTCCCGAACTCGCGACGGTCGTGTTCGCGGCCCTGCTGACGGGGTCGCTCGGTCTCGGCGTCGGCGCGATCGTCGGGTCGGCGATCTTCAACATCCTGGTCGTCCCGGGCGTCGCCGGCCTCGCGACCGAGGCGGACATCCAGTCCAACCGGGCGCTGGTCTACAAGGAGGCCCAGTTCTACATGCTCGCGGTGTCGGTCCTCGTGATCACTTTCGCGATGGCCGTGATCTACTACCCCGACACGACCGTCGACTACCTCGCGGGCACCGTGACGAGGCCGCTCGCGGCGATCCCGCTGGGGCTGTACGGGCTGTACGTCTTCATCCAGTTCCAGGACACGGCCGACCACGAGGCCGACGCCGGGACCGGGTCGGACGTCGACGCGGGCCGCCAGTGGGGACGACTGCTCGCCGGACTACTCCTCATCCTCGTGGCCGTCCACCAGCTGGTCGAGGCGGTCGAGGCGCTCGGACTGGCTTTCGGGGTCCCCGAGTTCGTCATGGGCGCGACGGTCGCGGCGGGCGCGACGAGTCTCCCCGACGCGCTGGTGAGCATCCGTGCCGCACGCGACGGCCGCGGCGTCGCGTCGCTGGCGAACGTCCTCGGGTCGAACACGTTCGACCTGCTCGTCGCCATCCCGGCGGGCGTGCTCATCCTCGGGAGCGCGTCGTTCAACTTCGCGATGGCCGTGCCGATGTTCGCCGTCCTGACGCTCGCGACGATCCTCCTGTTCACTGCGCTCCGAACCGGGTTGCGGCTCACGACGCCGGAGTCGGGCGCTCTCTTGGTCGCGTATCTCCTGTTCGTCGTCTGGGTCGTCCTCGAAACGGTGACGAGAGTCGTCGACTACCTCCCCAACGCGTGACGGTTCCGCGGTGGCACGCCGCATCCGAAGCGACAGGACACCCCCCCACCAGGTTACGCCAGCCCGTGTTCGGACCGCCGCCGCGACCGCAATCCCTGCCTCTTTAATCGTCGGTCCGCAAGGGAGGCCAATGGCAGACGCGGCGAACCCGCGGACGAACGTCCCGCGGGGCGAGTTCGGGTTCGACCACCGGCCCGAGACCGACCAGGCCTTCGAGAACGCGCTGGCCAAGGCCCGCGACGGCGACCGCCTCTCGGTCGCAGACGGGGTCGAACTGCTGGCGACCGGCACCGACCGGGCTGGCATCGACTTACGCCGCAAGGAACTCGTCCTGGAGGCCGCCGACCGGCGCCGCGCCGAGGTCGTCGGCGACGAGGTCACCTTCGTCGCCAACCTCAACAACAACGTCACGACCGCCTGTAACACCGGCTGTCTGTTCTGTAACTTCAAGGACCGCTCCGAGCAGTTCCGGACCGAAAACGACGAGTCCCACGGCGGGTTCACCAAGACGCCCGCCCAGTCGCGCGAAATCGTCGACAACGCCCTCGACCGCGGGATCTACGAGGTCTGCTCGGTGTCGGGACTCCACCCCGCGTTCGCACTCGACGACGAACACCGGGAGCTCCTAGAGACCAGCGACCGTGGCGACCTGAACTACCGGCCGCCCGCCGAGTACGACGTCGACCCGGGCACCTACTGCGAGCAGATCCGGGCGATGGACGCCGGCGGCGTCCACGTCCACTCGATGACGCCCGAGGAGGCCTACCACGCCCGCCGGGGCACCGACTGGTCCTACGAGGCGGTGTACGGCCGCCTGCAGGAGGCCGGCCTTGACTCGGTGCCCGGCACCGCCGCCGAGATACTCGTCGACGAGGTCCGGGACGTGATCTGCCCCGGCAAGATCGGCTCCGCCGAGTGGGTCGAAGCGATGGAAGCTGCCGCGACCGTCGGGCTGGACCTCACCTCGACTATCATGTACGGCCACGTCGAAAACGAGGCCCACCGGGTCCGTCACCTCCAGCGGGTCCGCGAGTTACAGGACCGAACCGGCGCGATCACGGAGTTCGTCCCGCTCTCCTTTGTCCACCGGAACACGCCCCTCTACGAGCGCGGAATGGTCGAGGACGGCGCGACGACCGACGAGGACGAACTGATGATCGCGGTGTCGCGTCTCTTCCTCGACAACGTCGATCACGTCCAGTCCTCGTGGGTCAAGTACGGCGACGAGCAAGGGCTGAAGATGCTCTCGTGTGGTGCCGACGACTTCATGGGGACGATCCTCTCGGAGGAAATCACAAAGCGAGCCGGCGGCGAGTTCGGCCAGTACCGCTCCGTTTCGGAGTACGTCGAGATGGTCGAGGCCGTCGGCAGAGTGCCGGTCGAGCGCTCGACGGACTACCGGACCCGGCGGCGCATCGACCCCGACGACCCGCCCCACGGGCCGCGACTCGGCCCCCGCGCGGACGGGACGCCGCTGGTCGAGGCCGACGCGGGATAGGCCGTTCAGTCGGCGGCCGCGCCCGACAGCACCGCACGGTACCGCTGTCCGGCCTCGTCGCCGGCGTCGATGGCCCGTTCGATGCGCCCGGATATCCAGCGGTCGGCGGCCGGGGGCGGCGCGGGGTCGACGGTGGTCCGGCGCAGTTCGGGGGGCAGGTATCGCTCGTAGACGGGCAACCGCTCGCGCAGGGGGACGCCGCCGTCCTCGGCGATCGATTCGAGTTCGCGCAGCGCGGGCCAGGCGTAGTCGGGGTTGATGTGGTCGTCGGTGACCGGCGACACGCCGCCCAGGTCGTCGACGCCACAGTCGAGCACCTCGCGGGCGTCGGCGAGGTTCGGGGGAACCTGGACGGACACCTCCTCGGGGAGGCCGGCACGGGCCATCGCGACCGCCCGCCGCAGCGTCGAGCGGCCGGGCGTCCCCGACTGCCAGCGTTCGTTCTCCCTGACTGGCTGGACGATCACCTCCTGGACGTGCCCGTGGCGCTCGTGTAACTCCCGGATGGCGAGGATGCTCTCGGCGCGGTCGGTCCAGTCCTCGCCGATGCCGACGAGGATACCCGTCGTGAAGGGGACCCCGAGTTCCCCCGCCGTCCGGATCGTGTGGAGGCGCTGGCCGGGCGACTTGGCGCGGGGGCCGCCGTGGGTCTGGACGTCGGCGGTCGTCTCTAACATGACGCCCATGCTCGCGTTCACGTCGGCGACGGTGGCCATCTGTTCGCGGGTCTGGTCGCCCGGGTTCGAGTGGGGCAACAGTCCCTCGTCTAAGGCGATCTCACAGGCCTCCCGGAGGTACTCGTGGATCGAGTCGTGACCCCACTCGGCCAGTTGGTCGTTGATCTCGGTGTAGCGGTCGTCGGGGTCGTCGCCGAAGGTGAAGAGTGCCTCCGTACAGCCGGCGTCGGCGCCCGTCCGGACCACCTCCCTGATCTCCGCGGGGGACATGAGTGTCGCCTGCCCGGGCGGGTCGTAGTAGGTGCAGTACGTGCAGGTGTACCGGCAGGCGGTCGTCAGCGGGACGAACACGTTCCGGGCGAACGTCAGTTCTCCGGCGGGGTCGACGTCGGCCGGGTCGACCGCGAGCAGTCGCTCGACGGCCGCGTCGTCGGGCGCGACGTCGACGTCGTACTCGTCCGCGCCGGGGATCACGGTCGGTGCTCGGCCTTCGACCGTCAAAGGCGTGACGTTCCCGGTCGACGCTCTGGTCGGTGGAAACGGCGTCGAAAACGCCCGGCACCGGCGACCCACGGCCTGTCGACCTACCTGTCGACGTCGACCCGACCGTCGGTCGCGGTGACCGCGAACCCGGCCTCGCGGAGCCACGCGGGGGCTCGCCCCTCGGCGTGGAGCAACACCTCGACGAGGTCGGCCGGTTCGTCCACGTCGGTCGCCAGGCGGAACGAGTCGACCGTCGCCAGCGAGGCGCCGGTAGCCCGGACGGCCTCGCGGTGGTCCCTGACCGAGACGCCGTGGTAGTCGACGCGGAACTCCGGGTGGCGGGCCACGACGGCGTTGGTTCCGCCGCCGCGGCCGGGTGCGAGGACCACGTCACCCTCGGTGTCGAACAGGCGGGCCAGCGCCGCGGGCGTCGCCAGCGCGAGGTCAGCCATGACGACCGCCTTAGTGTCGTCGGTGTCGTCGAGGCGGGCGTTGACCGCGGCCGATAGCGGCCGCTCGTCGACGGTCACGGGCGCCGCACAGTCGACCGGGGCGTCCGCGACCACCGTCGGTTCGGAGCCGAACGCGTCGAGCGCGTCGAGGACGTCGGCCAGCATCGCCTCGGCGAACTCGCGGCGCTCGTCGGCGTCGAGCACGGGCGAAAGCCGCGTTTTCGGGTCGTCGGCGCCGAAGGGCACGACGACGTGCATCTACTGGAGTTTGCCGTAATCGTCCTGCTGGGACTGCCAGTAGTAGATGCCGCCGCCGACCACGAGCAGGGCGACGACCGCGAGTCCGACGTAGAGGAGCAGCTGCGTCTGCTGCTGGGACTCCTGGGTCGACTGGGCCTGCTCCCGGGCTTCCTCGGCCAGGTCGACCGCGTTCGGGAAGTTCCCGTTTTCGTACGCCGAGACGGAGTTGTTCAGCGTGTTCCGTGCCTCCGGGGGCCCGCCGGTCTCGTTGATCCGGCGCGAAGCGTTGTCGATGGCGAGACGCGCCTCCTTGCTGTCGTTCGTGTAGTGGTGGATCTCCGAGTCGTTGAGGTCGGCCTCGTTGTTCCCGGAGATCGCGTTCAGGTCCCACAGCACGTACCGTTCGACTGGTCTGTACGTGTAGTTCTCGACCGGCGGCGTCTCGCCCGTCAGTTCGATGCGGATCTCGTCGCCGCCGTTGTCGAGCTGGAGTTCCTGCTGGAACCGCTGCTCACCGTAGACGGTCTCGTCGACCTGATTGCCCTGGTCGAGGATCGTCACGGTCCAGCGGACGTTCTCGAGTTCGGTGCTCGCGTTGAGCGTCCAGGTCTCGGAGACTTCGTCGCCCTGGAACGGGTCGTCGATGACGATCGTCGTGCTGACGGTCTCACCGACGCGCGACTCGTTGAACGCCGACTGGTCGTCGACGCTGATAGCCCCGGCTGTGCCGACCGCGGCCAGTGCGAGGGCGAACAACACTACCAGTGTTGTGCCCCTAGAAGAGCGGATCCAGCTCATCTTGATCATCTTCAACCAACTCCTGTAATTGCTCTTCGCTTTGCTCGCGGATGTCGTCGATGTTGTCCTGGGCCTCGATGGCCACCTGCTGCAGTTCCTTGATCCGGGGGACGTTGTGGACGCCCGACAGCAGGATGGAGGCGGCGACGTTGTTCTCCCGAACGGGGTAGTCGCCACCGCGGACCTCCATGCTGCCGGTCTGCTCTTCGAGCCACTTGCGGCCCCGCTCTATCCCCTTGCGGTTGAGGTGTTCGGGCGGACCGCTCATCACCAGCAGCGCCCGCTCGGCCCCGTCTATCTCACAGGGCAGTGTCAGCCGCCCGAGCGCGGCCTTCCGGACCAGCGAGGTGATGCGGTTGGTCGTGTTGGCGGCGTCCATTCCGCTGTCGTCGATGCCGCCGTCGTCGCTGGTAAAGCGCGAGAGCAGCCCGTCGCCGCCCGTCGGTTCGACCGACTCGGCGGCGTAGCCGACCGTCGAGACGCCCCCGCCGGCCAGCGTGTTGATGATCTCCGAGGAGTCGACGACGCTCTCTGCGACCGCGTCGCCCGCTTCGACCTCCCCGGCGCCGAAGAGGACGCCGAAGCGGCGGACGATCTCGTCGTTTATCTCCTCGTAGCCGCTCTCCATCGACTCACCGGACTTGCGCCAGGCGTCGTTGTCGAACACGAGCAGGTTGTCCACCTCGCGTACGAACGTCTGGAACGAGCGTGCGGCGTTCAACGTGTAGATACCCCCCTCGTCGCCGCCCGGCAGGATGCCCAGTCCGTACACGGGTTCGGTGTAGATCCGCTTCAGGTGCTTCGCCAGCACCGGCGACCCCCCCGAGCCGGTCCCGCCGCCGAGCCCAGCGATGATCAGGAACGCGTCGATCTCGTGGACCGGGATGTTGTCGATCGCACCCTGCACCTCGTCGATGTCCTCCTCGGCGATCTCCGCGCCGAGTTCGTTGTCCGCGCCCACGCCGTGGCCCTTCACGCGGGCCTGGCCGATGAGCACTCTGTTCTCCTCCGGAATTTTCTCTAACCCGAGCAGGTCCGCTTTCGCCGTGTTGACCGCGACGGCCGAGCGGACGATCCCGCTCCCGGTCGCCTCGTCGTATTCGAGGAACTTGTCGACGACCTTCCCGCCGGCCTGCCCGAAGCCGATCATCGCCAGTTTCATGGGAACCTCTACCTTGAAATAGACACAATCGCATAGCGGATATAAGCTTTGTGTCCGTCTATCGGATGCGAAAAACGCCGACTGTTCACCGGTGGTCGGGTCGGACCGTTCACCCTGTCCGCCCGGATCCAGCCCCGATTCGGGCGTTCGATTCGACCCGGTACCGCTCACCCCGCGATACCGAGATACGCACGAAACGTGGTCAGGTCGCTCTCCTCGACCCCGAAGGCCGCGACGTCGTTGTCGTCGGTGACGTTGTCGAGCTGGAGCGAGCGGTACTGGTCGGGGCCCATCGAGAACCCGACGCTGCCCAGCACCGTGAGTCCGACCTTGGCCATCGCCATCGGGAGGCCGACGATACTCACCGACGACCCCTCGGACTCGTAGACCAGGTTCGTGATCTCCCGCAGCGTCAACACTGTCGGGCCGCCGACCTCGTAGGTCTCGCCGACGTGGGCGTCGTCAGTGACGGCGTCGGCTATCATCGGCGCGAAATCCCCGACCCAGACCGGCTGAAACCGGATCGTCTTCCCGCCGCCCGGGAGCGGGTACACCGGCAGCCCCGGCGCGAACAGCTTCTTCAGCCGCTTGGTGAACGAGACGAACTCGCCGCCCTCGCCGAACACGACCGACGGCTGGAAGATCACCCAGTCCAGCTCCGAGGCCCGCACCGCCTCCTCGGCGCGGCCCTTCGCCCGGAGGTAGTGGGTCGGCCCGGCCGAGTCGGCACTCAGCGCGCTCAACTGGACGAACCGCTCGACCCCGTGGGCCTGTGCGGCCTCGATGCAGTGTTCGGTCCCGCCCCGGTGGACCCGGTCGTGCATCTCGTCGCCACCGTCGGGTTTGTACAGCGGCGACAGCGCCACCAGGTAGACGACCGCGTCCATGCCCTCGAAGGCACCTTCGATCGAGTCGTAGTCGGTGACGTCCCCGGCGTAGGTTTCGACCGCCGCGGGCAGGTCGCCCTCGTCTGGGTTTCTCGCGAGCACGGTCACGTCGTGACCGCGGTCGACTAACTCCGGACACAGGTGGCTTCCGATGAAGCCGTTCCCGCCGACAACCAGCACGTTCATATCAGAATACCAGCAGGCCAGCACCCTAAACGTTCGTACCAAACCTGTCGGGTACCGAAGCTGTGGGACGGCCACTGCCGCTCGGGTCGGCGTCGGAGCCCCGGCGGAGGGCGCGGGTCGGGGCGTTTACGTGTCGGCCCCACGAGGGACGCGTATGCTCGTCACGCTGGAGGGGTTAGACGGGAGCGGGAAGAGTTCGGCACTGGCCTCCCTCAGCGGTCCATCGACGACGACGGGGCCGACCCCGTCGCGGAACTGTTCCTTTATACTGCCGACCACGCCGACCACCTCTCGCGGGTCGTCCGGCCGGCGCTGGAGGCGGGGAAGGTGGTCGTCTCCGACCGGTACTCCGACTCGCGGTACGCCTACCAGGGGGCGACGCTGGCCGCCCACCCCCATCTGGACGTCGAGGACCCGCTCGACTACGTCCGGGACGTTCACGCGCCCTGGACGCGACCCCCCGACGTCACCGTCTACCTCGACGTCGACCCCGAGACCGGCGCCGAGCGCGCCGGGGGGACCAACAAGATGGAGCAGATATCCTTCCTCGAATCCGTCCGCGACAATTACGAGCGACTGATCGACGACGACCCCGACCGGTTCGTCCGCGTCGACGCGAACCGTTCCCCGGACGCGGTCCGGGCCGACGTCGAACGGGCCGTCGCCGACCGCCTCCGGTGAGCGGCGTCCGACCCGCGAACGGACTGCCGGCCGGTCGCGGGCGCCTGACAGTCAGGGGCGGAGTCGGTCCCGGCGGTCGGCGTCGCGGTCGGCGTCGTCCTCCCACTTTTCGGGGAGGTCGACCTCCTCGGGCGCGGGCATCCACACGTAGTCGAAGGTAAGCCCCGTCGCCATCGGAAGCACGACCGTCAGCACGACGACGACAGTCGCCGAACCCAGGTCGGGGCCGAGCTTCAACACACCGCTGAAAAACAGCGTCGAGAGGACGAGCACGACTGGGGAGACGAGCACCGCGTAGGCGGCGCTCCCCCACTGCGTGTGGAGGCGCACGCGGAAAAACCGCGTCAACAGCGCCACGACGGCAGTGTTGACCAGCAGGATGACCGCCAGCCCGAACGCGTCCAGCAGCGTGACCATACCACCGGTTGGGGCGTGTCCTCCTTTGACCTGTCGAACGAGCCGGAACCTCTCGATGGCCGACACGCGACGAGCGTGTTCACGGACGTGTGTCCGATAGTATCAGCACCGACGTGTCGAGAACGGGCGGCGGTCACGCGAGACAGATGTAGGTTTTCGTGCCGGCGACGCCATCGATGTCGCGGATCTCGGTAGCGACGTTGTGCATCAGGTCGTACACCTCGTCGCTGACCGCCTCGGCGATGATGTCGTACTGGCCGGCGACGATGTGTGCCTCCTCGATACCCTCGATGTCACGGATGGTCGCCAGGAGGCCTTCGGACTTTCCCGCGGCGGTCTTCACCATAATGAACGCCCGGACCATCGTGGTCCGTGGTACTCCGGCACGGGAGAAAAACCTTCGCCCGGCGTGTCCGTCGCCCCGACAGTCGCCGTGGGGCCCTGCGGTAACAACTTTATTCAGGTCGCTCGTCGTACGGGTGGACATGCGATTCGCTATCGTGGGTGCCGGCCGGGTCGGGCTCCGGACCGCCCGGGCACTCGAGGACAGCGGCCACGGCGTGGTACTCATCGAGCGCGACCCGACGAAAGTCGAGCGCGCGCGCTCCGAGGACTACGAGGTCATCGAGGGCGACGCGACCGAGGAGGAGGTCCTGCTGTCGGCCGGTCTCGACTCGGCCGACGCCCTGGGTGCGCTGACGGGCGACCTCTCGGTGAACTTCCTCGCCTGCATGGTCGGGAAACACCACGGCTGCCGGACCGTGTTGCGGATCGACGAGGACTACCGCGAGGAGATATACCGCAAGTACGCTTCGGACGTCGACGAGGTCATCTACCCCGAGCGCCTGGGCGCCATCGTCGCGAAAAACGCCCTCCTGGGCGGGAACATCCGTGCGGTCGCCGACATCGCCCAGAACCTCCAGCTCGTCGAACTGACGGTGTCCGACAAGTCGCCCCTGCGGGGGTACACCCTCAGCGAGATCGAACTCCCGGCCGATACCGAACTGCTCGCGTTCGGCAAGGCCGGCGACGCCCTGACCATCCCGGTGGCCGACGAGTCCCTGGAGGTCGGGGACAAACTGGCCATCCTCGCCGACTTCGAACGGCTCGACGCCGTCCGCCAGCTGATCGTCGGCGACGCCCAGACGGCCAGAGGGGGTGCCTGAGATGGTTCGGGCCTTCACCGTCGAGTCGACCGCCGACGTCAAGGCCGTCGCCGCCACCGAGATCCAGAACTTAGAGGGCATCGAGGACACCCAGACCTACGTCGCGATGGACTAGGTCGTCCGGAACGCCCGGTCGCCGGCGTCTCCCAGACCGGGGAGGATGTACCCGTCGTCGTCGAGGTGGTCGTCGATGGAAACGGTGAGGAGATCCGTCTCGGGGAACTCCTCGCCGACCCGGACCAGCCCCTCGGGCGCGCTGACCGCCGAGAGGACGAACAGGTCTTCGGGGCCGGGCCCGCCGGCGGTTACCTCCGCCAGGACGGCCGACATCGTGCTCCCGGTCGCGAGCATCGGGTCGGCGACGATGACGGTGTCTTCGGCCCTGATCTCGGGGAGTTTCACGTAGTCGATCGAGATGGGGAAGGTGCCGTCGTCGGCCCGGCCGCCCGACTCGTCGCGACTGGCCGAGATGACCCCCTGTCTGGCCCGCGGGAAGGCCTTGAGCAGCCCCTCGACGAACGGCGTCGCCGCCCGGAGCACGTTGACGATCACCACGTCCTCGAGGCCTTTGACGCGTTCGCCCATCGTCTCCGTCAGCGGCGTCCGGACACTGACGTACTCCGTTTCCATCGCGCCGTCGATGATCTCGTAGCCACAGATCCGTCCCAGTCGTACCAGCCCCTTCCGGAACGCGACCTGTTCGGTCTCGACATCCCGTAACTCTGTGAGCACGTCCGTCGCGAGGGCGTGGTCGATCACGTGTGCGTCGCCACGGTCTTCGATCGCCATGCCACCTGCTGGGACCGGACGGGTGAAATATCCACCGCGAGTCGGGCGCTCGGAGACTGCGTCCAGCGCCACCGACACGTTGAGTACGCAGGGTCGCGTGCGACCGCGCATGGACGGATACGAACGGGTCCTGGTCCCCTCTGTTCGTCGTCGACCAGACGTACCCGGCCGCCAGCCACTGGGACATGTACGTCGAGGAGGAGGAACGACAGGGCGAGCGGGCCCTCGACGCGGCCGCGGCGGCCGGCGACGAGGCGGGCGTCGACGTCGAGCGCCACCTCCGACGGGGGAAACCACATGAGGAGATCGTCGACGCCGCCGAGGAGTACGGGGCCGACCTCGTCGTGATGGGTACTCACGGTCGGACCGGACTGGACCGCTTTGCCAGTACGGGGAGTGTCACCGAACGCGTCGTCCGCATCACTGCCGTCCCGACGCTGGTCGTCGGCGGCGCTCGTACCGACCCGACGGAGTGACAACTCCTGTCGAGTCATACGGTCGTGCGTAATTCTTTTTGTGCCCACGTAACAGACGACTGTCCCCGTGGTCCGAAACGCCGATCCGAACCGGCACTGCCGAAATTGGTTACGCACGACCGTATCAGTCGTCCGCGGGTGCTTTGACGCCGATTTCAGCCAGCAGGGTCCGTGCGGCCTCGGCGGAGGAGGGCGGGCCGCGAGCGGTGACCAGGTCGCCGTCGACCGTGACGCTCGTGTCGGCGTCGAGTTCGGCGTCCCAGTCGGCGCCCGCGGCTTTCACCTCGTCTTCGACCCAGTAGGGGAGTTTCCGGCCGTCTGGCATCAGGTCGTGGTCGTCGACGATACCTTCCTCCCACTCGTTGGGGAAGCCGGTGACCGAACGGCCCTCGACGAGAAAGTCGCCACTCTCGTCGCGGGTAAAGGCGAGGATCCCCACGGCGTGACAGACGACCAGCGCCGTCCCGTGGTCGCCGGCGACGGCCTCCCGGAGGAGCCGGCGTGCGTGTCTGTCCTGGTTGACGTCCCACTCGGTGCCGTGCCCGCCGGGGAAGACGACGGCGTCGTAGTCGTCGGCGGTGACGGTGGCGACGCTCTCGGGGTCGTTCAATCCCGGATGGGTCTCGTGGACCTCCCGGACGTGGGCGGCGGTCTCCTCGCCGACCTCGTCGGGGTCGACCGAGCGCTCGTCGACGGTCGGCGGGTCGCCCGACGGCGTGGCGACGGTGACGTCGACGCCCGCCGCCTCCAGTGTGGTGAGCGGTTCGACGCATTCCTCGCCCCAGTAGCCGTGCTCGCTGACGACGAACAGTGCTGATGCCATAGCGGCTGTGATAGGGTCGCGACGGGTGTAACCCTGTCGCCGGCCACGGCCGGTGGCCGCGTCGACGGCGGGTCACTTACTCCCGCAACACGACGACCCAGGTGATGAGAAACAGTGCAACCGTGCCGAGGCCGACGTTGGTCCAGGTGAACTCCGAGAGGCCGACGAACTCGAGTCCCCAGACGACCATCACGGTGAAACTGAACGAGAGAACGGCGTTCATCACCGCGAGCACGCGCGGGTCACCCTGGCTCATACCGATGGGCGAGGCGCCGGCGGCTTAGGCGTTTGGGCCTGGCCCTGAAGACATACAACGACCGAGTCCCAAGCGACGGTATGGACCTCACCAACCGCTGGGGGGAGTCCGTGGACCCGGTGCCGTGTTCGGTGGTGGTGTTGACGGCCTTCGCGACGTGTTACTCGTTCGGGCCGCTGTATCTGCTGTCGTTCGACCTGTCGTTGCGGCTGGCGCTGTGGGCGTCGACCGGCGTCTTCGTCCTCGCCTCGGTCGGGGCGTACTACCGACTGGTCTGGACCTACCGGCCGGTGTCCCGCGAGGAGGTGCCGGTCGCCGCCCGGTTCCGTCGACTCGTCCTCGCGACGGCCGCGCTCGTCGGTCTCATCGCCCTGCTCTGTCTGCCGCTGTTCGCGCGGTGACTGGGGCGTCGAAAACAGGGTGGCTTTATTTTCCGGGGGGACGATGCCGGCGTCGATGCGCGAGGTCAGCGTCGAGCGGTTCGTGTCGGCGACGCCCGCGGAGGTCCAGCGGACGCTGTCCCCGGCCGCCCTCGTCGAGTACGAGGGGAGTTTCCAGGTACTGGACGTCGAGGACGAGGGCGCGGAGACGGTGGTCACGGCGGGCGCCAGCGGCGTCGGGGTGACGCTCCGGTTCGAACCGCGCGAGAACGGTCTCTCCTACGAACAGGTCGGCGACTCGGGCCCGTTCGACGCGATGTGGACCGAACTCGCGTGGGAACCCGAAAACGAGGGCACCCGCGTCCGGGCGAGTTCGGGCGTGAGTCTCGGGCTTCCCCTCTCGAGTGTCACCGACCGGGTCGCCGCCTGGAAGCGCCGCGGCGAACTGAAACGTGCGCTCCGGAACATAGAGGCCGACCTGTCGTGACCCGGGTGCGCCGAGTGAACCGCCGTGACGGCGGCGCCACGAACCAACCCTCATAACACCGGTACACGGGGTTTCGACGCCGACGACGGGAAGAACCGCCAGACTGCGAGCGGCCGTGCACGCTCTCCGCCAGACCGGGACGACGTTTATACGGGTCGCTGACAGTGTTTCACGCATGGGCGTTCTCAACACGGTCAAAGCGGTTCTGGAGGCGTCGTCCCAGAGCGCCAACCGCGGCGACGAGGTGACCAGCGAGTCGAAGGGTGCGTACTGGTGTCACGACTGCAGCGAGCGGATCCTCGACACGGACGTCGAGGGCGAGGGGCCGCCGACGTGTCCGTCCTGTGGCGACGAGATGGCGTTCGAACGCTCGGCCGGGTCGACCGGCTGTGCGTGCTAATTTAACACGGTCGAGGTCGTTGGTGGACACATGAGCGACGAGCACGGCGAGACGGGTGCCGACGGGCTGGACCTGCCCAGACGTATCGCGGCGTTTCGCGAGTGGCTCCACGAGTGGGCCCACGGGATGTACCACGGGATGGTCGAACACCCCGCCTTCGAGAAGATCGAAAAGGAAGCCGAGGACATCGAGGACGTGTTCCTCTTTGCGTGTTTCGCAGACGCCTTCGGCATCCCGAGCCCGGTGTCGTACTACACGGTCGAACTGCTGCCGTACCTGGCCGAGGAGTTCGAACAGTGGGAACGGCGGATGTGGGACCGCCAGTCGCTGCTCGAACGCAAGGGCCAGCAGTACCACTTCCATTGATGGCCCGATTTGTCTTCTTCGGCGGCAAGGGCGGGGTCGGCAAGACAACCGTCTCCAGCGCCTACGGCCTGAAGTGTGCCAACGCGGGGTTGCGGACCCTGGTCGTCTCGACCGACCCCGCACACAGCACCTCCGACGTGTTCGACCAGCAGTTCGACGACGACCCCGCGCCGGTCGCGGGCATCGAGAACCTGTGGGCGATGGAACTGGACCCCGAGGAGGAGGTCCAGGCCCACATGATGGATATCAAGCGCCGCATGAGCGACCAGGTGAGCCCGGCCATCGTCAACGAGATCGACCGCCAGATCGAACTCGCCCACCAGACGCCGGGCGCCTACGAGGCGGCGCTGTTCGACCGGTTCATCGAGGTGATGCGCGAGAACACGCCCGGCGAGGGCGAGTCCGACGGCGAGGCGTTCGACCGCGTCGTGTTCGACACCTCCCCGACGGGCGGCACCCTCCGGTTGCTCTCGTTGCCCGACTTCCTCGACGAGTGGATCGACCGGCTCATCGACAAACGCTCCAAGAGCATCGACCTGTTCGAGAAGGCCGCCATCGGCGACAAGGAGGCCCGCAGGAAGAGAGACGAGGACCCCATCATCGCCCACCTCGTCGCGCGCCAGGAGAAGTTCGAGTTCGCCGCCCGGATGCTCCGCAACGACGCCGCCTTCTACCTGGTGCTCAACCCCGACGAACTGTCGATCCGCGAGACCGAACGGGCGATCACCCAGCTGTCCGAGTACGAACTCTCGGTCGACGGACTGGTGCTCAACAGGATCACCCCGGGCCCCGAGGACGACGAGGGCGGCCGCGGAGCCCGGTACCTCCGTGACCGCGTCGCCACCGAGCGCGAGCGCATCGAGACGGTACAGCGGGAGTTCGACACCCCGATCGTCGCCCGCATCGAAACCCGGGTCGAGGAGGTCAAGGGGTCGCTGCTCGCCGACGTCGCCGACGAACTCGACATCGACGTCACGCCCGAAGCGACCGTCTGACCTCCCGGGGCGGACGCTTCTCCCCCCGGCCCCGCGACCGGCCGGCCGACCCGCCGAGTGGACGACCACGGTTCCCCATCGACCGGTCGTATCCGGCGGGCACACGACCGCCGGTGTCGTTTTTTCCGGCGGCGAGAACCGTCCGTCCATGCACAGAGGCTGGCTCCTCGTCATCCTGGCAGTCACGGTCGCGCTGGCGGGCTGTGGAGGTGCCGGCGACCGCACGCCCGAACCGATCGAGGCCACCGTCGCGTCGGCCCGTCGCACCGCGGTTGTGTATCAGTGATACACGATCGTTTCAGCGCGACGGACCTATCCACAACTGTGGCGTCGCCGTCCGGTCACCCGGCTCTATCCACTAACTGAAACTTTCTGACGTGTTCCTGTAATCTTTAAGTATCTTTTGGTACATAGCCCCCATGGGGTATCAAAACATGGTACAAGCGATCTGGCTGGTAATCGGTGTCCTCGCAACGTTTTCGGCGGGATATCTCGGGTACTCGAAATACCTGTCCCGGTTCGTCGAGCTCGACGACGACCGGGAGACGCCCGCCCACAAGTACGAGGACGGCCAGGAGTATGTGCCGTCCAAGAAGCCGGTCCTGTTGGGGCACCACTATTCAAGTATCGCGGGCGGTGCGCCGATCGTCGGCCCCATCACGGCGGCGATGTGGTGGGGCTGGGTCCCGGCGTTCCTGTGGATCGCGATCGGGAACCCGCTCTTTGGCAGCGTCCACGACTTCATGTCGCTGTCGTCGTCGGTCCGCCACGAGGGCAAGTCGATCGGGTACGTCATCGGCGAGTACGTCGGGGAGCGCGGCAAGCAGATGATCCTGTGGTTCGCGTTCCTGACTATCATCCTCGTGATAGCGGTGTTCGCGCTGGTCGTGGCGCTGGTGTTCAACGCCTATCCCGAGTCGGCGACCGCCAGCGGGATCTACATCGCGCTGGCGCTGGCGTTCGGGGCCTACCTGTACCAGATCGACGGCCCGTTCCTGCCGGGTGCGGTCGCGTTCGTCGCGATGGTGTTCGCGGGCGTCTGGGTCGGCATCCAGTACCCGGTCGCGCTGGTCCCGGGCGAGTACGCTCGCGGCGCGATCGTCCTGTTCGAGGGACTCCCGGCGCCGGCAGTGCTGGGGAGCGCGAACATTGGCGCGTGGATCCCGGTCGTGGTCATCTACGCGTTCGTCGCGAGCGTGCTCCCGGTGTGGATGCTCCTGCAGCCGCGTGACTTCCTCACGTCGAGCATCCTCTACACCGGCGTCGGCGGCACGCTGCTGGCCGTCATCGTCGGCACCATCGCCGGGACGGCGAGTCAGCCGCTGACGGTCAACCTCAGCGCGTTCAACGGCTTCTTCGGCGACCCGCAGTTCACCCCGGCGCCGCTGTTCCCGATCCTGTTCGTGACCATCGCCTGCGGGACCATCAGCGGCTTTCACTCACTGGTCTCGTCGGGGACGACCGCCAAACAGCTCGACAAGGAGACCGACGCCCGCCTCATCGGCTACGGCGGGATGCTCGGCGAAGGGCTGCTGGCGTCGGTCGCGCTGGTGACCGTCGCCGTCTACGCACAGGCTCCCGCTGGCGGCGGGATCGGCCTCGCGTTGCCCAACTTCGCGACCGGCGGCGGCATCATCCTCACCAGCTTCGGGCTGGCCCGGATCACCGGCGCGACGTTCATGGGGCTCGTCCTGGTGAGTTTCCTGCTGACGAGCACCGACACGGCGATGCGCCTGGGCCGGTACATGCTCGAAGAGATCATCGGTACGCCCGAGACGCAGGTCCAGGAGGTGGCGGCCAACCGCTACGTCAACGCGGGCCTGCAGGCGTTCCCCGCGTACATCCTCGTCGCGTCCGGCCGGTGGGCCGACCTGTGGCCGCTCTTTGGCGGCGCCAACCAGACGCTGGCCGCGCTGGCGTTGCTGGTCGCGACCGTCTGGCTGGCCAACTGGGACAACACCAAGCAGCTGCTCTCGACGGGCGTCCCGATGGCGGTCATGTTCACGGTGACGACGTCGGCATTGCTGTACCTCACCCTCTACCAGAACCTCTACCGGAAGTTCGTACAGGGGCAGTGGGGTGAGGCCGGAGCGACGCTGACCGCACAGGCCTCGGCGGCCGTCCAGATCGTGCTCGGGCTCGTGCTGATATACCTCTCGCTGTCGGTACTCAGGATGGGATACGCCAGCGTCAAAGAGGAGCGTGGCCGCTTCTTCGACACCGGTGAGGAGGCCGCGCCCGTCGAACCGAGCGACGACTAAACCTGGAGCCGACGCCGCAGGAGGTCCAGCCAGGTGGCCTCCTCTTTTTCGATCGGTTCCCACAGCCTGAACGCTTCCCCCAGGTCGGTCTCCTGACTCGCGACCAGGGACTCCCCCTCGGGGTCGGCGACCAGCAGGTGGATCTCGTAGTGGCCGTGAAAGCCCTTCTTGAGCAGGGTGCGGTCGCGGAAGTCGGCCACGAACTCCCTGACGTCCTCGGGGACCGCGTCGGCGAGGGCCACGAAGCTGAACTCCGTGGCGTAGTGTTCCTCGTCGGCGTCGATCCACTCGTCGGCCAGGTCGTGACCCAGCGCCACCAGCGCCTCCAGGTCCGCGACGGAGACGTCCCCCACCTCGCGCACGAACACGTGTTCGAACGTGTCGTGGTGGGCAAACGAGAGCACCGGGTGGATAAAGTGTTTCTCGTGGTGGATGTTCATCTCCCCGTAGAGGGTAAAGTCGGTGCCCACGACAGTCCGGTCTTTCTCCAGGTCGAAGTTGAACATCAGCCGGTCGCTCACCCGGTCGACGTAGTCGTCATCCCAGTCGGGGACGTCGGGGTCGTCCTCGGCCGGTTCGAGCGACTCGTAGGGGTCGTCGGTGTTCATGGCTCCCCCGCCGGACGGACGGTGTGATCGACGGTCGCCGCGTCGTCACGCTCGGGCGGTTCCCCGGCCGCCTCGCGACCCGCGTGCTGACACTCCATGCCCGTCGATCACACCCGGACGACAAAAACGTCACCGAGGCCGACGACGAGGACGGTCCCGACCGTGACCCGTTCGGCGACGAGCGCATCGAGGTGCCCGAAGACGAGATGCGCAAAGCCGCCGCGCCGGCCGTCCTGGCCGGACGGATCAAGCGTAAACTGAACGAGGTCGCGACGGCTCTCACCTACGGCCGATAACCGTGGAAGAGAGCGTCTCCGGGTTCAAGACCAGCGGCGGCTGGGTCGATATCGTCGAACACGGCGAGCGGGTGGTCCGTGCGCTGAAAGACCTCGCCGAGGAGGGTGAATCCATGGACCGCGACGCACTCAAGGAGTTCGACGCCTGGCGACCCAAGAGCCACGAACGGCTGGACGAGGACGTCAACGAGAAGACCGCAGACCAGGCGAGCGTCGAGGAGGGCAAAGGCGAGAAAGCCGGCAAGGACCCGGACGAGGACCTCCAGACCGCGGGTGAGAAGCTCACGGAGTCCTACGAGCGCCTCGAAGACGAAGACACCGACGAGGCCGTCGACAAGTGGGGCGAGTCGCTGGACTACGTCGCCCGGGCGGCCGACTCGGCCGGTCGCAAGGCGGTCCGCACCGTCGAGGACGCCGTCTACCGCAACGTGATGACCCGCATCGCGCCCTACTACTTCGACAACGAGTTGGTCAGCGCCAACCTCCAGCGAATCGACGACGACGACCCCGAGTACGCCTTCGAGATCAACGTCAACGACGACGACCTCAAGATCAAGGTCTCGAACAAGCTCGCCGACTACGAGGAGTCGGTCGACCGCTGGCACGTCGACACCGAGAAAGACCTCGCGGGCGCCGAGGCCGCCGAGGGCGTCGAAGCGGTCGAAACCGACGACGACGCCGACGCCGACACGACCTGACCGCACTCCCGGACGGGAGTCCGCCGGTCACCACCCGCCCGTCTCCGGGGTCGGGTCGTCGCGTGACCACACGACCGGCAGGCTATTATACGAACCGCCAATACGACTGCCCGGATGGCCTCGGTAGTGACGCTGGTCGTCGCAGCGGGCGCGAGTCTGTTCATGGCCTGGGCGATCGGCGCCGGCTCCTCGGGGTCGACGCCGTTTGCCCCCGCGGTCGGGGCCAACGCCATCTCGATAATGCGGGCGGGCTTTATCGTCGGCATCCTCGGGTTCGCCGGCGCCGTCCTCCAGGGCGCCAACGTCTCGGAGGCGGTCGGCCGGGAACTGATAAACGGGGTGGTGCTGTCGCCGGCCGCCGCCGTCATCGGACTGACGACCGCCGCGGTGCTGGTGGCTATCGGCGTGTTCGCCGGCTACCCCATCGCGACCGCGTTCACCGTCACGGGGGCGGTCATCGGCGTCGGCCTGGCGCTCGGTGGCGGGCCGGCCTGGCCGAAGTACCGCCAGATAGCAACGCTTTGGGTCGCGACGCCTTTCGTCGGGGGCGGTATCGCCTACGGGACCGCCCGCCTGTTGCGCAGCGACGACGTCGACGAGGGAGTGGCCGTCCCCGCCCTGGCTGGGGTGGTCGGCGCAATCCTGGCCAACGTGGAGTTCGTCTTCTTCGGCCCGCCGGACGGCCAGGCGTCGCTGGTCGACGCCGTCACCGCCGCCGTAGGGCTGTCGCCGCTGGCCGTCCGGGCGGGCGTCTCGCTGGCCCTGGCCGCCGTCGTCGCCGGGGCGCTGTGGTGGGACGTCCGTGCCAACGGCGAGCGGGGGCAGCGACACTTCCTGCTCGTGCTCGGTGGCCTGGTCGCGTTCTCGGCCGGGGGCAGCCAGGTCGGCCTGGCCATCGGGCCGCTGTTGCCGCTGGTCGACCCGTTCGAGATTCCGCTGGTCGCAGTCCTGGTCGGCGGCGGTGTCGGTCTGCTGGTCGGCTCCTGGACCGGCGCCCCGCGCATGATCAAGGCCCTCTCCCAGGACTACTCCTCGCTCGGTCCCCGCCGGTCTATCGCGGCGCTCATCCCCTCCTTTGCCATCGCACAGACCGCGGTCTTTTTCGGCATCCCCGTCTCGTTCAACGAGATCATCGTCAGCGCCATCGTCGGCAGCGGCTACACCGCGGGCAACAGCGCCGTCAGCGGCGAGAAGATGGGCAAGACCGTCCTCGCGTGGGTCGGCTCGCTCGCGCTCGCGCTCGCTGTCAGCTACGCGGTGTTCACGGCCTTCGACGCAGTCGTCTAGAAACCGCTCGTTACGCCTCGCCGAGCAGGTCGGCCGGCGAGTCGCCGCCGCGGGACGCGATGCGGGCGTTGATCTGGCGGGTTTCGTCGCTGATCTCCCGACCCCGGACGGTCACGCGCTTGCGCTCGCCGTCGCGGGTCGGTTCGAAGCCGGTGCCGCCGTCGAGCAGGACGTTCTTCAGCGCCGTGGCGCGCACGTCGTCGCGCATCGGCCGGCCGGTGTCGTCCGAGCCACCCGTGATCTCCAGGGTGTACCCCGACAGGCCGACGGCACCGCCGTCGACCTCTTCGCCGATCTCCCGTCCGATGAACCGGTTGGCGTCCTGTCCGTCGACCTCGACCTGGTACGTTGTGCCGTCGTCCGGGTCGGCGACGGCAACCGTGAAGTCAGCCATACCCGGGCGAACGCGGCCGCGCCTGAAAAGCCCTCTTTTTCGGTCCGACCAGCTGTCCGACCGAGTCTGGTAGTTTTTTCACCCTTGCGGTCAGACCGCCGGATATGGCAGACTGGTCCCCGCCTTCGCCGTCGCGCGCACTGCTCGCCGGAGCAGGCCTCCTGTGGGTTATCCTCCTCGGCTACGCCGTTCTCGTTCGGGGAGCGATACTGCTCGGACTGCTCCCCGGGTTGCTCATCGTCGTGGTGTACTTCCTGTGGCGGGTCCTCGTCGCACTGGAAGCTATCGCCGTCGGCGTTCACCGGATCGCGGACCAGCGCGAGCGAGAGTTCGCGCAGGACCGGCCTTGACCGGCCCGGGCAGTCACGACTGGTCGACGCCGAGGACCGTCGAGACCGACAGGGCGTCCAGCTCCGTTACGGCCAGCGTCGGGTGGAAGGCGCCCCGGGCACGGACGGCGTCGCGGGTCTGGACCGTCGCGACTGTGTCCTCGGGCAGCGCCAGCGACTCGTTGTACTCGAGGAGATACCCGCCGGCGTCCAGGTCCCACCACTGGTAGTCGTCGTCCTCGTCGCGATAGTGGCGGTCGTGGGGGTCGGTGTCAGCGGGTTCGAGTTCGCCGCCGCCGAAGTCCACTCGGCCGGGTCCGGTCACCTCGAACACCTCCGCTACGGTGAGGTCGAGCCCTCGCCCCTCGGTCTGGGTCGGTTCGTGGACGATGCCCTCGACGAACGCGGTCAGGTCGGTCATAGCCGACGGTGAGGGGTCCCCGCGGCAAAAGGATGGGCCCCGCTACGCCTCGAACCCGTCTTCCCACCGGAGGACGCCGTCGCGCTGGACTACCTCGCCGTCGACTTCGATGCGCGAATCGCCGGTCATGTCGGTGATCAGGTCGACGTGGACGGAACTATCGTTGCCCGACTCGCCCTCGGGGAGACAGGCCTCGTAGGCCCGGCCCAGCGCGAGGTGGACGGTGCCGGCCATCTTCTCGTCGAAGCGGATCCGCCCGGTCGGGCGGTCGATGCCGCGGTTCATCCCGATGCCCAGTTCGCCCAGGCGTCTCGCGCCGCCGTCGGTTTCGATGACCTCGGTGAGCACGTCCTCGCCCTGTGCGGCCTCCCAGTCGACCGTACCGTGCCAGCAGGCCGTCAGCGACCGGTTCGACGATAGTGACCATGGCGACTGTTGGGTCCGGGGACACAAACAGCGCACGGTCGGACCGACGAACCGCAATTCCTACCTGTCCACCCGGCCACGCGCCGGTATGCAACTGGGCGTCATCGGACTCGGCCGGATGGGACAGATCGTGGTCGACCGGACACTCGCGGCGGTCCACGACGTGGTCGCGTTCGACAT
>PXQN01000089.1:0-8887 GCA_003021305.1 Halobacteriales archaeon QH_10_67_22 | reverse complement strand
GACGGACAGGCGGATCTGGCTGATGGTGCCGGCGGGCGAGGCCGTCGACGCCGCGCTCGAGGACCTCGCGGGCCACCTCGACGGCGACGACGTCGTCGTCGACGGCGGCAACTCTCACTTCGAGGACTCGGTCCGGCGCGCCGAACGCACGGCGGCAGCCTACCTCGACTGTGGCACCTCGGGCGGTCCCGCGGGCGCACAACTGGGTTTCTCGCTGATGGTCGGCGGCCCGGAGTGGGCCTACCGCGAACTGGAACCGGTGTTCGACGCCGTCGCGACCGGCCCCGACGGTCACGACCGCATGGGGCCCGCGGGGTCGGGCCACTACGTGAAGATGGTCCACAACGGCGTCGAGTACGCACTGATGCAGGCCTACGGCGAGGGGTTCGAACTGCTCGCCGAGGGGCGGTACGACCTGGACCTGGAAGCGGTCGCACGGACCTGGAACAACGGCGCTGTCATCCGGTCGTGGCTACTGGAGCTGTGCGAGGAGGCGTTCCGCGAGGAGGGGTCGGATCTGGGCACCGTCGCCGACCACGTCGCCGGGGGGTCGACGGGCACCTGGACAGTCCAGGAGGCCCTCGCTCAGGAGGTGCCGGTGCCGCTCATCTACGCGGCGCTGTCCGAGCGGTTCGACTCGCGGGCGACCGGCGACGGCCCCGGGCGGTTCTCCCGGCGTCTCGCGAACCGACTGCGGTACGGTTTCGGACGGCACGAAATCGCACGGCGCGAGGGGTGAGCACCGCGAGCGGAGCGCGGTCGCGGGGCGAACACGTTCGAGCGCGGGCGAGGGTCGGCGGGGAAGCGTCAGCTAGTTATACCGCCACGCCAAAGCCGCCGATATGGTCGACCCAGTGAACGTCGGGCTCGGGGCAGTGGTGGTCCTCGTGGTCGTCGCGGCCCACTACGCCACGGGGACCGGCTGGGAGCCGCCCGCCGACATCTCCCAGGAGGTGATCGAGCGGCGGGCCGAATCCGTCCCCGAGACGGAGTTCCCCGAGCCGATGAACCGCTCTATCGGCGGTGCCGGCGCCGGTGCGATCCCGGCCGGCGAAGCCGAGGGCGAACTCGGCGAGGGCGAGGACGCCGACGAGGAAGACGCGGGTTTCGACCCCGAGGCGATCGCCGACGACGAGGTCGAGTACTACGAGGTCGAGTACGCAAAGGAGGGCGAGACGATCGAGGTCGCGAACAACGAGACTATCCTCGACGCGGCCGAAGACGAGGGCTGGGACCTGCCCTACGCCTGTCGCCAGGGTCAGTGTGTCTCCTGTGCCGGCCAGATCCAGGACGGGCCGGCGCTTGACTACGTGCGCCACTCCAACAACGAGGCGCTGTTCGACGACGACATGGAGGAGGGCTACTGTCTGACCTGCGTCGCCTACCCGACCGACGGGTTCACTATCGAAAGCGGCGAACAGCCCTAACTTTTCGTTCACAACGGTTAAACGTCGCTGCCCGCAACTCGGTAGCGAGGGCCCGTAGCTCAGTGGATAGAGTACTTGGTTCCGGACCAAGATGTCGGGGGTTCAAATCCCTCCGGGCTCGTCCTCTGCGAACGCCAGTGAGCAGTGACACGCCGACAGGGATTTGAAATCTTCGTCCACCTCGGCGTGAACCACATCGTGAACAACATCGTCCTGCTGATACTGTCGGACACAAGCAAGTCGACACTCGATACTTCTTTTGGCGGTCTCCGAGACGTCTCGATGGTGACACACCGACGAGCGTGTTCACGTACTTGTGTCCGACAGTATGATGGTGATCGGGCTGGGGCTCTCGGCGTTTGCCCACCCGGTGGAGTTCGGACAGTTCGGCCAGTTAGCCCACGACTTCGGAGTGGTCTTCGCCGGTCAGCCGGTCGTGATGGGGGGCCCGAACTACACGAGTGCGAGCAGTTTCGCCCACGCCGTCGGCTTCCTGTGAAGAGTCGTGGCTGCGGTATGTCCCCGGGTCGGCACCGCAGGTCCGTCCGGACCGTCACTGCGTGTTCCCCCGGGAAGCCACCGCCGCGTTTCCCGGGCCGACACTGGCCGTCCCCGCGGTCACTCGTCGAGCGCGAGCGACGCGAGCAGCGCCTCCAGTTGGATGCGCTCGTTTGCGCCGCGGGTGATGCGGTACTCGGTCTCGCCGATGCGGTCGAGCAGTCGGACCGCGGCCTCCTCGTCGAGGTCGAACTCCCAGACTGCGCGGTGGAGCTGGTCGATGACGTCGCCCCCGGCGATCCCCTCCTCGGTCAGTAACCTGTCGAGCGTCGACCGACTGGCCGTGAAATCGCCGTCGAGGGCCTGCTGAACCATCTCCTTGATCTCTTCGGGGCGGGCCGTCGAGGTGATCGCGTAGACGGCTTCCTCGTCGACGACCGCGCCCGTGACCGAGGCCGCCTGCAGGGCGTTTATGGCCTTGCGCATGTCGCCGTCGGCGGCGTACACCAGCGCGTCCATCCCGTCTTCCGTGACTTCGATACCTTCCTCGCTCGCGATGTAGCGCATCTCCTCGGCGACGGCCTCGTCGGACAGCGGCGCAAACCGGAAGACGGCACATCGGGACTGGATCGGGTCGATGATTTGACTGGAGTAGTTACACGAGAGAATAAAACGCACGTTGTTCGAGAACTGCTCCATCGTCCGGCGCAGTGCCGACTGGGCGTCGGAGGTATTGTGAGTCAGAACACCGTTGGCAAGCATGAAGTTGGGCGTACCCTCCATGCTGATGTTGTAGGCCTTCCCACGGTGGCTGTACTCGATATTACGAACGTCCACGGTCTGAACTGTTCGTGAACCGCCGTCGAAAACGAGCGCGGGCTCGAATTTGTCTCCGTACATGGGATTGCCCCCACCCTGCATGTCACGACTATCCACTCGGACACGAACCGAGCAACAATCTCCTCGCCCGTCCGGCACGCAGAAACCGTTTCGCTCCCGGATCGGAGAAAAGCGTGTCGAATTATTCGTGTCCGAGTGGATATGTCCCTCGTCCTTGCAGGCGATCGAACAGAACCGACCTGCTGTCCAGTCTCCACAGACCTCACACCGCGAGACGCCGATGTCCGTTTTGAAGTCGGCGATCTCGTCCCCCGGTCGTAGTTCCCGCAGTTCCCTCTCGACGAGCGTGCTATCCTCATCGACCACGAAAAACGGGTGTGTGAGACTCGCGAGGACGGTTCGTCCGTCCGCTAATTCGAGTTCGAAGAAATCGGCCACACCGGAATCGACGAGTTTGCCCTCGTCCGATTGTATCTCGTTGGTCTCGAAGTCGACGGACGGGATCGGCTCTCCGTCCTCGTCCACGTTCTCTATCCGTGTTACTTCCGGTGACGACGGATAGCCAGTAGCGACCTCGGTTCCGGGAGGCACACAGAGCGCGTCTGCCTCGTCGAGGAAGATGATCCGGTAGTCGTACCCGCCGAAGGAGGTGCGCGCGAAACTCTTGATCCGGTCGCGCACCACGTCGATACCGCGCTCGTCGGAGGCGTTCAGTTCGAGGAAGTTCTCCTCCCAGTCGTCGCCGTACAACTCGCGGGCGATTGCCATCGAACACGTAGTTTTTCCGATGCCTGCTGGGCCTGAAAATAACATATGGCTTAGATCGTTACGGTCGACGTAGGACTGGAGGCGCTCGACGATGGTGTCCTGTCCGACGATGTCGGCGAGCCGTTGGGGGCGGTACTTCTCGATCCAGACCTCGTCGCGACCCGTCGGCGACTCCCGATCCGTGTCGGCCTCGGTCATGCTCGACGGGAGGCCCCCGCCGTCCGTAAACCTACCGAGACGGGGGCCGGGCCGATAGCGACACGCTCAAGACCAGCCGGACGGACCCCCCGGTATGCGCGTGACAGTCTCGGTCGTCGGCGAGGACACCCACGAGGTCGACGCCGCGACGAGCGACACCTACGGCGACCTGCTCGACGCGCTGCCGTACGGCCCTCACGAGGTGTCGGTGCTCGTCGACGGCCGCCCGGTCCCCGAGGACGCCCCCGTCGAGGCCGACCGCGTCGAGGTGTTGCGACTCGTCAAGGGCGGGTGACCTCCGGGGCGCGACGAGGTGACCGCCGCGGCGGGCACCCGACCGGCGTGACCGGTTCGACGCTCACTCGATCGGCGTGACGAGTTCGACGGTGTAGTCGTCGGGGTCGGCGACGAAGGCGGCGTAGGCCCCTGCGGGGTCGACGACGTGGGGCTCCGCGACCGCCGCGGAGTCGGGGCGGTCGACGACGCGTTCGAAGGCGTCGTCGACGGCCGCCCGGTCGTCGAGGGCGAACGCGACGTGGTCGACGTCGGCACGCGAGGGCGCGACGGGCGTCGTCCGGTCGGGGTCGTAGCGCAACTGGAGTTCCCCGCCGTCGATCCCGACGTAGACGTTCTCGATGCCGTCGCCGGTCCAGGACCACCGTCGTTCGAGGCCGAGTCCGTCCAGGTAGAAGTCCAGCGACGCCTCCAGGTCCGACACCCACAGCGCGACGTGTGCCAGGTCCATACCTGTCCCACCCGCGGGTACGCCAAGAGTGTACGGGTCCGCGCAGAGACACCGCTCCTGTCACCAGCCCAGGATGTCCCGGAGCACCGCTTCGTCGACGTTGCGCCCCGAGACCTGGAGGACGACAGTCGAACCAGCTATCTCGTCGGCCATCGCGCGGGCGCCGGCCAGCGACGCCCCGCAAGCGCCCTCCATGACGACCCGTTCCTCGCGTTTGAGATACACGTCGGCGCCCAGTTCGGCCGAGAGGGGTCGCTCCGGACCAGCGGTGTCCGTGGCAGGTGTCTCCGGTCGACTGGTCACACTGGCGGATCAGCCGTCGTCGGGGAAGGGGACCTCGACGTGGTCGCCGTCGTCGGGGAGGCGGAGTTCGCCATCGAAGACCTCGCGGGCCTGGTCGACGAGCGGCGAGGGGTCGCCGGCGTAGCGCGTCGAGACGTGGGTCAGCGCGAGGCGTTTCGCGCCGGCCTCGCGGGCGACGGTGGCGGCCTCGCGGGCGGTCGAGTGGCCGGTCTCGCGGGCGCGGTCGGCCCAGTCGTCGGCGAAGGTGGCGTCGTGGACGAGCAGGTCGGCCCCGTCGGCGGCCGCGACGACGGCCTCCGTCGGACGGGTGTCGCCCGTGTAGACGACCCGTCGCCCCGGGCGGGGCGGCCCGACCACCTCCCCGGGCTCGATGGTCCGCCCGTCGTGTTCGACCGGTTCGCCCGCGTGGAGTTTCGAGTACTTCGGGCCCGGCGGGATGCCGAGCACCGTGTCGCCGGGCGCGTTCTGGGTGACCCGGACGGGAAACGCCGGGTCCGTGCTGGCGACGGAGAGCAGGTCCGCGACGGCGGAGCGGGTGCCGCCGGGCGCGTGGACCGCGAGCGGGTCGTCGCGGCCGTTGAAGTCCATCGTCTGGACGAGCCCCGGGAGTCCGAGGACGTGGTCGCCGTGACAGTGCGTGACGAACACGTGGTCGACGCCGAAGCCGGTGTCAAAGCGCATCATCTGGCGCTGGGTCCCCTCGCCACAGTCGAAGAGGAACCGTTCGCCCTCCCGCCGTATCGCCAGCGCGCTCGTGTTGCGCTGGGTCGTCGGCACGGCGCCACCGGTCCCGAGAAACGTCACCCGCATCACCGCCTATTCCTCGACCGGGCGGTAAACGCCTGTCGAATCGGTCCGTCGACGCGGACAGCCTGGTCGGGACGCCCCGCGGGAAATGAACCGGCGTGGCCGGCACGAAAATATCAAAACGGAGCGGTCCGTACGCGTGTTTCAAATGAGTGGGACGGTCGGTATCGTCGGCGCGGGACCGGGTGGAATCGTGACTGCGTGGTCGAGCGAGCGTCGCTACGTCGGCCTCGCGGCACAGGCCGACAGCGGCATCTTCGAGTTCTCGGACGAACCCAACGACACGCCGTTTCCCGACGCCGAGGACGTCCAGAGCTACCTGCGCGAGTACGCCCGCAAACACGGCGTCTACGACGACGTCGCCTTCGAGACGGAGGTCGTGGGACTCGCCGAACGCGAGCGGGGCTGGGCGGTCGAACTCAGCGACGCCGACACCGGGCGGACGGAGACGGCCCGTCACGACTACGTCGTCGTCTGCAGCGGCCTCCACCACGTGCCCGAGGTGCCCGACGTCCCCGGGCGCGAGCGGTTCGAGGGAGCCGTCTTGCACACGAGCGAGGTGGATTCACACTCGGTACTCGAAGACCGGGACGTCGTCACCGTCGGCTTCGGCAAGTCCGCGCTGGACCTGAGCGTCGAGGCCAGCCGGGCGGGTGCGTCCTCGACGCTGGTGTTCCGGCGGGCCTGCTGGCACATCCCCAGGCGGCTGCTGGGCGGGCAGGTCCCATACAAGTACCTCCTCTTCTCGCGGCTGGGGGGGTCGTTGCTCCCGCAGTTCCCCCACGACGAGGTCGTCCGGCCGATAGACCGGCTCCCCGCCCGTCTCAAGGACCTGCTGTGGGCGGCGATCACCAGAGACTTCGTCTACTCTGGAGGGCTGGGCGACCTGGACGAGCTGGTCCCGTCCAACGGGCTCCCCGACGACATCGCGCGGTCGGGCGTCTACCCCGACGAGTTCGCCGGCCGGGTCGCCGACGGTGCCATCACGCCCGAGAAAGCCAGGGTCGAGCGCTTCGAGTCCGACGGGGTCGTCCTCTCGACCGGCGGGAAGGTGCTCGCCGACCTCGTCGTCTTCGGGACCGGCTTTCGCCAGGAGTACCCCTTCCTCGACGCGTCGCCGCTGGACCTGCGGACCGACGACGGCCTGTTCGCTGCCTACCGCTCGCTGGTCCCGCCCGAGACCGACCGGATCGGCTTCGTCGGCCTGCGCCAGACCCACAACAACTTCCTCTCGATGGAGGTGTCGGCCCACTGGCTGGCCGCCTACTTCCAGGGTGAGCTCCCGTCGATGCCGACGACCGAGGAGATGTACGCCGACGTCGAACGCCGCCTCCAGTGGTTCCGCGAGACGCTACCGCGCAACCAGGGGTACGACTTCGGCCCCTACGTCGTCCACACGCCCGAGCAGCTCCTCCTCGATATGGGCATCGGCCCGAACCAGGCACCCAATCCCCTCGCCGAGTACCTCGCCCCGGTCAAGGCCCGCTGGTACGACGACCTCCACGAGAAACGCGTCGCGGCCACGAGAGACGGCGCGAGCGGATAGTGCGGGGCCACACGGGGCGGATGTTCTTCGTCCTCACGGTAGTACTCGTCTTTGCGGCGCCCGCCGTGAGCGGCCGCTGGCGCGCTGGTTTCCCCGTCCGTCGTGGGATCGAGCCCAGAGACATCGAACGCCGCGGTCAAAGGATGTTTACCGACCCCGCTCGTCACTCCCGCTAATGAGCGAATCGGACGGGCCCAGACAGGTAGACGACCCGAACTACCACAGCGAGAACCACACGGCCGCCCAGACGTGTGGCTGGACGAAAAACGCCCTCAAGGGCGAGGGCAAGTGCTACAAGAACATCTTCTACGGCATCGAGAGCCACCGGTGTATCCAGATGACGCCGGTCGTCAAGTGCAACGAGCGCTGTGTCTTCTGCTGGCGCGACCACGCCGGCCACGCCTACGAACTCGGCGACGTCGAGTGGGACGACCCCGACGCCGTCGCCGAGGCGTCTCTCTCTCTGCAGGAGAAACTGCTCTCGGGTTTCGGCGGCAACGAGGCGGTCCCCCGCGAACGCTTCGAGGAGGCGATGGAACCGCGCCACGTCGCCATCTCGCTGGACGGCGAACCGTCGCTGTACCCCTATCTGCCCGAACTCATCGACGCCTTCCACGAGCGCGACATCACGACGTTTCTGGTCTCGAACGGCACCAAACCGGAGGTGCTCGCCGCATGTGACCCGACCCAGCTGTACGTCAGCGTCGACGCCGCCGACCGACAGACCTTCGATAGCACTGTGAAGGCCGTCGAGGACGACGCCTGGGAACGCCTGATCGAGACGCTGGACGTCCTGGCCGCCAAAGACGAGACCCGCACCGTCCTCCGGACGACCCTGGTCAAGGGCCACAATATGCACCACCCCGGGTGGTACGCCACGATGTTCCACCGGGCCGACCCGGACTTCGTCGAACTCAAGGCGTACATGCACGTCGGCCACTCCCGCGGGCGGCTGGACCGCGATTCGATGCCCAACCACGAGGAGGTCCGCGCCTTTACCGAACGCGTCCAGGAACACATGCCCGACCACGACGTCATGAAAGAGGTCCCCGTCTCCCACGTCACGCTCCTGGCCCGCCAGCAGGACACCTGGGTGCCCAAACTGGAGAAAGACAGCGACTTCTGGGCGCGGGACTCCTACGCCGAAGCGGGCGACTGAAACCACACCGCGGGCACTCACGAGTCGGCGGACGTGACGACGCACGGCCTCGACATTTCTGTGATGCATCTCGGATTCGGTGCTCTTATCCGGACGTGTCGGCTAGGGGAGAGTATGTCAGAGACGACGGACGCGGGGGTCGGGCACGCCGAGCTGGCGACGCTGAAGGAGCTGGCCCTGCGAAACGGGCTCGACGGCGAGGTGAAGGTTTCGTGTTCGGCGCTGGCCGAGCGGCTGGAGGCCTCGACGCAGACGGCCTCGCGGCGGCTCCAGCGTCTGGAGGAGGCGGACCTCGTAGAGCGAGAGATCGTCAGCGATGGCCAGTGGGTCGCCGTCACGGCGGCCGGGGAGCGCGCTCTCCAGCGCGAGTACGCAGACTACCGGCGCATCTTCGAGCGCGACGCCACCGTCGAACTGCGCGGCGCGGTCACCAGCGGCATGGGCGAGGGACGCCACTACATCTCCCTGCCGGGGTACATGCGCCAGTTCAAATCCCTGCTGGGGTACGAACCGTTCCTGGGGACGCTGAACGTCGACCTCGACGACGAGAGCGTGCGCGAGCGCGGTCGGCTCTCGTCGTTCGAACCGATCACCAT
>PXQN01000017.1 GCA_003021305.1 Halobacteriales archaeon QH_10_67_22 | reverse complement strand
TCCGACGACGGCGACCTCACGCACGAAGAGACGGAAAAAGTCGTCGAGGTCGAAGAGTACCGCGACTGAGCCAGTCCCGGGGTTCGAATCCCTGAGCGGGCACTTCAAAACATCGTTCGTTCGGTGTCGTTATTCGGATCCAGAGTCGGCCCACTCGTATCGCGCACGGGCAACCATTTCTTCGGCGACGCCACCAGCAAGCTCGGGGCGTTTTCGTTTAGCGACTTCCAGATGTGCTGCTCTCCGCCGGGCCTTTCGAATCAGATCTCTCGATAGAAACATTAATACGCGAATCGAATGTACGATAAATTGACAGTCACCTGGGTGGTGAGGGTCATGCAAGCGAGAGAGCATACGGAAAGAGCCGTTAGTGGCGGCCAGAGACAGACGAACTGCGCGGACGAACCGTCCGCTGGGTCGGAGGTGGCCGACGCGTGAGCGTCGCCTCGATCACCGACTGGTCGCGGACGAAACTGTGTATGGCGTGCTGGGGATGGGTCGTCACGCTCGGCGTCGTGCTGGCGGGGTGGAACCTTTACGCCGGGCACCCGATGCAGGCGGTCGTCGTGAGTCTGCTGATGCTGGTCGGCGCTGTCGTCTACGTCGCCGACATGGTCTCGACGGTGGTCGCTCGGACCGAGAAGGTCATCTAGACGAGGAGTCCGTCGACGCGCCGCTGGAACGAGGTTCGGGCGATTCACCGACCGAACGCGCGGATCCCGTCGGCGGCGACGACGTAGAGGCCGCCCTCGACCGTCGTCGGGGGACCGCGGACACCGGCCTGTATCGTGTCCGAAACCTGTCGTTCGGCCGTGTTTCGACGCCAGCGCTCGGTTCCGTCGGCCCGATTCACGGCGACGATCGCTCGGTTCTCGAACCCGTTCTCGCCCACGTACACACTTTCGGTGTCGACGCTGGGCGTGACGGCGTCGGTCAGATCCACCTGCCAGCGGCGCTCGCCCGCGTTCGAGATGGCGTGTAACCCCGTGGTCGTTCCGACGTACACCGCACCGTCGGCGACAGCAGCGGCCGTTCCCCGCGCGGGTTCGCCCACGCTCGCAGTCCACTGCTCGGTCCCGTCGGCCGTCGATACCGCGTGACAGGTCCCGCGAGCGTCGGTGACGTAGACCGTCCCGTCGTCGACGGTCGGCGTCGTCTCGACCGGGTCCGCGAACGGCGTTCGCCAGCGTTCCGTGCCATCGTCGACGTCGAGCGCGACGAGGTCGCCGGCCCCGACGAAGACGCTCCGGTCGGCGACTGCGACCGAGCCACGGAGGTGCTCGCTCGAACCGAGTTCGTGGGTCCAGCGTTCCTCGCCGGTCGCGAGATCGCACGCGAAGACCACGGCGGGGTCGCCGTCGAAGGAGTCGTTCGCGAGATAGACGGCGCCGTCGACAACGACCGGCGACCCCGGTTGCCCGCTGCCGACCGCCCGGTTCCACTCCGGGTCGCCGGTCTCGCGGTCGAACGTCAGAAGACGGGTGAAACTCTGGACGACGAGCCGGTCGCCCGCGACGGCCGGAACGCCGAGTGCGCCGCCGAACTCCGTCTCCGCGGTCCACTCGACCCGCCCGGTCGCCGCGTCGCGAGCGACGAGAGCCGTTCCCCCGTTGGTCTCGACGGTGTACAGCGTTCCGTCCTCGACGACCGGTGGCGTCGCCTGTGTGAAAAACGACCAGTAGACGGTCGGGTCGTCGGGCACCGCCGTCACCCCCGGTCGGTGGCCCGTGTTGCCCGCGTCGGCCCCGAACCGCGGCCACGCCGTCCCCGTCGGCATCGACTGCGGCTCCGACGGTGCCGCCGACGTCGGGGCCGGCGGCGGAAACTCGTCCTCGTCGCCGCCGAACACGTCGGCGTTACAGCCGGCCAGGAGTCCGCCCAGCGCCACGCCACCGGCCCGGAGGAGGCCTCTGCGAGTGCGAGGTGTCATCCGGGACTTCCTGACAGGGGACCGGTAATATGTCTTGTGCGAGGGGTGGACCCGTCGATACTCAGTGCCCGCGGTCGTGTGGGTTCGTCTCGGTGCCGTAGTGTTCGGCGTGTTCGGTGTACTCGATGAACCGCGGCGCGTCGGGGTCGAAGGGCCGCTCCAGCGAGTCGAAGGCCTTCTTCTTGTCCCAGCCCTGGAGCTTGCCGACCGCCGAGCGGTCCTCCAGGTCGTGGTAGTCCAGGTCCGCTTTCGTGCGGTTCCAGGCGTCCATCCCCTGCTCGGTGCGGACGATGACCGACGAGTACTCCTCCGAGGAGCCGACCGACCCCACCGTCAGGTCCGCACAGTACCCCGTGAAGTCGGCACACTCGTCACAGCCCTTGAGCGCGGCGTCGTGGAAGTTCTCGACGTCTTCCTCGACGAGCATCTCGCCGTCCTCGCCGATGGCCATCATCTTGCCGTGGAGCACGTCCATCTTCGCGACGTCGTCCAGGTCGATGCCCCGCTCCTCGACGAGTTTCTCGCCCATCAGCTTCCGGTAGTTGAAGTTCTTCGTACACATCAGGGCGATCGCGTAGTCGATCGAGCGGACGCCGGACTCGTGGCTAGCGTAGTCCCACGCGAAGTCCTGCAGGGCCCGGATCCCCTCTATCTCGCAAGGCGTCCCGACGAGTGCGAGCGAGGCCTCCTCCAGGGAGACGTCGAGTTTGTGTTCCCACTGTTCGAGGTCGAGATTCCCGAGTGCCATCGTCTGGTTGTACCAGCTGCCGGCGTTGTCGATACACTCCTCGGGCGTGGTCGCGAGGAACGACTCGGCTTTCCAGGGGTCCTCGTCGGACTCGGTGGCGATGAGCGCGCCGTCGATCTCGCCGGCTTCGAGCAGGTGGACCAGCACGGCGGTGACCAGTCCACCGTCCTGGGCGTTCTCGCGCCAGTCGTCCTCGACTTTCGCGGAGAACTCCGTGATCGGGTCGCCCGCGCCCTTGACGTTGTCGTCGCCGCCGGTGATCTTCCACTGGCGCTCGTAGCGCAGGCCGCCGCGGGGACAGAAGTCCCAGCAGCGACACAGGTCCCACACTGGATACAGCGGTCGTCGTCGATGACCGCCTCGTCCAGCTCCATGAACCACGTCTTGTCGTCGGGCGTCTCGATGTCGTTCATCTGCGAGCGGATCTCGTAGGACGGCGTGTCCAGCGCCAGGTCTTCCTCGCCGGGCCGCTGGACGCGCTGGTCGGGCGCCGTCTCCTCCAAGTCCTGGCTCTTGCCCTCGGCCGGTTTCGTGAACTCCAGATCGCGCAGCTGTCCCTGGTCGTCGACGTTCGACGGTGTCGTTCCGCCGTCCGAGGCGAGTTCCCCCGAGCCGTCGCTCCCGGGTGCCCCGTCGGGGACGGCACTCGCCGGCTGATCGGCGCGCCGGTCCGTCCGCGCCCCGGCGTCCTGTCCGCCACAGCCACACGACCCTCCCGAGCTCCACCCGCCGTCGTCGTGGACGCGCTCGTGACCGTCACCGTGGTCGTGACCGCCACGGTCACCGCTGTCGGGGTCGTGGTAGACGTACTCCTCGTCGGCCGGTCCGACCTGGTCGCCGGGGATCGTCTTGCTCTCGGTCGCGGGCCGGTCGACGCTGACGCCGGACGTCTTCGGGACGGACGGATCGTCGTCGGCGTCGGTCTCGGGGACGCCCGGCATCGGGTCGTCCTCAGTCATCGGCGACACCTCCCTCGCCGTCGTGGGCGATCCCGCCGGAGACGTTGGCGTCGGCCCGTTGCATGACCGCGCGCAGGCGGTCGTTGTCGACCCGGCGCGACCACTCGTAGAAGCGTTCGCCCTCCTCGCGCTCCGCGACGTAGGCGTCGAACAGCTGTTCGATGGCCGGGATGACCGCGCTGGCGGGGACGGCGTTCTCGACCCAATCGAGGAACTCGTTGTCGGTGCCCAGCGCCCCGCCGAGACCGAAGTCCATCCCCTCGACGATGTTGTCGCCCTCCTCGTTGGTGGTGGTCCCGGGGTCGTCGACCTGGACCGTCTCGCCGCGGAAACCGATGTCGGCGATCTGGGGCTGGGCACACGAGGCAGAACAGCCCGACATGTGCATCCGCACCACGTCAAGGTCCTCGGGCGTGTCGATCTTGCGGTCCAGGGCCTTGGCCCACCGGTAGACGCGGTTTTTCGTCTCGATGATGCCGTAGTTACAGAACTCAGAGCCCGTACAGCCGACCGCACCCCGCGAGAACGGACCCGGGTCCGGGCTGTACTTGCGGGCGAAGGGCTCGTTCAGCAGTTCGGAGACGTTCTCGTCGGGGATGTGGGTGACGAGGAAGTTCTGGTCGGTCGCCAGGCGGACCGAGGCCTCGTCGGTGCCGTACTCCCTGGCGGCGCGGGCGGCCTCGGCGAACTCGTCGCCGCCCATCCGGCCGGCGATGACGTTGAACCCGACGTAGTTCAGACCGTCCTGTTTCTGGTCGTGGACGCCGACGTGGTCGCCCGTGTACCCCTCCGTCAGGTCGACGCCGCTTGTGGGCAACTCGACCTCACAGCGGGTGCGGACGGCCCGCTCGAACTTTTCAGTGCCCAGCTGCTGGACGAGATAGCGCATCCGGCAGACCCCGCGGTTGTTGCGGTCGCCCAGCTCTTTGAACGTCTGGGCGATAGCGCGACAGAATTCGACGGCGTCGCCCGGCGGGACGAACACGTCCATCCCCGTGGCCATCCGCGGGCCGTCCGAGAGACCGCCGCCGACCTTGCAGTGGAAGCCGTAGATCTCCTCGCCGTCGACTTCTTTCCGGGCCGGCGTCATCCCCACGTCGTTGATCTGTGACTGCCCGCAGTCGTGTTTGCACCCGGTGATGGTCATCTTGAACTTCCGGGGGAGGTTGGCGTACTCGCGGTTCTCGGTGAAGAAGTCCGAGACGGCGTCGATGACGGGCTGGGCGTCGAAACACTCGTGACCGTCCAGGCCGGCGGCCGGACAGCCCAGGACGTTTCGCGCCGAGTCACCACAGCCCTGGATCGTCGTCAGGCCGACCTCGTCGTACTTGCTCCATATCTCGGGCACGTCCTCGACGCGGATCCAGTGTTTCTGGATGTCCTGGCGGGTCGTGATGTCCAGATAGGCGTCCCCCCAGATGTCGTTCTGTTCCTCGCCGCCGTACTTCTCGGGGGCGACGGCGTACGCCTCGGCGACTTCGCCGATGACCTCGGCCTGCTCGGGCGTCAGGTACCCCCCGGGAACCTTGGTCCGCATCATAAAATAGCCCTGCTTGCGGCCGTGGCTGTACATGCCGGCCCACTTCAGGCGCTCCCACTCGCCGCCGCCGGCACGGTCCTCGATCTCGTCGAAGTCCAGTTCTTCCTCGGCGTAGCGCTTGAGGTCTTCGATGACGTCCAGCGGGTGTTTCTTTTGTTTCCACTCTTCGACAGTGTTCATGCGAGCCACCTCCGGTGGCGAGCGTGTGCTCGATAGAGCGGCGCTCTATCGGTGTTCATGCGAACCCCTCGTTCGCTCGTCGGTTCGTCGTCGTGACACCGGAGACCGGCGTCGCCGGATCAGTGACCATCATGATAGGTTCCGCGCGTCGTGCGCGTGTGGCCCCCCATTCGCTCCCCCCTTCCCTGTATCTGCTCGTCTCGGCCAACCCTGCCACGTCAAACCGAAACCCCACCACGATTGCCGCTACGTGTGACGCGCTCGAACCGGTTCGGTCGGCTCAGACCGGACCGAAACAGGCGCTGTGGTGTGCTGGAGCGCGGTCTGGTGGTTTCTCCCTTTGTCATGTGACACACACGCACAGTCAGAGGCGAAAACCCGGTGACTGCACGCTGATCCGTCCGTTCGACACCGTTCCGGAACCGGAAAGTATTGTCGCTGTCACCGAGCAGTGGCGAGTGACGTGGGGTCAGCGGGTGTTTATACTGATTCGGGGTATAGGGTGGGATACCCGAATGACCGAGAGCGGCGAGACGGCGACGGCCGAGACAGTCGACGAGGCGGACGAACCTGACGACGGCGACTACGAGGACATCGACACAACATACCTCGACGGCATCGACGACGGTTGTGGCTGTGCGGAAGTCTGGGAGCACCTCTCCGACGAGCGGGACGACTGATACGGTCGTGCGTAATTCTTTTTATGCCCACGTAACAGACGACTGTCCCCGTGGTCCGAAACGCCGATCCGAACCGACACTGCAGAAATTAGGTACGCACGACCGTATGAACCCGTTCTCACCAGTGTCAATCGTTTATGCCCGTCTCACAGAAAGAGCGCGGAGCGGCGTGTCCACGGAACCGATCCCCGGTCGGCCCGTACCGACGGTTCCCGGCCGTTACTCGGGCAGGAGTCGGTCGACGATCCGCTCGGGGTCGAACCGTTCGATGTCCTCGTAGTCCTGACCGGTCCCGAGAAAGAGGATCGGCTTCCCGGTGACGTGGGCGATCGAGATCGCCGCGCCTCCCTGTGAGTCGGTGTCGGTCTTGGTGAGGACGGTCCCGTCGATTTCGGCGGCGTCGTCGAACTCGCGGGCGCGGTTGACCGCGTCCTGGCCGGCGACGGCCTCGTCGACGAACAGCGTCATGTCCGGGTCGATGATCCGGTCGATCTTGGACAGCTGGTCCATCAGGTCGTCGGAGGTGGGGAGTCGTCCGGCGGTGTCCCCGAGGACGACGTCGACGTCGTTGGCCTCGGCGTATTCGACGGCGTCGTAGATCACGGCCGTCGGGTCCGACCCCTGTTCGTGGGAGATGATCCGCTTGCCGAGGTTCTCGGCGTGCTGTTCGAGCTGTTCGTTGGCACCCGCCCGGTAGGTGTCGCCGTTGGCCAGCACCGACGAGTAGCCCTGTTTCTCGAAATAGTCGGCGAGCTTGGCAATTGTCGTCGTCTTCCCGACACCGTTGACGCCGGTGAAGACGATCACGACCGGCTTGTCCGCCTCGGCGACCCGCTCGTCGAAGTCGAACTGCCCGACGCTGATCACGTCGTACAGCGCCTCCCGCAGGGCGTCACGGACCATGCTCCCCGTCGAGGAGAGCCGGCGGCGCGTCTCTCCCGCGAGGTTCGCCTCGACGCCGTCCAGCACTTCCCCGGCGACGCTCATCTCGACGTCGCTGCTCAACAGCGCCAGCTCCAGGTCGTCGAGGTGGCTCTGCAGGTCCTCCTCGTCGATGACGGTCTTGCCCGTCGCGAACAGTTTCGCCCGTTCGCTCAGGCTCCGTCCGTCGTCCTCGTCGGCCTCGGACTCGTCGTCCTCGGTCCTGCCCGCTGTGTCGGCGCCGTCACCGTCCTCGGCTTCGGTCCCGGCGGCGTCGTCCGAGTCGACGTCGGCCTCGGTCTCGGCCGTCGGTTCGTCGGCCGTCGGAGGGGTGTCCGCGTCAGCCGCCCGGGACTCCCCGCCCGGGCCGTCGGCGCCGCTCTCGGTCGCCCCCGGTTCGGTATCGGCCACTTCCGTGTCGTCGGCCGTGGCGGTGTCGGCGTCCGCAGCGTCGGCGTCGGCCCCGTCGTCGCCCTCGACCGCCGAGTCGTCGACGTCTTCCTCGACGTCGTCGCTGAAGCGACCGAGTTTGTCCTTCAGTCCGTCGAACATCCCGTTACTCGTCGTCTTGTATCTGCTGTTGCTGTTGCATCTGCTGTTGCATCTGCTGTTGTTGCATTTGCTGGGCCTGCTGTTCGAGTTCCTCGCTCTCGGTCTCCAGTTCCGCGATGTCCGAGCGCACCTCTTCGATGCGCTCGTCGAGGGTGTCTTTCTTGGATTCGAGCGTCTCGGTCGCGTCGCCCTGGCCGCGTTCGGCCGCGTAGCCGCCGCCGAACTCGACGATGACCTCGTCGATGTTCTGGACTTCGGCCCGGACGTACGCGCCGCCGCCCAGGGGCACCTGCACCGTGGCGCCGGTCTCCAGGGTGTCGATGGCTTCGATGGCCTCGTCGATCTCGGTCTTCTCGGTCTGCAGGGCCGTGACCTCCTCTTCGAGGGCCGTGATCTGTTCGTCTATCTGTTCGAGCTCCTGGGCCAACTGCTGGAGTTGCTGCTGGCCGCCGCCACCACCGAGGCTCATGCGTCGACCCCCTCTATCTCGACCTGCGGACGTTTGAGCCCGTGTTTGGACCCGAACTCCGCGAACGTGTGCTCTCGGGCGACGTCCTCGTTGTCGGCCTCGATCGTCTTCTCGAACGACTGCCAGCCGTCGCGGGCCTGCCAGCGCCCGGTCACTGTGAACTCACTCATGTCTTCTGCTCGGAGAGCGACGGGGAAGTATCTACCGAACGGTCACTCCCGTTCGTAGGCGAACACGCCGTCGGGGTCGTAGCGACCCCGGACCGTCCGGTCGTCGGGGTCGACCCGGACCCACGTCAGCCGGGAGCAGTCGACGACCAGCCCGCCGGATTCGACAGACCGTCTCGCAGTAGGACACCCCGGCGGGGTACTCGTTGAACATGCCGTTCCAGACGCGGCGGGCCTCGGCGTAGGCTTCGTCGCCCGGCACCACGACATCCCCGTCGAGTCGGTCACCGAGCGCGTCGAACCCGAACTCGGCCGCCCGCTCGCGGACCACCCGGTGTGGTCCATATCCGTCCGTTCGCTCGCCGCGGCTTACCGGTTTGGGTCTTTCCGTCGCCACCGCTTGTGGAGCAGCCCACCCGATTCTCACTCGTCGCCGGACGTCGTCTCGCCCGTCGCCTGCTCGTCGCCAGCGCGCCGTTCCCACCGCTGTTCTTGCTGGCGTTCGACGACGTGGCGCTGGCCGTCGGTGATCGCCTCGCGGACGCGTCGTTCGAACCCGTTCAGGTCGTCGTAGATCCCGCTCTCGAACGATTCGACCAAGTCGTAGGTCCAGCGATCATCGACGACGCCACTGGTCAGGTGGTCTTCGAGCAACGCGTCGGCCAGGTCCTCGTGACCGGCCGCCGCCAGCAGCGACACCGCTTCATCGAAGTGGTCGAACGCGTGGCCGGTCTTGTGGTGGACGCCCAGCAGGTCGCCGTGTGCCCGTCGCAGCCACTCGATGCCGAGTTCGACCTCGTGGACGGCGTCGGCCTCCGTCTCACTCAGGTCCGGGAGACCATCAGCTGGCGCGTCCGTCATGTGTTCACCCCGCCCGCCGCCGCAGTCCTGTTCGTATCACTGTCCGGGACGACAGTGTGTCGCTGGCGTTCGGTCACGCCAGGGGGTTGGTGCAGAAAAAAACAACCGTTCGGCCTGCGTGTGCAAGACTGTCCGGGCGGACTCGAGACGGAAACGGTCGTCGGCGGGTCGCGGCGTCGACAGGGGTTCGACCGGGAAACTGGCGGGACTGGTGCTCGGTGGGGCCGGCGCCGTCGCGAGCTGGGTGCTCTCGGGTACGGACGGGGAACCGATCGAATTCGGAGACGACGGACCGATCGAGATAGAGATCGAAGAGTAGACGGTGCCGTCAGCGACGGACCCCCCCAGCCGTCACGTGCGGTCGGTGTCGAAGTCGATGTCGAGTTCGTCGAGGCGGTCGGCCCACTTCTCGCGTTCGTCCTGGTGGTCCTCGAGGAACTTCCGCATGAGTTCGGCCGCCTGTTCCTTACAGCCGCCACAGAGGCGCTCGCCGCCGACACACTCCTCGTAGACTTCGGTGGCGAACTCGTCGTCCTCGCCGGCCAGCAGGTACGCGTACAGCTCGTAGACCGGACACTCGTCGGCTTTCCCGCCGAGTTCGCGCTGTTTCTCGGCGGTCTCGCGGCCGCCGGTCGTCGCCGACTGCACCTTGTCGTAGCCGTCCTCGGGGTCGTCGAGCAGGCTGATGTGTGAGGCCGGCACCGACGAGGACATCTTGCCTCCTGTCAGGCCGGTCATGAACCGGTGGTAGATCGAGGACGGCGCGCGGAAGCCGTAGCCGCCGTGGTCGAGTTCGACGTCGCGGGCCAGCCGTTCAGCGGCCGCGCGGTCCAGGTCGAAGGCGTCGACGTGTTCGTCGTACACCCGTTTCTCGCCGTCGATGGCCTCGATCAGCGCCTCGAAGGCGTCCCCGGTGGCGTTGCGCTCCAGAAAGCGCACGCGGGGGCGAAGCGGTTCTTTGCCCGCCTCCGAGAGCATCGTCACCAGCGAGTCGATGGTCGTCGCGCGGGCGTCGGTCGCGCCGGGGTCGCGCTCGTTTTCGAGGTAGGTCGCGGCGTCGCCACACCGGACTGTCCGGTCGGGGTGGCGCTCCGAGAGCGTCTCGTAGGCCGCCGCGAGGAGTGCGCGTTCGTCGTCGTCGACGGCGAAACTGGCGTAGGCTTCTGTGACGCCGAAGTAGCGGGTCCGGGCGGCCAGGTCCCGCGCCAGGCGGACGTGGGGGTCCTGGTCCGGACCGACGGGGATGACGGTCGGTTTGGGTTCGTCGAGTTGCGGGTAGAGGATGTCGGCCATCTGGGTGACGACCGACTGCATGTGCGAGACGTCGGTCTCGCCGTCGAACCCGTAGATCGCCTGCAACTCCGAGTAGTTGGCCTCGATACCGAGTTCGAACGCCAGGTCCTGGACCTCGCGGTTGTCGGACTGACGATAGAGCTCGCCGTCCTCGGGGTCAAAGCCCAGGGCGAGCAGCGAGAGCACGTAATCGCGGGCGTGTTCGTCGATTTCGTCCCAGGTCATCCCGCGGGCACTGTGGGCCTCCAGGTCGGCGATGAGGCCGTAGGCGTCGCCGCCCTGTCGCTGGTGCCAGATGATCTCGTCGAAGACGAGTTTGTGGCCGATGTGGGGGTCGCCGGTCGGCATGAATCCCGAGAGGGCCGCGAAGGGGTCGCCCTCGCGCATGGCGCGTGCGACGGGGCGGTAGTCGCGGTGGCCGAAGATGACACCCCGGCGCATCAGGTAGTGGGGGTCGGGCACCTCCGGGAGGATCTCGTCGAACTCCTCGATGCCGAACTCGGCAAAGAGGTTCCGGTAGTCCGAGACGGTCGCCGACCCCCAGGGGTCCAGCGTCGTCTCGTCTGCCCCCCCGGCGTCGACGCCGCCGTCGGGCGCGAGGCGGGCGTCGTCGCTCGGTTGGTCAGTCGACCCGTCAGTTGGGTCGTCGGTCGGTCCGTCCGTCGCGTCGTCGGTCGGGTTCGTGTCGGGTGTCATCGGTTGCGGTGGGAAGTGCGGTTGAACGTGTGTCACGTGAAAAAAGCGGAGTGAGCACCGCGGCCCGCGACCGGCGTCATCGGCCGGGGAACGCGACACTGTCCACTTCCGTCTCGTGCCAGCGCCAGCGCCACGCGTCGGTCCTGGAAGTGGACGGCATACACGCACGTTCCGTCAGGGAGGATTTAACGGTTTTCGATCGGGGAAGCGTCCCGATACGGTCACATACCCCCGAATACTGATAGTGATTATTGTCGGTCTGTTCCGGATCGACCGCACGACTGCGTGCGGTCGTACCGGTAAATCGCTACAATAATCACTATGACGCTCGGCGAACATATCGACGGACGGACGGGGGCGAGATATATATACCGGGACGAGAGAGATAGGGACGGTCGAACAACGACAATGTCAGAGGCACTCTACGAGCAGGTGTTCGACGAGACGTCGGCACCGATGGCGGTCTACGACCCCGAGCCCGACCGGTTCTCGTCGGTCAACGACGCGTATGCCGACACGCTCGGATACGACCGGGAGACACTGGAGGAGCGGTCACTGAGGGATATCGCCACAGCGGACGCCGGGACCCTGTCAACAGCGGTCAGGCGGGCGCTCGACGGCCACAGCGAGGTCGTCGAGGTCGAACTGGTCGACGGCAGCGGCAGGATCCGGGAGGTAACGCTCGAACTCCGTCCGATCAGCGACGAGACCGGGACGAGACTGCTCTCGACGGTCCGGACGGTCGATGACGCGGAGATACGGCCGGCGCGCTCGCCGACGGAGGAACGGCTCCAGGTCGCACTCGCCGGAACGGACACCGGCGTCTGGGAGTGGGATGTGGCGAGCGACGAGGTCATCTGGACCGAGAGCATGGAACGGCTGTTCGGTCTCGACCCCGGGACGTTCGAGGGGACGTTCGGGGCGTTCGCGCGGCGCGTCCACCCGGACGACATCCCGCGGCTCCAGGACGCGGTCGAAGCCGTACTCGAAAGCGGTGAACTGTTCGAGGCGGAGTACCGCATCAGGCGCGTCGACGGACAACAGCGGTGGGTCCACGCGCGCGGCGAACTCCACGGGAGCGGTGAGGACGGCCGGATGGTCGGCATCATGACCGACATCTCGAACAGAAAAGAGCACGAGGACGCGCTCAGGACCCAGGAGCGCCAGTACCGCCAGCTCGTCGAACGCCTCCCCAACGCCCACTACACGATAGACGAGGACTGGCGGTTCACCTTCTGTGACGAGGCGCTGGCGGAGCGACTCGGCCGACCGGTCGAGGAAGTCGAAGGGAAACTGCTCTGGGACCTGGTGCCGGAGGCGAAAGGGACCGTCGTCGAACGGTCGTTCGAACGGGTGATGGAAACGGGTGTGCCGGTGAACTTCGACTACCAGTACGAGTCCGGCGACTACTGGGTCGCCGTCCAGGCCTACCCCTACGACGACGGTATCGCGGCCGTCTCGACGGACATCTCCGACCGCGAGGAAGCTCTCCGGCGGATACTGGACGCGGTACCAGTCGTCCTGTACCGGTTCGACAGCAACGGCGTCTTCAAGGAGGCCCGCGGCGAGATGCTCAGGAAACTCGGGCTCGAACAGAGCGACCTCATCGGCGAGAACATCTTCGACGCCTACGCCGACAACGAACGTGTGATCGCGGCGGCCAGGCGCGCCCTCGACGGGGAGTCGTTCCGCTACACCGTCACGCTCGGCGACATCACGCTCGAAACGCACTACACGCCGCTCTACTCGGACGGCGAGGTGACGGGCGTGATCGGCGTCTCGATGGACGTCACGGAACTGCAGCGCCAGCGCAAGCGCATGGAGTTTTTCAATTCGATCCTGCGCCACGACGTCCTCAACGGGATGACCGTCATCAAGATGCGCGCCGAACTCCTCGCCGACGAACTGGACGGACACCAGGCTCAGTACGCACAGACGATCCTGGACTGGTGTGAGACGACAACCGATGTCACCCAGCGCGTCCGCCAGGTTATCGAGACGCTCTCGACGCCGGACGAAAAGCACCAGCTCGAAGCGGTCGACGTCTCGCGGATCCTCCAGCGGAAGTGCCGGGAACTGGAGAATGCCTATCCGGGGACGGCCTTCGAGACGACGGTCCCGGACGACGTTCACGTTGGGGCCGACGAGTTACTCGCGGAGGTGCTGGGCAACGTCCTCACAAACAGTATCGAACACAACGACACCGACAGCCTCAGAGTCGAGACCACCGTCGACGTCGACCCCGAGACGGTCCGGATACGGATCGCCGACAACGGGCAGGGGATCGACGACGACCGGAAGGAATCCGTCTTCCATCGGGGCGAGACGTCCCACGCCAAGGAGAGCGGGTCGGGGTTCGGGCTCTTTTTCGTCGACGTGATGATCGAGAAGTACGGCGGAGAAGTCCGGGTCGAAGATAGCGACGCGGGCGGCGCCTGTTTCGTGATCGAACTGTCACGGGCCAGTGCGTTCGAATGACGGGAAGGTTAATGTGTCGGCCGCTCGAACACTGAAGGAACGAATGACCGACGACGACCGGCCGGTCGTCCTGATAGCCGAGGACGAGCCGTCTATCGCGGAGGGGTACGAACTCTGGCTCGCGGAGACGTACAAGACGAGGGTCGCGACGAACGGCCGGGAAGCGCTGGACATGGTCGACGACAGCGTCGACGTCGTGTTGCTCGACCGGATGATGCCCGAACTGTCGGGCACGCAGGTCCTCGAAGCGATGCGGGCGCGCGGTGACGACTGCCGAGTGGCGATGGTGACGGCGGTCGAACCCGATTTCGATATCGTCGAGATGGGGTTCGACGCCTACATCACCAAACCACCGGACCGGAAAGAGTTGCTCGATACGATCGCGCAACTCGTCGACCGTGCCGAGGTCGGCGAGGCCTTCCAGGAGTACCACTCGCTGATGGCTCGCAAGGGCACACTCCAGACACAGAAAACCGAGGCGGAACTCGCGGACAACGACGCGTACCAGGCACTGCTCGACCGGATAGAGGCGAAACGAGCCGAGGTCGACGACGACCTGGGCGAGATGGAAGCCGAGGTCGATTTCGTCAGTGCAGTGCGCGGGATCGAAGCGGACGACGAAGACGAGTTCGACGAAGACGACTTCGACCTGGACGATTTGGACGACGACTCCGACGACGGCGGGTTCGAGGACGACGGGGTCGGGGGTGACGACCAGTGAGTGACTCGTTCGACGTCAGCGGCGTGTTGCCCGACGGGATGTTAGACGAGGTCCCCGCGGGGACGAACCTCCTCATCCTCGGCCCCGCGATGAGCGGCAAGCAGGAGATCGCGCTGGAACTGCTCGCGACGGGGTACCAGTACGGCGACGGGATCCTCTGTATCACGACCGAGAGCGCACAGACGGTGTACGAGGACATCGAGCGCCACGTCGACTCGCTCGACAGGAACCGTATCGGGATCGTCGACACCTCCGGAAGAGACGGCACCGAGTTGCTCGATGCGACCATCGAATCGACCGCGTCACCGGGCGACCTCACCGGGATCAGCATCGGCATGTCCAAACTGTTCCAGCACTTCGAGAGTCGGGGTATCTCCGACGTCCGGTACGGGTTGATCTCTCTTTCGACGCTGTTGCAGTATCTCGACAGCCGCAAAGTGTTCAAGTTCATCCACGTGTACACCAAACGGATCGAGACGACCGAGGGGCTGGGGATCTACACTCTCGACGGCGACAGCCACGACCAGCAGGTCGTCAACACGATCCGGGGTCAGTTCGACGGCGTGATCGAACTCCGCGAAACCGACGACGGAACGCTGGAGGGGCGCGTCCGCGGGTTCGGACGCCGACCCACGTCGTGGACCTGCGAGGGACGAGAGCCCATCGTAGCCGAACGAGTCGGCCGGGGAGGTGTGTGGCCGGCGGTGCTGTCCTGGCGGACTGAAAGGGCGAGGGGCGGTCGCGGGTACTGTGTGGGCCAGTATCCGAGCGAGCACCGCGAGCGAGGATATCCCGCACAGTACCCGCGAGCGCGCCGAGGGCTTTCGCGAGCTGTCGGGTTCACTCGTGCTCGCTGTCTCGGATCTGTCGTCTTCGATCTCAATCTCTCTCTGATACTGTCGGACACAGGTACGTGAACACGCTCGTCGATGGGTCACCATCGAGACGTCTCGGAGACCGCCAACCGAAGTATCGAGTGTCGACTTGCTTGTGTCCGACAGTATGATCTCTCCGCTCCGAGTTCGCTCGTTCCCACAACAGAAAGCCCTCGGTGCGCTCGGGACTCCGCGGGTCGCTGCGGTCCTCGTCGCTCACTGCGTTCGCTCCTGCGGTCCTTGCGTCCCCGGGGAGCCGCCGAGCGCCCCTCGCCCTTTCAGTCCGCCAGGAGAGTAGCCATAGCCACAACCTCCCCAGCCGACTGCGTTGCTCGTCGCGTCGCTCCTGCGCTACTCGTCCCTCGCACGGCCCTTCGCGCGATGAAACGCGCGACAGCGCGCGCCGAGCTGACCAACTAGATCGCAAATCCACAGACGGGGTCCGTTACTCGATCCTCGACACAGCTCACGGCGTCAGTCGTTCGACCGAGAGCCAGGTCACGCCGTCCGACCCGCCCTGCTCGCCTCCTGCATCCGCAACCAGCGCGAACACCATGGTCTTCCGGACGCCGTGGGCCAGTCGCACGTCCAGCGCGAGGTCCCGGGGCGAGAACACGTGGTCGGCCCCGAGGACACGCACCAGCAACTCGGAGTGGCCCAGATCCTCGACGGACGCCACGTCGGCGTAGGTCCGGAAGTCGGCGCCGAACTTGAACCCGGTCTTGGGGACGACCCCACGCTCGCGGAGCGCCGCGTAGACCCGCAGGCGGCGGTCGAACTGGTCGCCCTCGACGGCCCGCCCCCTGTCGAGCACCGCCCCGGCACCGCCGTCGACGTCGAGGACGCCCTGGCGAGCGAGATGGGCAGCCTCGACCAGCGACAACTGGAGGGCGTCGCCGCCCTGGTCGTCGAGGCGCTGGCCGTAGAACCCGCGGTCGTAGAGTCGCGCGGGCGGGTCCCACAGCACCACGCGGTCCGAGAGGAGGTCCCCGTCGGCGTCCTCGGGCAGGGCGACCCCACTGGTCCCCGTCGGGTCGGGGCGTGCCGTTTCGAGGTAGGTGATCTCACTTTCCTCGTCGACGACGGCCAGGACGACCCCGCCCAGGTCGCCGGCCGGGACGGCCTCGCGTTCTCCGACCACGCCGACGCGGTAGGCGACGTCGCCGTCCCAGGGGCCCGACCCGCGCGGGTAGACGACGAAATCGACCGCGGGGTCGCCGGCCACGTCGTGCGTGACGCCGGGCCAGTCGGCCCGGGCCGGCGAGAGGTAGAAACCGCGGTCTCGCAAGTCTTTGTACACGAGGAAGTCGGTCTCGGAAACGGCGGTCGAGGCGAGAAACGCCCGGAACCCCGCGCCGTCGACGCCGGCGAGGTCACCCCGGTAGAGCAGGTGGGCAGCCTCGACCGGCGCCAGTTCCAGGTCGCCGCCGACGGGTCGGCCGTAGCCACGGGCGTCGTGGAACTGCTCGCGGGCGGCCGGGCCGGCACGGACGGCCTCCCCCGAAAGCGTCGCGTCCATGTGGGCTCTGGCCGCCGGCGGGGCAAAGCCCCTGCGATCCCGTGGGCGGGAGGGCGCTGGAGTCGGTCCCGGGGCCGCGCTCATAGTGATTATTGGAGCGATTTACCGGTACGACCGCACGACTGCGTGCGGTCGATCCGGAACAGACCTACAATAATCACTATCAGGAGCGACGGGGCGTTTCCTCGAGCGCGAGCGGCGACTCCCACGGGAGGAGGCGGTCGACCAGCATGACGGCGCTGAACAGGAAACTCACGAAGACCGTGGTCGTGAAAAAGACGACGAGGCCGAGCGTGACGCTGGGGCCGAGCGCGTCGACCCAGGCCAGCAAACCGTTCGTCACCCAGACCACGAGGAGGGCGTACGGCACCGAGACCAGGAGGCTGCCGACGACGACCGGAACGGCGACTTTCGCCACGTCGAGGGCCCCCCAGACTCGGCGGACGTCGGGCCGACCCGCGTCCCACTCGTCTGCCTGCCTTTCGTCCGGGCTGTGACCGCGCGGGGATGAGACCATGTGCAACGTTGGAGCCGGAGCATCGTAAACTCACGCATCAGTTCTTTGTCAGGAACGCGCCGGATCGGTTACGGAGCAACGCGGTAAACTCCCGATCGCTCGCCCGTCGCGTCGAACACACAGTTCGACCGGGTTCACGGGGTGGGTCGTCAGACCGGCGGCGAGCGTCGGATCACCCGGACGAACACGTCCGGTCGAGACACCGGCGACCGCCCGGCGTCTCGAAGACGGGGAGTCCACACTCGCAGGCCCCGTCGACGACCCCCGCCGGGAGCGAAAACCCCGTCTCGCAGTCGGGATAGCGCTCACAGCCGGCGATGAGTCCGCCCCGCCGGAGTATCCGCAGGTCGCTCCCACACGCCGGACAGTCCCACTCGCGGTCGAACGCCGCCCGGACTTCCTCGTCGAGCGACTCGCACTCGCGGTCCAGACACACCTCGAACGCCCGCCCGCGCTCGGCGCGCATCCGCGGGAGGCCACAGTCCTCGCAGATTTCGTCGAGCACTGCTGCGTCGCGGGGGACACTGTGGCCGGTTGCACAGTCGAGACACGAGACCCGCCCGGACGCGAGAACGAGCGTCCCCTCGCAGTCGGGACAGTCCCCGACCGGAACGCCCGCGTCCGAGACGGGATGGCGGCCGCTGGCGTGTTCGTCGTGGACGGTCACGCGCAAGCGCTGGTCGCCGTCACGGGCGCGCACTTCACCGTCGAACATCTGGACGCTCTCGGCCCGGGTCAACCATGCGACCGGCTGGTAGCCGTCGGCGTCGTGGACCAGCACTGTGTTGTCGGGCTTGATCACCGCTAGAACGTCGCCGCGGTGTTCGCGTTCCGTACCATCGTCGAACGTCGCCGTACACTCCCCGGCGACGACGCGCACTTCGTCGTGCATGGACGGGGGTGGTCGCGCTCTCAGTGATAAACGCACGGACCGCTGCGAAGTAAATCGCTACAATAATCACTATGATACGGTCGTGCGTAACCAGTTTCCGCAGTGTCGGTTCGGATCGGCGTTTCGGACCACGGAGAGAGCCTTCTGTTTCGTGGGAATCAAAAGAATTACGCACGACCGTATCACGTTCGACCGGCTCACTCGAGCAGAACGCGGTCAGTGAGCCAGCAGCCGTCTAACTCGCCCGTCCGCTCTTTCGAGAGTCCGAACACGTAGGTCGCTGTTCGTCCGTCATACTATCGGACACAAGTACGTGAACGCTCGTCGGTGTTTCACCATCGAGACGTCTCGTAGACCGCCAAACGAGATATCGAGTGTCGACTCGCTTGTGTCCGACAGTATCAGGAGGACCGTAGTGGTGAACGCCCGACATCGGCAGACGTGGGCAGGGGGACGGCCCGGGGATGCCACGCGGGGAACCGGCGTGGCAGTGACACAGCCCCCGGTCGTGGCGGGGAACGGCTCGCCGGAACCGGGCTCACTCGCGGTTGTACTCGCGACCGAGCCGGAGCGCGACCAGGTTCGTCCCGACGAGACCGGCGAACAGTTCCGTCTGCTGGGCGGCGACGCCGACGACGACCATCGCGAGGAGGACGAACGGCAGCGCGATGGCCGACCAGAAGCCGGCGAACCGCATCGAGCCGAGCAGGACGGTTCGGAGGAGCTGTGCGCCACGGGCAGGACGGACGTCCGGCGAGCGCCGGAACGGGGAAACACTGGACATCGGGCGTCACCTATCTCCACCATGGATCCCACACCCCATATAAAGGGCCGACGGTTGGCGTCATTTTGGCTCGATTCGCGCAAATCAACGACGAACCAGGATATCATCGGGACCTTTTATTCGTTTTTCTGACCTTTTATTACTGACTCAAAAGTATTTAGAGGTTTTACGGCAGGTTTTGAGAGCGTTTCGGTGTTCAGGGAGACCTCGACGGGAAGAGCGGCCGGCGGCGGTCGCGGCGAGCGACAACGCGGGACAGTCGTGGCCACGGGCGACGGAACAGTTCGAGTGATACGGTCGTGCGTAATTCTTTTGATTCCCACGAAACAGAAGACTGTCCCCGTGGTCCGAAACGCCGGTCTTCATCGACACTGCCGAAATTGGGTACGCACGACCGTATGAAAGATTCACAGTGGCGAGAGGACGGCCGAAACAGCGGCGGACACGGACCCGACAGAGGAGAGCGGTCAGCGACGGCGTGACCCGAACGTTCTTGTGCTGGTGCCCGGATAGTGTCTCAAAACAGTCGTGTCTCGCACATGAATAGACAGCAGACGTTCTTTGTCGGAATTATCACACTGGGTGGGGCAATCAGCGTCCTGATGGTCGCCGGGTACGTCCAGTATCTTCTGGCCGGGGTAGTCCTCGCGTTCGTCACGCGGCCGGCACAGCGACGCCTGGCGAGTCGGCTCCCGGCGTCGGTCGCGGCGGTCCTGGTGGTGCTCGGGACCGTGCTCGTGGCCGTCCTGCCGGTCGTGGTGATGGTCGGAGCGGTGGCCGACGACGCCGCACAGCTGGCGAGTTCGGTCTCGCTCGACCAGCTACCCAACGGCGCCCGGATAGAGGGGCTCGTCGAGCAGTACACCGGCCAGCAGATAGACATCGAAAGCCGGGCGAAGGCGGCGTTGCGGGCGATAGGCGTCTGGGCGGCCGACTCTGCGTCGGGCCTCGTCGGAGCGGCGGCGGGGGCGTTCATCGGCGTCTCGCTGATGTTGCTCGTCCAGTTCTACGCGGTCCGGGACTGGCAGGGCTTTGCCGACTGGACGCGGGAGTTCGACGTCCTCCCGACCGAACTCCAGGACCGCCTGTACGAGACCACCGGCGGCGCGACCTGGTCGGTCGTCAAGGGTCACGTGCTCGTCGCGGTCCTCCAGGGGGTCGCCGCCGGCGTCGGCCTCTGGCTCGCCGGCATCCCGAGCGTCTTCTTCTGGACGTTCTGTATGGTGATCCTCGGGTTCATCCCGATGGTCGGGTCGGCGCTTGTCTGGGCGCCGGCCGGCGTGTACCTCGTCGCGACCGGCGACCCAGTCGCGGGGGTCGCGTTACTCGCCTACGGCGGGGTGCTCATCGGCGCGCTGGACAACGTCGCGCGGCCGCTGCTGGTCGACGAGGCGGTCGACCTGAACGACCTGTTCGTGTTGCTGGGGGTCATCGGCGGCGTCTCGCTGTTCGGCCCCATCGGTATCTTCGTCGGCCCGGTGATCTACGCCGTCCTCGGGGAACTGCTCGACGTCTACCAGGAGGCCTACGACGACCTGGCCCCCGACCGGGACTCCGACGACCGCCGAGAAGCCCCTAGGTCACCCGGACGGTACGCGTCTCGACGGAAGGATGGAGGGGAAGTTCGGGGAAGACGACTTCGACGGCGAACTCGAGTTCGTCGGCGTCACCGCCGAACACGCCGACGGGAACCGTAGCCTCGCCCAGATAGCTGGCTTTCGTCGTCATTTCGACGCCGTTGACCGTCACCCGGATGCCCGCGCGGGCGGCACCGCCGACCGACCGGACCGTCACCTCGCGCATGTCGTTGTCCCCTCGGGCGACGGCGTCGGGAAAGTCACCCCACTCGACGACGACGGCCGGTAACTCGCCGGCGCTCTCGACGATGCGGTCGGCGACGCCCGCCGAGAGACCCGCGGCTTGCAGTCGCTCGACGCCGCCCTCGCGCACGTCGGCGGGGGTGGTCAGCCCCTCGGCGGCGAGTTTGCCCGCCCGTCCGGACCCGACGCCGTCGATAGCCGTGAGCCCGACCGCGTCGTCGCTGATGCCGTTCTCGATGCGGGCCTCGATGCGCCGGGCCAGGTTGGCGGCCCGGGCGTCGGCGAACCTGTCGAGAAACGCCCGTAGCGCCGCCAGCAACCGCTGGGCGTTCTGGCGGATCACCCAGGCGTCGCTCTGCAGTTCCGTCGGTGTCGTCCCGCGCATGCTCGACGCCAGGATCGCGAGTACTTTCCGCGACCCGGGGTCTAATTCGGGCGTCTCGCCCAGGACGGCCGCGACGGCGTCTTCCTCGTCCGAGCGGGCGCTGACGCTGTCGAACTCGGCGGCGGTCGCGACGGCCCGCAAGACGGCGTCGGCGTCGAGCGAATCACGCTCGCACAGCCGGGCGAACTCGTGGGCGGTGTCCAGCCCCAGGTAGAACTTCGAGGCGAGCTGGCCACGCGGCGTCGTCGACAGCGAGAGGTCGTCGCGTTCGACGAACCCGCGGTCGACCAGCGAGCGCAGCGTCTCGCCCACCTGGTCGCGCAGGTCGCTCTCGGAGGCGTACTGGTCGGGGACGCTCCGAGCGCGCACGTAGTAGAAGGTCGTCTCCAGCCAGTCCATCACGTCCTCGATGTCAGAGACGGTGCCCAGCGCGATCTCGGCGTTGAGGTGGGCGTCTAAGTCTTCCGCGAGGCGGGACTCGATGTCGGTCCCCTCGGTGAGCAGGCGCCGGTACCGGTCGGCGTCCGAGCGGTCACAGACGACCCAGGCGTACCCCTGGTCGTCGTAGCCGGGCCGGCCGGCCCGCCCGAGCATCTGGAGGACGTCCAGCGGGCTCATGTCCACCTCCCCCTCCAGGGGGTCGTGGAGTTTGGTGTCGCGGATGACGACACACCGTGCCGGCAGGTTCACGCCCCACGCCAGCGTCGACGTCGAGAAGAGCACCTGGATCTCGCCCTCCTTGAACCACCCTTCGACGAGTGACTTGTCGTCTTTCGAGAGGCCGGCGTGGTGAAAGCCCACGCCGTCGAGCACCGACTGGCGCAGCGTGTCGTTGGACAGTTCCGACGCGTCAGTGTGGAAATCGTAGTCACCCCGGGCCCCGACCGGCACGTCGCGCTCGACGAGTTCGTCGCGGGCCTTCTTCGCGGCCTGAACGGTGTCCTGTCGCGAGGAGACGAACACCAGCGCCTGGCCCTCCTCGCGGATGTGGGGTTCGGCCAGGTCCAGCGCCCGGTAGAGCCGGCGGTACTTGTCTGCGAAGGCGTTCTCGCCGTGACTGTACGTGCGCACGTCGGCGTGTAGCGGGACCGGGCGGTACGCCTCGCCGAACGAAAAGGTACAGTTCTCGGGGGCGTCGAGCCAGTCGGCCACGTCCGAGACGTTGGGCATCGTCGCCGAGAGCGCGACGATCCGGGGCTCACACAGCCGGCGCAGGCGCGAGACCGTCACCTCCAGCACCGAGCCGCGTTTCTCCGAATCCAGCAGGTGGACCTCGTCGATGACACAGCAGTCGACGTCGGTGACGAACGAGTACCGCGGCGAGTCGTGTTTGCGCGTCGCCGAGTCGGCCTTCTCGGGGGTCATCACGAGGATGTCGGCCCGCTCGGCGCGCCGGGGGTCGAGGTCCCGTTCGCCCGTGACGACGTACACCGAGTGGCCCAGGTCCTCGAAGCGTTCCCACTCGCTCTCGCGCTCGTTTGTCAGGGCGCGCAACGGCGCCAGAAACAGCGCCGTCCCGCCCGCATCGAGCGTCCGGCAGATCGCGACTTCCGCCAGGGCCGTCTTCCCGCTGGCGGTCGGTGCGCTGACGACGACGTTGTCGCCCTCGCCACCCAGCAGGGCGGGCAGTGCCTCGGTCTGCATCCGGTTGAACCGTTCGAACGGGAACGCGCCGGCGTAGTCGGGGAGCACCTCGGCAACGGCGACGCCCTCCTCGGCCTCGGACTGGGACACGACAGAAAGCGGGGGCTCCGCCGGCTTATGCGTTTCTGTCACCGGCGCTCGGTGCCGGGGACGGGGGTCACAGTCGGACCAGCGGTCCATCGCCCGAACGAACCGTCCGGAAAGTCCCTGGCGCCCGTTTTGATGTTTTTCGTCGACTGCTGACACGCGGCAAAACGGTGAAGTAGTCGGATACCGTCCGTCGCGTATGCCGCTGACCGGACGCGCCGAACCCACCGGCCCCCGCGGGTCGCTTCGCCAGCGTCTCCACGCCACACTCCGGGTCGTGTTGGCCTGGCTGACGCGCCACAGAGTACGTGAACACCTCCGTCGGACCGAGCGTGCCCTCCGCGTAGCCGACACGAGCCACCTCGACGAGGAGCGTCACCGGCGACGGATGGCGGCGCTGGACGCCCTCCGTGCCTACCGGCAGCAGAGCGCCGTCCCGACTAACCGGTCGGTGCCGGAACGGGCCCCGCAGTTCGTCGGTGCCGACGGCGTCCCGTGCGCGGTGGCGGCGATGCTCCGTGCCGACGGGCGGACGGAACTGGTCAAACGCGTCGCTGCGACGGACAACGCCGTCCGCCTGGAGGACGTCGAGGACGGCCCGCTGGTCGAGTGGCTCGACGAAACCGGTCTCACACGGGCCGAGGCGGCGCGTATCCAGCCGACATACCCCAGTGAAGTCCAGTTCGTCACCGACTGTGGGCCGGTCGGCTGTGCGCTCGCCCGGACGATAGCGACAGTAGCCGGGGTCGGTGCGGCCGCAGTCGCGGAGTACGTCGGGTATCGCCTCGTCGGCGACCGCTTTCCCGCCAACCCGCTCAAGCGACGAGCCTGGCTCGCGTACGTGACGGTCCTGAACCTCCTGCTGGCGCCGCTGCTCGGTGTCGTCGTCCTCGCGTTGTTCCCATGACGAGCGCGCGCAACAGCGTCGTCGTGTTCTTCGTCGCCCAGTACGTCGCCGTGGCCGCGCTCGCGGCGACGGTCGCGACGATGCTCGGTCGCTTTCCCTTCGGCAGCAGTCACACGAACGCCGTCGTGACCGGACCGGCTACCCGGGTCGCGACGACGGTTCTCGACGCGGCGACGCTGGTGTTGGTTCTCGCGCCCGTCTGTGCGGTGGTCGTCGTCGCCGCGTTCGGAAGTCGCGTCGCGGAGCGTGCGAACGTCGGCATCGCGACGCTGGGCGCCGGCCTCGGTGTGCCATCGCTGGCTGTGCTCGGTGTCGCCAGTTTCCTGTTCGGGTTCAGGGTGGGACAGCTGGTCGTCGTCGTCCTGCTCGTGGCCGGTCTCCCGCTCGTGGCGCTGCTGGTTGCACGCGTGCTCGGACTGCTGGGTGCGGGGGAGGACGACGGTGACCGGGCGACCCCGACCGGCCTCGGTCCGACGGCGACGCTCGCAGTCTGTGGCGTCGTCTGTCTCGGCGTCGTCGTCGGCCTGGCCGGAACGACCGTCGGTGCCGAGACGCTCGTCGAGCACGACAGGTTCGCCACGCCTCAGGTCGCATTCGAGTTCTCCGAGGAGGCGGTCGACGGAAACCGGCGTTCCCTGACGGTCCGTCACGCGGGCGGTGACGCCGTCCAGGCTGACCGCCTGTTCGTCACCGGCGACGGTGTCACCGAAGTCGCGGGGGCCGACCAGGCGGCCGGAGCCTGGGCCGGCGGGACCGTCCAGAGAGGCGACCGGCGACTGGTCGGCGTCGGCAACGAGACGACGGTCGGCGTCACCCGCGACTGCGACGTGCGGGTCGTCTATCGGCCGAGCGATGAACCCAGGTTCGCGACAACACTTGCCATGTACGAGTGTGGCGAGGACGGCTGACTCGGGGAGCGTCGCGGTTGCGCCCGTTCTCGCTTTCGCACCAGCGGTCGACAACCGAGGTCACGCCGACCTGAGTCGCCGCTACCCGGATCGGCCGTCCAGTTCTCGCCTGACCCGGGCGTCGGCCCCGCTCTCCTCGTGGGCGACCAGTCGCTCGACGTACTTGGCGAACACGTCCACCTCGACGTGGACCCGGTCGCCGGCTGCCTTCTCCGAGAGCGTCGTCTCCGCGTAGGTCGTCGGGATGACCGCCACCGAAAACGTCCCCGCCTCGTCGTCCAGGCGTGCGACGGTCAGGCTGATCCCGTCCAGTGCGACCGACCCCTTCTCGACGACGTACCGACCCAGCTCCGGCGGGAGCGCGAAGGTGTAGGCCCAGTCGTCGCCGACGCGTTCGACCGCACGGATCTCGGTCGTCCCGTCGACGTGGCCCTGGACGACGTGCCCGTCGAAGCGCTCGTCGGCCGCCATCGCCCGCTCCAGGTTCACGCTGTCGCCCGCCTCGACCCCCTCGAAGGTCGTCCGGTCTATCGTCTCGCTCGCCAGGAAGACCGAGAACCACGCGCCGGGTTCGAACTCCTCGACGGTGAGACAGGCGCCGTCGACGGCGATGCTCGCACCCGCCGTCAGGTCCTCGAACGTCGTCCCGATCCGCAACCGGCGGCCCCCGTCGGTGTCCTCGACTCGCTCGACGCGACCCGTCTCCTCGACGATACCCGTGAACATACCCGCGCTTGACGACACCGTCACAAAAGAGTTAGTTTTCCCGGATCTGTGACGGGACGAGACGCGTCCCTTTTTATCGGTGACGGGGTAGAGGGGGTATGGCGCGGAGTATCCTCGGACTGGTCGGACTGGGCGCGACGCTGGTGTTCGCGCTGCCGGCGGCCGTCCTGGGACTGGAGTTCCTGCTCGTGCAGGGGCGGACGGTCGCCGGGGTCGCGCTCGTCGTCGTGGCCGTGTTGATGGTCGCCGTCGAGGAGTACGTGACGACGCCGGACGACGTGCCCAGCATCGTCGCCGAACAGACGGTCGGGCGACTGGCCGACTCGGACGACGAGGACGGGTAGTCAGTCGGCAGCGACGGCGTCTTCGGTCTCCTGGGCGTCGGCCAGGAGGTCCTCGACGGACTCGCCGGTCGGTTCGTTGTTCAGGAGGACGTCGATGGGGAGCGTCGGTGCGCCGTCGACGAGGTTCTCCATGACGACCAGTCGCTCGCGGGCCCGCGACATCCCGACGTAGAACACGCGGCGTTCGTTGTCAGTGAGCGTCGGGACCGGCGAGGTGTGTTTGGTGAACTTCTCGACCTCGGGCACCTCCCGGTCCTGCTGGTCGACGGTGGCGGCCATCTGTTCGACGACCTTCTCGGTCAGATCGGTCGCCACGAACACGTGGTCGGCCTCGCGACCCTTCGCGCTGTGGATGGTGCCGACGCGGACCCGGTTGGGGTCGAACCCCTCGTAGTCGCCCGCGAAGTACGACTCGACGGTGCGCTCCTGGAAGTTGGTCACCTTCCGGAGCATGTCCGCGGCCGCCCGCGGGTCCGGGACGAACGGCGCGTACTCGCGCACCGTGTCCGGTTCGACCATGATCGCCTCCAGGTCGTCGGTGTCGGCGTCTTCCTCGAGCGCGTCGAGTTCGTCGAACAGTTCGTCGCGCTCGCCGGTGCCGAAAGCCGAGTCGGCGAGCATGTCCGCGAGACGACGGGCCTGGAGCCCCGTCACCGGGTCGTCGGCGTCGAGTGCCTCGATGGCGCGGACGTACTGGGTCAGGCGGTCGGTCCACAGCCGCTGGTCGGTCAGCGCGGTGAAGGGGATCCCCTCGTCGATGAACTCGTTGATGAACTGGAACAGCTGATAGCGCGCGCGAAACAGGACCATCGCGGTGCCCTCGGCGTCTTCCTCGACGGTGGTCCGGACGTTGCGCACGAGGTCGATCATCGAGGGGTTCTGGATCCCTTCGACGCGGCCGCCCTCCTTGCGCGGGTTGAGGTCTTTCTCCTGGCGTTTCTCGATGTGACTGACCTCCCTGTTGACGACGTTGAGGATCCGCGAGGGCAGTCGGTAGGAGTTGGGCAGGATGACGTCCTCGGTGACCTCCTCTTCGAGCAGCAGGTCGGGGTCTGCGCCCTGCCAGGCGTAGACGACCTGGTCGTCGTCGCCCGCGATGAGCACCCGGTCCACGTGGGGGCGCCACTCCTCGTAGACCTCGTACTGGAGGGTGGTGATGTCCTGGAACTCGTCGATGACGAGGTGGTCGACGCTGGGCAACAGCGAGCGCTGGCCGACCCGTTCGAGCATGTCCGCGAAGCCGACGACGCCGTTGTCACCCTTGTACTGGCGCCAGGCCCGGATCGTCTCGGGGACGCTGATGCGGTCGTCGTCGGACGGCCAGGTCGGGGTGTACTTGTTGCCCGTCTGGGCGTTGTCGTCGACCTCCGGCGGGAGCCGGACCGTCTCGTCGTCCCACTTGAACGGCACGTCGTACCAGTCGGCGACGTCCCGGCGGGTGCGCTGGAGCCACTGACTCGTCGCGATTATCTTGTTGCCGATCGTCGTCGAACGGGCCGACCGTCGGCGCGAGCCCTCGTACTCGTCCTCGTACTCGATGCCGTACTCCGCACAGAACTCCTCTTTGTCCGACTCGCCGACCACGTCCCCCCGCGACAGGTCGAGCAACTCGTAGGCTTTCGCGTGCATCGTACAGACGTTGCCCTTGAGCGCCCGCGGCGACTCGTCGAGACGCTCGGCGAGGCGCTCGCGGATCTCGGTGGCGGCCGCACGCGTGTACGAAACCACCAGGACGTCACGAAACGTCAGGTCGTCGTTGTCTTCGAGCAACTGTTCGACGCGGTCGAGCAGTGCCGTCGTCTTCCCACTCCCGGGACCACCGAACAGGCGTGTCACCTGGGTGGACGAACCAGTCATTGGACAACGAAAGGGGCGGGTGGGTCATAAACGACGCGACTCGGTCCCACAACTGTCAGCGGTACAGCGAAACGTATAGCATCGAGAATCCGATAATAAAGGGGATCGTCTCAGTCATCCCGAAGAATATCCGGACCAGCTCGGAGGCCCCGTCGACGCCCAGTTGCGTGATCACGCTGCTCACCGCCACGCCCATGCTGATGAACGCGAACCCGAGGAACGCGTACTGGAGTTGGTCCGAGGGGCGTTTCTGGTAGGCCTGGAAGCTGATCAGCGTGATCCCCAGGGTGAGCCCGAAGACGGCCAGCCGCATGACCACCAACAGACCTCGAAGGAAGGCAACACTCTCGACCATACTTGACCTGTGACAATGTGTCTGTGAGCGTGCTCTTAATACCGCCGGTGTCGAGGAGGTGCCTTGTCACCGCCTGCGCCGACAGTGCTCGACCACGCGTGACCGGGCTTACACTGTCGGACACAAGCAAGTCGACACTCGATACTTCGGTTGGCGGTCTCCGAGACGTCTCGATGGTGAAACACTGACGAGCGTGTTCACGTACTCGTGTCCGACAGTATTACTCGGGGTTGAGGTCGTCCCAGAGCTGGCTGAACCGGTCGGGGAGGTTGTCCTCCCGGTAGATGCGGACGCGGTACTCGTCGTCTTTCAGGGAGATCACAGTCGACTCGAAGTTCGACTCGTACACTTTGTAGTGGTTACCGTCGTCGGCCACGAGCGTCTGGTCTTTGACGAGGTCGTACTGGTTGAGCATCTCGATGCGACGGTAGACGGTCGGCAGAGACAGGTCACACTCCTTGGCGAGGTCTTTGGCGGACTGGGGTTCGCGACTGATCGCCGCGAGTACCTCTCTGGCGTGTTCGTCGCCGATGGTGTCGAGGATCTCCTCGATACTGCGTGATTCGTCCACTGCTGTCTCTTTATCACCAGATACTACTAAGACTTTTCGAGGGGGAGACGGTCTGTCAGGCGAGCGACCGATGGTGGCTCTTTCAAGCTCAGAAAACGCGCCACACCCTATAAGACACTCCCGGCAATAGGTAGTGATGCGGACCGAACGCAGGCAACGCCCACTGACTCGCACTGTGCGCATCCGTGTGCCTGGTGGGGCGTGGGTTGCGGGCTCTGGCACCGGACCACGCCTCGTCGACAACCGGTGACTCCCCCCGCGTGTCGGGAGGGTGTTGCCTGGTTCGGTCCTCGTCGGTTCGAGTCCGTCGCAGGAGGGCGTTCCCAGGGTCTTCCCCCCACGACGCGTCACTTCCCCCCCCACGACGCGTTTCGCGGGGACGCCAGGATTTCCCGCGTGGCCGACTGCCACGCTCCGGGCGGTGCTCGCCGATGCGCAAGCGACTCCCCCCTAACTTCCCCCCCTAACTTCCCCCCCAACTTCCTTTCCCCACTCTCACAGAAACCTCGAAACGGGAGTTTCTCCGTCTCCGAATCCGTCGGCTGACGGTGACCACCTGGCGAGTCGCGAGTGTGCACTGCGTGAAACGAGTGGTGTCGACAGCGCGGTGTCGTCGCGGTCAGGTCGGCGACCAGCCACATACCGAGCACTCCGTCGCGGCTGTCTCGTGGAGGCCACCACAGTCGGGACACTGTTTCTTGTTGTAACTCTCGTCCCAGCCTGCAGCTTCGACATCGTGTCCACGTTGGGTCAGAAACTCGTCGAGCAGGTTGTCGTCGGTGCTCGGTGCGGATGCCATACGTGCTATGGTATAGCACAGCACTATATAGGTTTACTGGTGTGGGAAAATATCACACAGACGTGCTGGAACCGGCAGCCGGTTCGAAGTGCTGGCAGTTTTCCGGCGGAGAACTGGATGGGACGCGACACTGAAACGACCGCAGATGATATTAAGCAGGTACTCAATGTGGGAGGTATGAGTGATTGGCAGGCGAGCAGACGGCGGTTCATCGCAACCGTGGCGGGACTGTCAGCGGTCGGGTTGAGTGGCTGTGGGTCCGACGGGTCGTCGACCGAGACGGCGAACGAACCGACGGGGACGGGCGCACAGACTGGGACGCCGACGCCGACAGCGACACCGACGGACACGCCAGCGGAGACGGTGACGGAACTCCCGCCGGAGACGGAGACGGAGGAACCGACGCCGTCGCCGACACCGACGCCGGACCCGACGTCGTACTCGGACTGGCCGACCTACATGTACAACGAACAGAACTGGGGCGACCATCCGGACGCGGTCGGTCCCGACGGGCCGGTGTCGGTCGACTGGCAGCGCGACCTCAACGCGGCACAGGCGAACGCGACGGCAGTGCTGGCGGACGGGCAACTGTACGTCGGCGACGGCCGCCCGAACGACGACGAGGGAACGCTGTACGCGTTGAACCCGGTCACCGGTGAGACGCTGTGGAGCACGACGCTCGATGGCCCGATCACCGGTGGGGCCGTCGTCAGCGACGACTTCGTCTTCATCGCGACCGGGGAAGGGTTCCGTGCACTCCGCACCGACGGGAGCGTCCTGTGGTCGTCCGGACTCGACGGCCGGGTGAACTTCGGCCCCCCGACGGCGACCGACGAAGCCGTCTACTTCGGTGCCGACAGTGGTCGGCTGTTCAAGATCAACAAACTCAGCGGCGCGCGCGAGTGGACCTACCGTACGTTCAGCCAGATCCCGTCGGCCCCGGTCGTCAACGACGGGATGGTGTTCGTCGGGAGTCGGGACGGCAGCATCTACGGACTCAACGAGCAAGGCGGGGGTCTCGAGTGGGAGTACGAGAAGGACGTGACGGTCAACGGGCTGTCGATGCGTGACGGCGGGTTGTACGCCGCCCGTGAAGGCGGTGACCTGTTGAAACTGAACACGCGCGGCGACGTGCTCTGGATCCGGGACATCGAAGGGAACGTAGCGACGACACCCGCGATCACGGAGGACCTCGTGTACGTCGGCACGCGGGGGAACAAGCTGTACGCGATGGACCGCGGCGAGGGCATCGTCCAGTGGGAGTTCGACGGCGCGAGCGCGTCGATCACCGCCCCACCAGTCGTCGTCGAGGGGACCGTCTACTTCGGCTGTCAGGACGACCGTGTCTACGCCCTCGACGCCGAGACTGGCGACCGACAGTGGCGGTTCGAGACCGAGGGTGCGATCGTCGATCCGGCACCCGTCGTCGCCGGCGGCAGGGTGTTCATCGGCAGTCGCGACGGGAACTTCTACGCCCTGAGCGACTGATCCCGGTCGGGCTCACCTCTGACCACCGTCCGGTCTCGGACCCGTCCGAGCGTTTATGTGCGAGAGCGGGACCAGCCAGTCCCATGCAGTCACACACACTCACCGCGGACGAACGGGCGATCGAAGGACTGCCGATCCGGCTGGTCATCGCGCTGGTCGTCGGCGTGGCGAGTTTGAGCGTCATGATGAACACACTCGGCGGCATCCAGACCCTCGGCGTGACGGAACTCGACGTCCAGCCCGAACCGGAAGTCGTCTACGAAGGCGACAACGAATCGATAGTCGTCGCCGTCGTCGGACCGAACGGCGACCACGTCTCGAACGCGACCGTCATCGCGTCGGGTGGTACTGCCACGCTCGAATCGGTTGCGACCGCAAGCACCAACGCCTCCGGGATGGCGACGCTGTCACTCTCCCCGTCACTCGGGCCCAATCAGGACGAGGGGACCGTCGAGTTACAGGTGAAACCACCCGCGGGCAGCCAGTACGCCGACGAACGCGAGAACACGGAGGTGCTGGTTCTCCGGGACTAGTCCCACTCGATCCAGTCCTGTTCCCAGCCGGTGCGGGCCTGTGCGTCGCGGCGGGCGAACTCGCGGTCCTCGCGGCGGGTCCGGTTGCGCTCGACGGTGTCGGCCTGTTCGCCCTCGACGAGCATCGGCCGGAACGCGACGCCGCCCAGCCGTTCGACCACCTCGCCGCCCTCGACGACGACGAGGGTCTGTTCGCCCGTCCCCTGTGGCATCACGAGCCGACCGTCGTCGGCCAGCTGGTCGAGCAGTGCCGCGGGCGGGCTGATGGCCGCCGCTTCGAGCAGGATACGGTCGTAGGGTGCGTACTCGGGGAGCCCGTCGGCGCCGTCCCGGCGGTCGACCAGAACGCCGTCGTAGCCGGCCTCCGCGAGGTTCCGTCGCGCGTCAACGACCAGTCGGCGGGTGATGTCGACCGCGTGGACGTTGCGCTGGCCGGTCAGTTCCGCGAGGACAGCCGCAGTATACCCGACGCCGGCGCCGACGACGAGCACCGAGTCGTCCGCCTCGACCTCGAGGGCCTCGACGAGTCGGGCGGCGGTGCTGGGTGCGAGCACCCGCGTGCCGAAGCGTTCGAACGGGCGGTCCGCGTAGGCACCCCGCTCCTCGGGCACGAACGCCTCGCGAGGCACCGCTCGCATCGCGGCAGAGACCCGCGTCGTCCGGACACAGCCCTTGCTCTCGTGTTCCAGGCTGTCGACCATATCGTCGCGCAACACCGCAGGGTCCATTGGGGGTCACTCCGCTCCGAACGGTAATGAAAGCCGCGGCTTCACTGCATTTCGACGAAGCGGACGCCGCCGTGGTCCTCGCGGTCGAGCGACCCGTCGGCCCGGCGACGCGCCCGGACGAGGCTCTGTCTGCGCGTCCCCAGCGGCCCCAGCAGGATCCCCCCGGGCCTGACCTGCTCGACGACGGCCTCGGGGAAGTCGGCCGCCCCGCAGGTCAGGTACGCCCGGTCGTAGGGCGCGTGGTCGGGCCACCCCTCGCGGCCGTCGCCGGCCCGCACCGACATGCCCCCGTACCCAAGTCGGTCGAGCCGCCGGCGCGCTCGCTCGGCCAAGCCCTCGTGGTACTCGACGCTGTAGACGTTCCCGTCGCCGACGAGTTCGGCCGTGACCGCGGCGTGGTAGCCACAGCCAGTGCCGATCTCGAGGACGCGGTCGCCCTCGTCGAGTTCGAGCAGTTCGGCCATGATCGCGACCATGTGGGGTGCGCTGATCGTCTGGCCCGCGCCGATGGGGAGTGGCGTGTCGCGGTAGGCCGCCTCGCGGCGGTCGGCGGGGAGGAACTCGTGGCGCGGGACTGCCGCCATCGCGTCGAGAACGGCTTCGTCGTCGACGCGCCCGCGGAGGCGGTCGACCAGTTGCTCGCGCGCGGCCTCGGTGTCCATGCTACCAGGCCGACCAGGCGGTCGAGGACTCGTCGCGGACGTACAGCCGGTTGATGTCTTTGGCCACGGCGCTGTCGCCGTCGTGGTCCAGCTTGGTGTGGTCGTACCCGTGGGCGTCCTGGCGGAGATGGATCCCCTCGACGGTGAACGCCTCGTCGCCGAGTTCGTCTGTCGCCCCGACGATGAACTCGTAGTCGCCGGGCACCTGGAACCGCTCGCTGCGGGTCTCGTCGTGGGCGCCGCCTTTGGGATGGACCGTCGCGTCGACGCGGACGTTCCCGACGGCCCGCGTCCAGATAGTTCGCACGTCCTCGACCGGCGCAGCGTCGACCCGCCGGTCGTCGAGTTCCAGGCTGGTTATGCGGACGGTCATCAGCGCCTCCTCGGCGTCGAGCAGGAACTCCTCGCCGACGGCCAGCTGTTCGCCCTCGGGGACGTCGGCCGTCGCGGTGAACGACTCGCCGTCCTGGGAGACGATTACCTCCCGCTCGTGTTCGGTCGTCGATTCGAGCCGGTGTTTGTGCGTGTGGCCACACTCCGTACAGCGGACCGTCGCATGGCCACCGCCCGTGGTGAGCACCTCGTGGACCGTCTCCAAGTCCGACGAACACAACGGGCAGGCGACGGCGACCCGCTCTGCAGTCTCTGTCATATTTCCGTACTGACGGCGAACGCGTATAAGTCCGTGGAGTGTGGGTCAGTACCCGTCGCCGGTGGGACTGTAGTCGAGCACGTCGACGGCACCCAGCGTGAGCGCGTCGGCCTCGAAGTTGCCGTCGGGGGGCAGGTACCCCGCCGACTCCAGGGTCGCCCCGACGACCGCCTGGTTCTCGGCGCGCACGCCCATCGTCTCCGCGACGGCGTCGACGCCGTGCTCGCCACAGTAGACGCCTTCCATCTCCCAGCTGTGGTCCTCGTAACAGGTGAGCGCCACCGTCACGCGGTCGCCCGAGGCGAGGGTGTCGCCACACGCTCGACAGCCCACCGTCGCCGTCCCGAAGTCCTGTTTGACCGCCAGGCTCTCGACGACCCGTCCCGTGAACAGGTCGGTCAGCTCCGACTCAGAGAGGCGATAGCCCGCCATTCGGGACCGCCTACGGCCCCCTGACTCATATACTGTCACCCCGACAAACGACGCCAAGGGTGGGGACCGTCCGTCATACGGTCGTGCGTACCTAATTTCTGCAGTGTCGGTTCGGATCGGCGTTTCGGACCACGGGGACAGTCGTCTGTTACGTGGGCACAGAAAGAAGTACGCACGACCGTATCAGGCCTCGGGTCCTTCGTCGGACGCGAGGGTCGCCGCGTCCCCGTCGCCGGCCTCCCACTCGATGCGGACCTCGTAGTCGGGCGCAGCGCCGACGACGACCTCGTCACCGGCGACCACTCGCCCGTCCCCGCCGACCGTTCCCTGCCACTGCCCGGCGCTCGTCTGGTCGACGCCCTCTGAGTCGACGAAGCCCGACCCCCGAACGAACAACGCTTCAACCGGGACCGAATCGCCGGCCTCGTGCCTGATCCGCAGGCCGTTCGTGGCCGAGTCGTACTCGAACCCGAAACTGACCTGAGGGGGTGCGTCGGGTCCGTCCTCCCGTATCGCCGGTCCCGGGAACCCCACCGGGACCTCCGTGACAGTGTCCGAGGGCACCGTCGCGACGGCAGTGACCACTCGGCCGTCGACCCTGGTCGACGAGGCCGTCCCGTAGAAGGTCGACGCGTCGCGCGCCCACTCGGCGACCGCGTTCTCGTCGGCAGCGTCGGCGAACACGACGCTCGCACGGACTCGCGAGTCGGTCTCGCCGACGTGCAGGGACGTCCCCTCGCTGACTGCGCCGTCGAAGGTGGCGCCCGCGTCGTGAGTCCGCCCGGTCACGAAGTGGCCGTGTCCCAGCGCGTCGGCGAGGTGGCCACAGTCGGGAACCGCATCCGTGTACCGCTCGGCAGTGCCGGCCTTCGCGTCGATGATCGTCTCGACCGCCGGCCGCTTGGCGACGTCGTCGCTGCTGGCGAAGCGCCCGACGGTGAGGACCACGCCGTCGCCGACGGCGGCGGCCCGGGTGTCGTCGCTCGAATCCGGTGTGAGGACCGTGAAGTCGCGGTAGGTGTCGACGGCGGTGAACCCGAGGTCCTCGAACCCGCGCTCGACGGCATCGGGGTCGACCGCCGCCTCGTAGACGAACGCCGACCGGAGCAACTGGACGACGGTCGTCGCGTCGGCCAGCGTCTCCATGCCGGGGACCTGGATCTCTCTGGTGAGCGGCTCGGTCACACCCTGACCGAGCGCGTCGGCCAGTTCGACGATCTGTGCCGGCGCAGTCGCCCGGAACGCGTACCCAGTCTCCGGGACGAACTCGACGGCCGACGGGACGGGCAACCACTCCGTGTACCCCGCTACGTCTGTCGCCGGCCGCTCGCTCGCCGGCGGTTCTGTCCCTGTCGTCGCGGCAGTCGCCGTCGACTCCCCGTCACCCGCAGTCGACCCGCCGCTCCCCTCCACCGTCGCACGTTCGGTCCCTGTGCCGGCGTCGGTCCCGGTACCACCACCGAGACAGCCGACCAGCGAGACTGTTCCGATCACCGCGCTCCCGCGTTTCAGCACCCGGCGTCGACTCTGGGTCATCCCCCGGTCGTTTCGATGGCTGCCTCAAAGCGCTTGCGGTCGCTGCGTGGGTCCTCGCTGCGTACGACTGGCAACGCCAGACGAGCAATGCCCGCCGGATCCGCTCCGACCGAACACCCCGCCTCGCCCGCGGTTCCTACGATAGCTCCAGCCCGCGCACCGACACCACGCCCTCGCCCTCCCTCTCTTCGACGTGGCCGATGACCCGGCCGTCGTCGGTCGCTGCCGCGACGGCCTCGGCGTCGTCTTCCGGGACGGCGGCCACGAACCCGGTGCCCATGTTGAACGTGCGGTGCATCTCCCGGTCGGCGACGTCGCCCTCCCGCTTGACGAACCCGAAGACGGGCTGGGCGTCGAACGGGTCGGTGACCTCGTAGCGGTGCTCACCCATCCGGGCGAGGTTCGTCCAGCCGCCGCCGGTGACGTGGGCCGCCGCACGGGCGTCATGGTCGCGCAGCGGCGCCAGTACCTCGCTGTAGATCCGCGTCGGTTCCAGCAGTTCCTCGCCGACGGTGCGGTCGGGATCCGGCGGGAACGGGTCGGTGTACTCGTGGTCGCGGGTGACGGCCTCCCGGGCCAGCGTCAGCCCGTTCGAGTGGATGCCCGAAGACGGCCAGCCGACGACCGCGTCGCCGGGCTCGGCCACCCCGGCAAAAACACCGTCTTTGGGTGCGAGGCCGGCACACGTTCCCGCGATGTCCAGCCCCCTGATGACGTCGGGCATGACGGCCGTCTCGCCGCCGACCAACGCGACCCCCGCCCGCTCGGCGCCGACGCGCAACCCTTCGCCGATCTGTTCGGCCGTCTCGTCGTCGGGTTCTTCGACGGCGAGGTAGTCGACGAACGCGACCGGGTCGACCCCCGCCGCGACGAGGTCGTTTGCGTTCATCGCGACACAGTCGATGCCGATGGTCGAGTAGTCGTCGATGGCTTCGGCGACCAGGAGTTTGGTGCCGACGCCGTCTGCCGCAAGCGCCAGGTAGCGGTCCCCGATGTCGAGCAACCCGGCGAAGTCGCCCTCGAACTCGCCGGCCGCGCCGACCAGCGCTGCCGTCGCGGCCTCCTGGCCGGCGATGTCGACGCCCGCCGCCGCGTAGGTCAGTCCCGCCTCGTCGTCGTTCGCACTGTCGTCGGTCCCTTGCTGAGCGGGGTCCCCGCCGGAGTCGCGGTCGTCTTCGGTCATGTCCGGGAGGCCGCCGGGCGCGAGCAAAAGCCCACCGTTTCGGCTGTTCGGTCCCTCGGGCGTCGTCTCATACGGTCGTGCGTAACTAATTTCTGCAGTGTCGGTTCGGATCGGCGTTTCGGACCACGGGGACGGTCGTCTGTTACGTGGGCACGACCACGTGACCGCCGGGAGTACTTAGTCGGCGGCGGCCCTGCCACCGACGATGGGAACCCAGCCCGGTTTTCACTCGCTCCACGAGGAGACGGCACAGACGCTCACCGTCGAGGGTTCGCTCCCGGACTGGCTGACGGGTAGTCTCCTCCGCAACGGCCCCGGCGCCTTTTCGGTTCCCGGCGGGAGCAGCGTCGACCACTGGTTCGACGGCCTCGCGATGGTCTACCGGTTCACCTTCGACCCCGGGAACCGCGCCCGCGGCGGCGACGGCGACGCCCTCCACTACCGCAACCGGTTTCTCCGGACAGAGGCCTACGAGGCTGCCCGCGACGGCGAGTTCGAAGGGGGCTTTGCCACCGGCGAGACGACGCTGCGCTCGCGGCTGGCGGGCTTTCTCACCGCACCTTACGACAACGCGAACATCGTCGTCGAGCGAGTCGGCGACGCGTATCTCGCCCTGACCGAGTCCCCCCGGCGCGTCGAACTGGACCCCAACACGCTCGCGACGCTGGGCCACGACCAGTACGACGGGTCGGCACCGAGCGGGCAACTGGCCTGTGCCCACCTGAAACGCGACCCCACGACGGGCGTCCTCGTCAACGTAGCGACCGCGTTCGGTCGGACCAGCCAGTACCACGTCCACGCGCTGGGGGCCGACGGCGAGCGCCACCACATCGGGAGCGTCCCGACGGAGAAACCGGCCTACATGCACAGTTTCGCGCTCACGCCCCACTACGTCGTCCTGACGGAGTTCCCGCTCCGACTGGACCCGCTTCGCTTCCTCCGGCCGGGCCGGCAGGCCCCCTTCATCGAACAGTTCGAGTGGGAACCCGACCGTGGCACCCGCGTGGTCGTCCTCAACCGGACGACCGGTGAGGTACTCGCCGAACCAGTGACCGACGTGGTGTTCGGGTTCCACCACGTCAACGCCTTCGAGCGTGCCGGCGGTTCCGAGGTCGTCTTCGACCTGGAAACGGTGCCCGATACGACGTCGATCGACTCGCTGTACCTCGATACGGTCCGTGGAGGCGACCTCGACACGCTGGCCGGCCGTCTGGAACGGTTCACCGTCGACCTGGGTGGCCGACGCGGGACCGGCCGCTACCGCACCGGGGAGGCGACCGTCGAGCGCGAACGACAGTACGACGACGGGACGGCACTCCCGACAGTGTCGCCGACGCGGTGGTGTCGCGAGCACCGGTACGCGTACGCGATGAGCATGGACCAGCCCGTCAGGGGCTGGGCACGCGCAGTGATGAAATACGACGTCGAGACCGGCACGGTCACGGAGGCCGACCCCGGCGGCGACTACTTCGGCGAACCGTTGTTCGTCCCGGCGCCGGACGGCGACAGCGAGGACGCCGGCGTCGTCCTGACCGTCGCGCTCGACGCCGGGGCCGACCGGTCGCGACTGGTCGTCCTCGACGGGGAGACGTTCGCCGAGCGCGCACGGGCGACCCTCCCCCACGCGGTGCCTTTCGACTTCCACGGCCGGTACTTTCCCGAACTCCGTGCGAAACCGACCGATTGATACGGTCGTGCGTAATTCTTTTTCTGCCCACGAAACAGACGACCGTCCCCGTGGTCCGAAACGCCGATCCGAACCGACACTGCGGAAATCAGTTACGCACGACCGTATGACGCGCCGACAGGCGACGAGACTGTTGCCCGGTTCGTGTCCGAGTGGATATTCCGTTTAAAATCGTACGTCCGCTATGGAAGAACCTCGCCCCGAACTGGAAGCAGACACCGACGAGCGCCGGGATATGCCGGATTTCGACGCTCTCATTCCTCCAGAGGAACTCGTTTCCGGGGACCGCACTGGAGACGACTTCTTCGGTACCGTCCTCGGACTGGAGAGTCCCGCGACAGCGGGTGAGGTCGCAGATCTCGCGGGGCACGGGGTAGACGCTGCCCGGGAGTATCTGTCAGTTCTGCTCACGTCGTTGTAACAGACTGTGCCGGACGAGGAGGAGGAACGCACACAGCTCGGCTCGTCGGCGGGACTCGACGAAACGGAACGCGACGTTGTAGTGACGAGTCCACGCCGAGAGCGTCCCGACGATCTGGTTCGGATGGATATCCCGCCGCCGCATACAGCCCCGGTTGCGAAGGAGCGTTTGCCAGGACGTCTCGACGACGACCGCAAGCGGCCGTGGCCACTCGACTGCCCGCTGTAGTTCGGCGGTGAAACGGTCCCGTTCCCACGTGACTGTCGTGAGGAAATCGTGTCCGGATTTGCGTTCGACCGCGAACTGTGGGTGGTACGTGTCCGATGCCGAGTCGTGCGTACAATCAGTCGGGACGGCGTAGTCCCCCGTCGAGAGGGTCACGTCGTGCGTCTCGACCCCACACCCGTCGAACGTCCAGGGCTGCTGTTCGCGGGTGTCTCGCAGGACGGTGGTCGGAATAAAACCGCCATGTCGCGTCTCGTCCATATACACTGATTTGGGCCCGGTATCGGAGATAAACCCTCGCGGCGAGGCGATCCGATGCACGAGAGAGTTCAGAATCGTCGACTGTCTCGATATCCTCGACTACGTCGAATCGATCGTTGACGTAGACGAGCAGGTGGGCGTACAGGTCGAGGAACCGGTCTTCACTCTCCACGTCGAGCATCATCGGGAAGTCGTCGTCGGCCATACCACCGTGTTCGGCAGCGATCCCTTGGAGCATCTCGTCGTCGATCGCTTCCTCTGTGACATCCTCCGCGCCGTGAACAGAGAGGGACTCCGTCCCTCAGGCAGTCGGGCGTCGCCCGACGACGGCGCGGCTTCCCTGCGTGGGAATACCAGCTAATCGCTGGCAGTGGGTTTCGACCCGAACTCACTGAGCGTCATCTGCTCTGGTTGGCTCTGCTCAGTGTGGGTCGTGGTGCTGTCACAGGCACTCCCATCCCGAGGCGAGTCATTGCCTGCCGGTTTCAGCGGCACGCTCTCTCCCCACGGGTCTGCCCGCTGTGCGATGTTGATTGCGCCGTTTACGTCACCCTCGAACGTCGTGATGTGGCACTTCTCGTACGTACAGTGGAACTCTCCGCCACTGTCTCGATAGCCGATGTGCCCGCACTCGTGGCAGGTCTGGGACGTATACGCCGCATTGACGTACGTTGTTGGGATTCCAGCTTCGGTCGCTTTGTCCTCGATACGGTCCTGCAATCGGGCGAACGCCCATGCGTGGAGTCGCCGGTTCATGAATTTCCCACAGTCCAGCGACTCGCGGATGTACGTCAAGTCTTCCAGTACCAGCACCGGCTTCTCGAATTGCCGGGCGTACTCAACAGCCTGCCGAGACGCCTTCTCCACAATATCGGTGAGTGCGTTCTGATAGTGGTCGAATCGCTCGTCTATCCGCCACTCGGCGGCGTCTCGCTCTTGGAGTCGTTTCAGGGTGGTGTGCATCTCTTTGCGGAGATGCT